>JANOAR010000015.1:0-42011 GCA_031411235.1 Verrucomicrobiota bacterium | reverse complement strand
CCAACCGCTAAAAACGGGCCATAACATGAGTGCGCCTAAGCTCGTGCGGCTTCACCCGTTGCACCGCGCATGAAATGCCTCATCATTGCGCTCCTCTCCGCCCCTGCTCTTGCCTTTGCTGCTCAGTCGGTGAGCGATCTCGCCGCCGCTGTCGTGAATATCGACAAGGCGATCTCGGCGGATCGGCAAACCCAGGCGGCGGGCATGGCGAAGCATCAAAATCCTGCGATCCCGGAGGTGCCACCGAGAGTCGGTGATGCGGCCTTTCTGCGTCGCGCTTGCATCGACCTGGCGGGGCGCTTGCCGTTGCCGGATGAGGTGCGCACTTTCCTCGCGGACACCCGAGCTGATAAGCGCACTGCGCTCATTGACCGCCTCGTCGTCGAGCCTGGCGCTTCTGAGCTGCGCTTCCGTCGGCTGGCTGAAATGCTGCGGGTTAAGGACAACGTGGGCAAGCAATCTCAGGCTGCCTTTATTCAGTGGCTGCGTGAGGCCGTGGCTGCGGACATGCCTTATGATCAGCTCGTCACGGCCATGATTCGAGCGGAGGGCAGCGTCGGTGAAAATCCCGCTGCTGGCTTCATGCAGCGCAATGAAGGCGATTGGCCCCATACGGCTACGGATGTGGCGCAGATTTTCCTCAGCGAGGACTTGAACTGCGCTCGCTGCCACGATCATGCGTATGCGGATTGGACACAGAGCCAGGTGTATGAGTTTGCCAGTTGCTTCGCAGCTCCCGTGCCCTCGGCCATGCCTGCGCCGACTCTTCAGCCGCGACCTCTGGTGCCTGGCGCACGGCCTGTGGGCGGCAGGAATTCGCTAATCAGCGTCACGCCCAGCGGGGCGGTGGGGTTGCGTTTGCCATGGAATTACAAATACAGAAACGGCACGCCGGGCGAGCGTGTGCAGCCGCGTTACCTCAAGATCGGGCACACGCCCTTCGATGACTATAACCGTCTCTTCGGCGAAGGCCCCTCCACTCGTGATGCCGCTCAGATGCACTCCGACGTGGCGGTGTGGCTGACCGATAGCCACCATCCGCGCTTCGCCCAAGTCGCTGCCGCACGGGTGTGGGAAGGGCTCTTGGGCGACCTTTCGGCGCAGGGTAAAGTATATAGCGAAGGGCGTGCTCCCGAAGAGTCCTTCCATCAAGACACGAAGCAAGAGGGCTACGGCCAGTGTTGCAGCACCATGGGGGGCGTGGGCATGGAGGGGAGTTGGGGTGGGGTGGGGTGGCCCGAGATACCCAGCGCCACAAGGCTCGCCCTCGGTAAGGAGTTCATCCGCTGCGGCCATCGGTTGCGCGAGTTTCAGCGCATCATCGCCCGCACCCAGGCCTACCAGCGCGAGGTCTTCACGCGAGGCTACGGCTTACCGTATGACTTCGCCCTCGGAGCCCCCCTGCTGCGCCGCGTGCCTGCCGAGGTGCTGTGGGATGCCTGGGCTGGCTGGCTGCCGAAAGGCCATGCCTCCGCCCAGACCAGCGCCGACCTGCCGCAAGTCCCCCCCGACGAGCACCCCCTGCGACTGCTAGGCCGAGCCAGCCGCGAGTGGGCCGACCAGAGCGAAGCCCCTCTGACCCACGCCCTCGCACGCTTCATCATGAACAGCCCTCTCATCGCCGACGTGTCGGCCTCGCCTGCGCTGCTCTCCACCGCCGCCCGCCCCGAGAGCAAAGTCGAGCAACTCTTCCTCACCACGCTCAACCGTTTCCCGCAGCCCACCGAGCAAGCTGCCGCCCTGCGCCATCTCGCCGAGAACCCCACGACAGGCACGCAAGACATTGCCTGGGCGCTGCTTAACACCACCGAGTTCCTCTTCCATCCATAACCCATTACCGAAAATCACCATGAAGCCCCTCGCCCTCCTCTTTCTCCTCGCCTTCGCCCCACTTTACGCCGCCGACTTAGTTCAGGGCAACATCCTCATCACCACCGACTTCCTGCAAGTCGATGCCGCTGTGGCCAATGAACTCATGCATGGCAACAAGCCCGCCACTTCAGGCAAGGAGTGGCACAGCGTATTAGCGGGGCTGCTCCAAGATAAGACCACCACCGCGCTCGCCAGCCTCAGCGTCACGACCAAAGGAGGCCAACGCGCTACCGTTGAGTCCGTGCTGGAAAAGATCTACGCCACCGAGTTCAAACCCGCCGAAGGCCGCAAGGAGCACAGTCCTGCCGTGCCTGCCACATTCTCGGGTGTTGATGTGCCCACCCCCTGCGCCTTCGAGATGAAACCCGTTGGTGCACGCATGGAAGTGGATCCCGTTATCGCCCCTGACGGCACGACCATCGAGCTTACCCTCGCTCCCGAACTGACCGTCTATCTCGGCGACGATGCCATGGTGACTCTTCCCGGCGAAGGCGGGGACAAGCCCGTCATCACCATGCCCCGCTACTACGATCTGAAGACACAGACCTCCGTCGCCATCGCCGACGGTGGTAGCGCCCTCATCGCGGTGCTGGTGCCGCAAAAAGAAGATGGCACTCAAGACATCGCCAAGCGCGTGCTTATCTTCACCACGGCGCGGTTGGTAAAGCCGTGAATGGCCTGCTGGGGCGTTTGCCGCGCCTTATGTTTTCGGGAATGAGGCCTCACTCTGGCGAGTGCGCCTATGGTGCTGGATCGCCGTAGGCGCGTTCGCCAGAACGCTGGCTGCTGGCAGTGCTGGGGTTTTATCGAGGAATCTCAGCGCTAATGTCGATGTGAACTCATAATGGCCCATGATTCACCATTTTTTGATGACTGATCTGTGGATAAATGCTGAAATGACACCTAAAACATCAAACTTCATCTTGCGTTTTTATGTATTGACCGCATTTTCGCCGCTCAAACCGCAATTTTCACTCGATACCCACCATGCCTACTGAACAACTCGACGGCGCACAAGCCCTCATCAAAACCCTCGATGCCCTGGGCATTGAATATGTCTTCGGATACTCCGGTGGCGCGGCGCTGCCGATCTTCGATGCGCTGGAGACGGTGAAGACCAACATGAAGTTCGTCCTCGTGCGCCACGAGCAGGGCGCGGTTCACATGGCCGATGGTTATGCGCGTGCCTGCGGCAAGCCTGCGGCCGTCCTCGTGACCTCCGGCCCCGGCGCGGGCAACACCGTTACCGGCATCATGACCGCTATGATGGACAGCGTGCCGATGATCGTGCTCTGCGGCCAGCAGGTCACCTGGATGCTGGGCAAAGATGCCTTCCAGGAAGCCGACATCTACAATATCACCGCGCCCGTGGTGAAGCATAACTTCCTGGTCAAGAAGACCAACGACCTGCCGCGTATCGCTCGCGAGGCCTACCACATCGCCACCACAGGCCGCCCCGGCCCCGTGCTCATCGACATCCCCAAGGACATCAGCCAGTCGAACTTCACGGGCGTCATGGACGAGCCGATGGACCTGCCCGGCTATCACCCCGAGGAAGCCTACAAGATCGACAAAACCAAGATCGCCGAAGCCGCCGCCATCCTCGCCAATGCCAAGCGCCCCGTCATCCTCGCTGGCCAGGGCGCAATGATCGCGCGTGCGGACAAAGAATTGCTCAAGCTCGCCGAAACCCTCGGCTGCCCCGTTACCACCACGCTGCTCGGCAAGGGCGTCTTCCCTGAGACCCATCCGCTCGCGCTGGGCATGATCGGCATGCACGGCACCGCGTATGCCAACAAGGCCATCTGCGAATGCGACGTGATCTTTAACGTCGGCAGCCGCTTCGATGACCGCATCATCGGCAAGCCCACGATGTTTGGCCGCAACGCCAAGATCATCCACATCGACATCGACGCTGCCGAGCACAACAAGATGATCAAAACCGACGTGACCATCTGCGGCGACGCCAAGGCCGCGCTCACCGAGCTGCTGCCGCACATCGCGCCGCTGGAGACGCAGGAATGGCTCAGCCATCTCGACGGCTACAAGAAGAAGTTCCCCCTGGCCTATAAAAAGCAGGGCGGACTGCGGATGCAGCAGGTCATCGACGAGTTTTATAATCTCACCAAGGGCAAGGCCATCGTCTGCACCGACGTGGGCCAGCACCAGATGTGGGCGGCACAGTTCTACAAGAATGACAGCAGCTACCACTGGGTGTCCTCCGGCGGTGCCGGCACCATGGGCTTCGGCTTCCCAGCGGCCATCGGTGCGCAGCTCGCTTGCCCTGAGAAAATCGTGTGCAGCATCTCCGGCGACGGCGGCTTCCAAATGACGTTGTTTGAACTCGCCACCGCCGCGATTTTGAAGATCCCGCTGAAGATCATCGTGCTCAACAACAGCTACCTCGGCATGGTTCGCCAGTGGCAGGAGCTGTTCTTCGACAACCGCGAGAGCGGCGTCGATCTCGTGGGCAACCCCGACTTCGTGAAGCTCGCTGGAGCCTACGGTATCAAAGGCTTCCACATCAGCCGCCCCGCCGATGTGACCCGCATCCTGCAACAAGCCCTCGATTACAACGAAGGCCCCTGCCTCATCGAAGCCGAGTGCATCAAGCACGAGAACGTCTTCCCGATGATCCCCGCAGGTGCCGCGCTGGAGGATATGATCACGGAGGCTCCGAAACATAAGATGGAGAAGCCGACGGGATCGACATAGCATTAGTCCAGGGCGGGGATGGGCGCTGGGCGAAGGGACAAGAGATAAGGCACAAGTGACAAGGGCAAATCCATTTCGCTGAGCCTATCTGCCACACAAATGATCCCCATTTGTGGCATTTGTTTTCAGTCCCTTGTTACTTGTGCCTTATCCCTTGTCCCTTTGCCCAATACAACTTCTCGCCCCAGACTATGAACTCCATCAAGAGCTACCGGGATTTAATAGTCTGGCAAAAGTTTATGGAGTTCGTTCGCATGGTTTACGAATTCACTCGGGCATTTCCACGCGATGAAAAGTTTGGCCTTACCTCGCAGCTCTGTCGCTCCGCAGTTTCGATTCCATCCAATATTGCCGAGGGGCAAGGCCGAGGCACGACTCTAGACTATGCCCGGTTCCTCCGCATCGCGCGTGGCTCGCTCTATGAATCACAGACTCAGATCGAAGTCGCCCAGAAGCTGGAGTTTGGCACCGTCACTTTAGTTCCCAAGTTGCTAACCCAAGGCAATGAAATCGAACGAATGCTCAACTCATTGATCGCCAAACTCAGCCCTTCACCGCTCTAATTCCTGCCTCAAGCCCTTGTCACTTGTTCCTTATCCCTTGTCCCTCCGCCCCATGCCTCTCTTAGCAGACATCGCTTCTCTCCTTTCCCGCTTCGAGCTAAACGCCTGGAAGATCATCGGCCTCACGGGCGGCATCATGTTCGGCCTGCGTTGGATCGTCCAGGCGCGGGCGTCGAAGAAGGCTGGGCAGATGACGGTGCCTGCGATGTTTTGGTATCTGAGCCTTGCGGGAGCTTCCATGCAGCTCGCCTACTTCATCTTCTACCGCTTCGATTCCGTCGGCTTCCTCGCCACCTTTCCGCCGACTTTGGTCGCGGCCTGGAACCTCAAAAAATTCTATCTCAACCGCTCGCCGGGCAAGACCCACGACGAGCTGGATGATGCCTGATTATTTACTGCTATGCTTGCCAACCTTCACAACGACCTGAGAACCTTTGACGATTTTTCACGTCTGACGGCATCAAGTGATTTGTGTCTTGGTGCCGCCAGCATCCCCGTCTACGAGAATGAGTTTTGGACTGCCAAGCAGCGGCAGGGGCACTCAATTCATCAGATTTCTTATCGGGCTTGTTACAAGCCGCAGTTACCTGAATTTTTCATCAAGCGGCTAACTACAAAAGATGGTGTCGTGTATGATCCATTTTTGGGGCGTGGCACCACCCTGATTGAAGCAAATATGCTGGGTCGGCGCGTTATTGGAAACGATGTGAATCCACTGGCGCGAGTGCTAACAGAGCCACGCCTAGCACCACCTACGCTTGCAGAAATTGAAACGCGGCTTGAGAGTGTAAAGCTAAGTCACGATAGAGTTATTTCTGACAATGATGAGCTTCTAGTGTTCTTCGAGCGAAAAACTCTTTCTGAGTTGTTGAGTTGGCAAAACCATTTCGCTAAGCGAAAAAAAGCTGGAACTTTTGACGCAATTGATGGCTGGATCCAAATGGTTGCTTGCAATCGGCTCACTGGCCACAGTAGTGGCTTTTTCAGCGTTTATACCCTTCCGCCAAATCAAGCGACTTACGTTAGTGCTCAGCGGAAGATCAATGAAAAGAGGGGGCAAACCCCGGAATACCGGGACACTAAGAAACTTATATTGAAGAAAAGCAAACAACTGCTGAGGGATCCGTTTCCATCAACGTTTAAAGCCTGTGTCAATCCATTGATACTAAGTAGATCTGCTGCAAATACACCCGAAATTAAAAATTCAAGCGTTGACCTGATTGTGACCTCACCCCCATTCCTCAATGAGGTGGACTACATCGGAGACAACTGGCTTAGACTCTGGTTTGCGGAACTTTCAGTAAATGAGAAACTCGTCTGGCAAATGTCCTCACTTGACGAATGGATCAACTGTATTGTCTCAGCATTCACGGAGTTTCAT
Organism: Verrucomicrobiota bacterium; assembly: GCA_031411235.1. Classification (GTDB taxonomy): domain Bacteria; phylum Verrucomicrobiota; class Verrucomicrobiia; order Verrucomicrobiales; family Verrucomicrobiaceae; genus JANOAR01. The sequence goes on along the minus strand of JANOAR010000015.1, from coordinate 35,480 downwards.
CGCGTTCTAAAGCGAACTGGATATATCGCCTTTGAGGTCGGTGAAATTAGGAAAGGCACTCTTGCCCTGGAAGATCAAGTGATTGAAAGCGCCATGCTGGCAGGGTTTAAGGCTGATGCTGTCATTATCAATCGCCAAGCATTCACGAAGACAGCTAACTGCTGGGGTATTCAAAATAACCTTGATGGAACAAACTCAAATAGGATAGTCATTTTGAAAAAGAAATAAACATCTAACTTGATGCATTCACCAAATAAATGAAAAAGCAAACACAGGTCACTCTCTCGACAGAAATTGATAGCCCTCACTCTCTGGAGGAACTTGCAGAGTTTTTATTTATGTTTCGCGCTGCTTATGGCACCGCCTTCGCATATTGTCGTGAGCACAATCTAATGTCATCTGACCAAGAAGAAATTGAAGCACACAGTAATGATTTGATTCGCTTTGCTAAAATACAATTGCCGTCACAACTCCAGGCAAGGTTCGATGAAGATCTTGGAATTGATTCATTACGCGCTAAATCAATCAATCAGAACAGTCCTTTAACCATAGTTTTTGAATGCGTGCTTCCTGCTTTGGCTTTAGCTGTAATTTTGTCTGGTGGCGAGTTCTCTGCATGGGGACTGAAGTGTCGCGTCAATGCACTTGGTGATGGGATTTCCAAGCTGCGAAAGGCATTAGGTCTTTCTGGAACGGTGAAGGCGGGCTTTGGTATTCGCTCAAGTAGAATAAAGCTGAATAAGCAGGAGCACGAGGAGCTATTGAAACAGGATCCCTCGCAGAAGAATAAGGGAGGATTCCAGTTATTTTTAGTTTCAATTCAAAATCGAGTTAATAAAACTACGAGAGAAATCGAACTCAGTGAGGCTGATTTAGAGAAGATAATGCGATATAAATCGAATCCAAATAAGGGGGGATGGCAGAGTCGGTTCAAGAAAATTTTCAGTCGTCACTTCCCATAAATAGCTGCCACCTGAACTTATTCGCATTCATTTCTACCCTATCCCAACCCCAACCACCCTTTTCACCCAAACCTAAATCCACATGAGCCGCACCATCCCATCCGCCGACATTAAGCCCGCGCCTAGAGCCGAGAACATCAACGTCCACACCGTGAGTGTGTTCGTCAGCAACAAGCCCGGCGTCCTCGGGCGCATCTGCGCCGTCTTCAGCCGCCGTGGTTACAACATCGACAGCCTCGTCGTCAGCCAGGGCCGCGACGCCCGCTTCTCGCGCATGACCATCGGCCTCAGCGGCGACCCCGCTGGGCTGGAGCAGATCATCCTGCAAGTGAACAAGCTCATCGACGTCATCTCCTGCCAGGAGCACAATGACCGCGACGCCGTCGTTCGCGAGATGTGCCTCATCAAGCTGCGCACCACCGCCGCCACCCGCACGGAAGTGCTGCAAATCATCGAGCATTACAGCGCCAAGACGGTTGATCTCAACGAAGACTCCCTCGTCTGCATGGTCACTGGCAACACCGACAAAGTCGATGCCGCCGTGCGCATGTTGAGCAAGTTTGAGATCATCGAAACCGTGCGCACCGGCAAGGTCGTCATGGCCCGTGGATCGAGCGAAACCTAGACCATGCCAGCCACGCACCTCTACCTCATCCGCCACGGCGAAGTCGAAGAGCGCTACCACCAAGTCTTTGGTGGCTGCCGCATCGACATGGCCCTCTCGCCACTCGGCCTGAGGCATGGCCAAGCCGCCGCCCAGTACTTACAAAGCACTGCGCTCGATGCCATCTACGCCAGCCCCATGCTGCGTGTGCAGCAGACGATGCAGCCGTTGCTCGATCAGCGTGGCCAGTCGCCCACGATCATGCCCGACCTGCGCGAGATCGACTTTGGCGACTGGACGGGGCACCATTGGGAAGGCGTGGAAAAGAACTTCGGCATCAGCGCCTACGAATGGCTCGAAATCCTCGCCAGCCCCACGGGTATCCCCAACGGCGAGAGCGCTAGCGCCCTGCTCGCCCGCGTCAATCCTTGCCTCCAGAGCATCCTCGCAGCCCATGCCGGGCAGAGCGTTGCCGTCTTCTGCCACGGCGGCATCATTCGTGCGCTCCTGAGTTTGCTGCTCGATCTGCCAGTGCAGAAGACTGCCCACTTCAGCATCGACTATGGCAGCATCACGCATGTCAGCCTTGATCCGAGGAAGCGGCACCGCGTGGAGATCGAGCTGCTGAACTACCAGCCGCTGGGTGAGGCTGAGGCCTAGCGCCCACGCAGCGACTCATGGCGCAGCATCGCCATTCGCCATTCCCTGCACCCACTCCAGCGCTTCCTCCCGCGTCGTCAGCTTGCCTTCGAGTTGTAGCGTCTGCACCTCCATCAGAATGCGGCCCAGCTCCGGCCCGCTGGTGTAGCCCAGCGGCATGAGATCGCGGCCCGTGAGCAAGCGCTCGGGAATGAGCGGGGCAGCCGCGAACTCCTCCTGCTTGGCCAGCACGTAATCGTAGTTGTCCAGGAGGCCGTTGCTGCCCAAGCAGTCCACGCGATGGAGCGCCAGCTCATCAGCGAAGCCATCGCGGGCCATGAAGCGTTTCAGCTTCGCCATGCGCATCTTCGGCACATCTTTAAAAATCATGTGGTTCGCCACCGACTCTACCGTGGGGGCGATGACATGGTTGGGGAATTTTAGCCGCCGCAGAATCACATCCGTCATCTCCGCCCCCAGCTTGTCGTGGCCATTAAACCGAATGCGGCCTGTGTCTTCGTCGCGCGTCTGGGTCGCAGGCTTGGCGATGTCGTGCAGTAGCACCGCGAGCACCAGCGACTGTGATACCACCTCGGGCAGCAGGCTCAGCATCAGTCGTGTGTGGATGAAGACATCGCCCTCCGGGTGCCACTGCGGTGGCTGCTCGCAGCCTTTTAAAACAAGGATCTCAGGCAACACAGCGGCCATTAGTCCGCTCTCGACGAGCAGGTCAAAGCCACGCACGCGCTGCGGATGCAGCATGATTTTGATAAACTCCTCGCGCACGCGTTCCGCACTCACACTGGCAATTTTTGCGCTCATCGCGCACACGGCTTGCCACGTCACAGGCTCGATTTCAAAGCCCAGCACTGTGGCAAATCGCACCGCGCGCAGCAGTCGCAGCTGATCCTCGGCGAAGCGCTGCTCGGGCACGCCGATGGCTCGTAGCACGCGTGCCTCCAAGTCGGCGTGGCCGCCCACATAGTCGATCACCGAGTCCGTCGCTGGGTCAAAAAATAAGCCATTCACCGTGAAGTCGCGGCGCTGGGCATCCTCCTCGGCGCTGGAAAACGAGACGCTCTCCGGGTGTCGCCCGTCGGTGTAGGCACCGTCTTTGCGGAAGGTGGCCACTTCAATATGGTGCGCCCCACTGCGCACCACGACCACGCCGAAATGTGCGCCCACCGTTTGCGCACCGGGGTAGAGCGCGATCACCTGCTCAGGCCGTGCGCTCGTGGCTACGTCGTAGTCCTTGGGTTCGCGGCCCAGCGCCGCATCGCGCACGCAGCCGCCTGCCAGCAGGGCGCGATGGCCAGCGGCAGCGAGTTTTTCAATGATACGGATGGCGGCGTCTCGGGAGGACAAGAGGGGCATGGGTTGATGGTTTGAAGTTGATGGCTGGAGAACATGCACGCAATGGCAGTTTCTGGGAGTCCATGAGGCTCTAAAATTTCAGGCCATCAACCCTTCCAACCACCAACGAAAAGAGCCTGAAGGATAGTTTCCTCCAGGCTCCGACGATCTTTGGACAGTGATCGAGTAAAAGTGCCGTTGCCGGTATTAGCCCTTGACGATGGACTCAACTTTACCGTGCGAGCTAACGACGGTCACTTTTTTGCCCACAAGTTTCTCAGCGTCTTCTGCACCCTTGGCAGAGGGGGTAAGCGTACGGGACACGTCTTTGCCATCCACGTCGATGACGAGCGCCTTGGTGTCCTTGTCGAAGGACTTCAGCTTGCCCGCGTCGGTGGTGGTTTTGCCGCAACCCGCGTAGGAGGTACCCAGAGCGAGGCTGAGAGTAGCGATGATGGTGAGGATCTGCTTCATAGTTATTTTGGATTGGATTTGACAGACGTGTGCCGGAACCGCCCGGGCATGTCCTATGGTGGATGGAAACCCATCTGTGGTATTCAACGCAAGAACCAAATGATTCTTCGTGAAAAAAGCTGTGAAGCCGTCACGATCATGCCTTGATGACATTTTTCTCCGCTCGCCCCTCACTTCTTCCCGCACGCCGCCAAATCCTTCGTTACTGTGTGCGCGTAGGCCGAGTAGCTTTGAGCGTCCTGGGGCTGGTGTTCACAGGTTTGCTTGTGCCGTTGCTAGCAAGCGCCCACGCCATACCCGACATCCCCGTGCGTTCATCGTTCGATGCGAGTGGAGCCTACACCCTTACCGTTGAAGTGGATCCACGCTGCTTCGAGGCCGATCCGAATACGACGCCTTCCATGCTGAAGAGTGATCTCGACAAAAAGACACCCGCTGAGCGCGAGGTGCTGTTGGCCAAGGCAAAAGACTTCACCCATCGCTACGTCGAGTATGCCCTGGAGCCACAAGGGCGCATCGAGCCCTCCTATGTTTATGACTTTACAGGCGAGGCTGGCATCCCCTTGGTGAAGCCCGAAGACATCGTCGTCATCACGGGGAAATGGCAGAGCACCGTGCCGCTCGGCTGTGCTGGCTATCGCATCCGTGCTATGCCATCGAACACCCTCAGCGTGCTGTTTTTGAATACCCTGCGTGGCAAGCCAGTGGAGCGTATGCAAGTGCTCTTCCCTGGTGAAGAAAGCTACACGCTCAATCTCGTCAATGGGGCTGGCTCCACCGCCCAAACCGCAAGCACCGTCCAGCCCGCTAGCGAAGCCAGCGAGTGGTGGGAGACATTCTGCGACTTCGTTCGCGAGGGCTTCCACCACGTTGTGCCGTTGGGTATGGATCACATCTTATTCGTGCTCGGCGTCTTCCTGCTTGTCCGTGCGTGGCGGCCTTTGCTTTGGCAGGTCACGGCCTTCACCATCGCTCACACGATCACCCTTGGTTTGGCCACCTTGGGGCTTGTCGATGTGCCCAGCAGTGTGGTCGAGCCCATCATCGCGGGCAGTATCGCTGTTGTCGCCTTCGAGAATATCTTCCGCCCCTATTACACCCCTTGGCGGTTGTTGGTGGTCTTCGGTTTTGGCCTGATTCATGGCCTAGGTTTTGCAGGGGCGCTGCGCGATCTAAACCTGCCCACCTCGTTGCAAGTTGTCGGGTTGCTGGGCTTCAACGTCGGTGTCGAAGGCGGCCAACTTGCCGTCATCACAGGTGCTTTTTTGCTGACGTTCTGGATCTCGGATAAAACCCCGCTTGGAGCGGATCGAGGCACTGGGCTCGTGGCGAGGCTCACCAGCGGCTCTTATTATCGCCGCTTCATCGTTGTGCCAGGCTCGCTGCTCATCGCCATCGCTGGCTTGTATTGGATGGTGCAGCGCATTGTCGGGTAAGGCGGTGCTAGCGAAGGATGATCGGTATCGGCACGATCTTCACCCCGCCGCCCTGGAGTGGATTGCCCTTGGTCTCTTCAATGGCCTCGACGACACCGGACTTGAAGCTGATGCTCAGGGTGCCGACTTCCACCTTCACATACACGGTGGACTGCACCAGTTGGCCATACGGATCGCGTCCCGTCATCACCTGCGGCACTTTCTCGAAGACCGCATACTCGACCTTGTCCTCGCGGCCCGCAGCCGTGACGCGGCTGGATTTTCGAGTCGGCTTACCGAGAGACTGCTGCACCTCATCCAGCGTCATGCCCAGGGCGACTTGATGATTGCCGACAAGTTCTGAGATCTGCTTCTGCCGCTCGTAAAAAGCCTTCAGTTTTTCGTGCAGCAGAGGGTCTTTGGATTGCAAGTCAGCGATCTTCATCCAGCCGGCGACATCTCCATGCCGAGCCCGCCCACGCACGCGGTAGCCCGTCTCCGACAAGCCTGCGAGCGTGACCACGGTGCCCGCCGCCATGTTTCCCAGCGCACTGTCAAAGGTGGCGTGGTAGTAAATAATGGCGTCCGCGCGAACCACCAGCCGGACAGGTTGCGGCAGCACGCCTTCGAGGGAAATCGTCCCTGGCTCAGGGGCTATCCCGGTTGCTTTTGGCAGTGCCCCATGCACCAAAGAACTGAAGCCGAGCAGCACTGCTGCGAGTTGGCAAAGGGAAATTTTCATACCTCGCAGGCTATCAAACCGCAACCACACTGACAAGTCGCAAGGTTCACGCTCCCTCATCCACCAGCGTCCGCTCCCACTCGCGCCAGGAGGCGATGTGGCGCTGCATGGTGCGCTCGGCTTTGCTCGCGTCGTGGCGCTTCAGGTAGTTGAGGATGGCGCGGTGGTCATTGGTGGTGGCGGTGCGAGCGGCCTCCATGCTGGCTTCGACGAAGGTCTTTTGCACACGGGCGAGCAGCACGGTGAATTGCGAGCGCATGGTCTCCCAGCAGGCATAGAGCCGCTCATGTTTCGCGGCGCGCATGATGAGGTCGTGGAATTCCATGTCGAGGCGGCTGAACTCGATGGCATCGGTTTCTTCGTTCATGGCCAAGATGTTGCCTTGGAGCGCGGCGATGTCGTCAGCGGTGAGGCGCTCGACAGCGAGGCGCACGCTCATGGTTTCGAGGGTGAGACGCAGCGAGATGACTTCGGCGTAGTCGGCCTTGGTGAAGTGCTTGACCCAGGCGCGGCCTCGCTTGTCGAAGAACACAATGCCGTCGTGTTCCAGCTCGAAGAGAGCTTCCCGCACAGGCACGCGACTGACGCCGAGTTGCGTCGCGAGCTGCACTTCGCCAATCATCGAGCCCTCGGCCATCTCGCCAGTAATGATGGCGCGGCGCAGCTTGTCGGCGACGTGATCGGCCAGAGTTTGGCGCACGATGGCTTGCAACTCCGGGATGGGCTCGTGGCTCGTCGTTTTTGGCATGGCTAGGGGCTGCTGGTGATGGCTTCGACCTTCACTTGATCGAAGCTGGTGGATGACATCTTGCCTGCCTCATGCCCGCTGAGGCAGAGGCCGGGCAGCATGGGGGTGTCCCATTGCACAAAGACTTGTCCGGCTTGTCGCCATGTTTTGCCATCTCGCGAGGTGCTGGCGATGACTTCGGTTTTGCTCCAGCGCAGGCGCACCCAATAGGGCGCGGCCATCGCTGGGCCGGGCGTGTGGAGGGGCGTTTGGTCATTATGCTCGCGTCGCTGGAAGGCGCTGCCTTGGCCGGGGGTGACGACCATCATGGCATGCCGACTGCCGGGGGCGGCACTCTCGCGCAGCATCACGCCAGCCTTCGTCCACGCATCGGTTGGCGTGAGGCTGACGACGCGCGCGGTGATCTGTCCTGCGAGCAGGGGAGCCTGATGCACGAACAACACATCATCCGCGACGCCCCACACATCATGGCACTGTGCGTCGAGGAAAAAGCTGCCCTTGCGCGAGCGAGCGCTGGGGGCTTGCGGGTGGTTGCCGATGGTGCTCGCCGTCCAGCCCTCGGGTATCGGCCCATCTTCTTCAACGTCCATGCTGGCGATCCATTCGGCGAGCAGGCCGACGCCCGTTTTATCCACGCGTTGCTTGGCCAGTGGCGGCATGGAGTGCGGCTGGCCAGCGACGCTGATGCGTTTGAAAAGGATGCTGCGCGTCCAATCGCGTGGCACGATCACCTTCGCATCGGTTTGGCCGAGGTTGTTATTGACCAAGCCATCGACGATGCCCGCTTCATCGAGAGGTGTCTCAGACCGCCCATCCCAGAAGGCGTGAACGCCTGCGGGGCGGTGGCAGTGCGAGCAGTTGGCATCAAGATAACTGCGTGCGCGGGCTTCGATGGGCTCATCCAAATCATCGGGCGCAGTGAGGCGGTTGGAGGCGAGGATGGCGGCATCGTCGAGCGCTTGGTCGAAGAGTTCAAGACGGGTGAACGTGCGCAATTGGTTGTCGGTGACGCCAGTCGCACGGTAGCGATGAGCGCGATTGATTTGCCGAGTATTCACGCCCAACACGCCACCTGAGGCACGGGTGTGGCAGGTCAGGCAATCCTGTCGCCCAGGGTAGAACCACGTCTGCACTTTATCGGGCTGCCCTTTCACTCCGGCGGCGAGGACGATGTTCGCATTCTGCCCGATCTCGACGAGGTCGGCATCGCTGTTGTCGGGTCGCCAGCGATAGCTCGCGCCATAGACGAAGCCATTGGCATCGCGCACCAGCACGCGGGTTTCGAGTCGCACAGTGGTCGTGGTTTTGCCATCGGGCGAGAGCTTGGGCAGCTCGAAGTGCTTCACAAAAACGGTGCCTTCGGGGAACTCCCAGGCACCTGTGGGCTGGAAGCCAATGCGTTTCGAGTTGGGCACAGCAAGCCATCGCGACTTGCCCGCACCGTCCGACCACAGCGGGCTATTCACCTCATAGTCGATGAGTGAGGCCACTGGTTGGAGCTTGCCGAGGCTGGTAAAAAGTTTTGTCTCCGAGAGCTTGCGCGGCAAGGCCACCGGTGGCGGGCCTTCGCGCGAGAGTCGGTAGATCGCGCCTGCCGTGCTGGACATTTGGCAGAGATAAATCTCGCCCGTAGCATCCACACCAAATGAGGACAGGCCGCAGTAGTTGGCCCCCGCATTCGGCCCGGAACCATCGGGCATGGTGCAGAGCAGATGCTTGCTCGGGGGCGATGTAGATTCGTCGAGGTACCAGACGGAACCCGTGACGTTGTCGCCGAAAATGAACTTGCCGCCGAGATCTCGAGCGAACTCTGTGCCCCGATAAACATAGCCTGCGACGATGGCGCGACCTTCGAGGTGTGGGTAGCTGATGAGTGGCCCCTTGCTGGTGCCGAGGGTGATCTTCACGGGCTTGCTGCTTTTGCCCTCGGCGAGGTTCCACTGAAAATTCAGCCCCGCTGGATCGCTCGGCTCGATCACATCCAGCTCCTCCTGCGCACCCTCGCCCACGTCGCCGATGAAGAGACGACCCGAGACGTTGTCGAAGGTCATGCGATGCGGATTGCGCAGTCCGACGGCATAGAATTCCTCCAGGACATCCGCTTTGCCCACGAAGGGATTGTCGTTCGGGATGAAGTAGTTCGCGGTCACGCTGCCCACGGGCAAAGGCTTGCGCAGCGGGGCATGGCTAATCGCGCCGCCCCGGCTGTCCACATCCAGTCGCAGCACGCCGCTGAAGAGCCCGCCATCAATGCGCTGGTTGTTTTTACCGCGCGCATCATCACCGAGCGAGAGGTAGAGAAAGCCATCGCGAGGATTGAAACAAAGCCCGCCGCCTTCGTGCCAAACAGTCTCGCCAATCTGGTCGATAAGCACCGTTTCGCTCGCGGAACCAGCGACGCCATCGGCACCACAAGTGAAGCGCGAGAGCCTGTCGCGATTGGGTAAATCCGTCGCGGGCTGTTGCTCGGCGTTGCCCTTTACCGTGCCCGGCGCTACCCAGGTGTAATACACAAACACCAGCCCATTATGGGCGAACTGCGGATGCAGCGCCACGCCCAGGAACCCGCTGTCGTGCCAGCCCTGGCATTGCTGCGAGACATCGAGCACGAGGCGCTTCTCGGTGGTGCTTGGGTCATTAGCGAAGCGCCACACGCGGCCCTCGCGCTCCCACACCAGCAGGTCATTGCTGCCCGGCACGGCGCACAGCCCGATGGGGTTTTTAAACACCAGCCCATGAAACGCTGGTCGCACCGACCAATCGCCGGAGAGGATGGGCGCGGTCTTTGGGAATACGCCGCCATTATAAGCCGCAAAAGCAGGCCGCTTGGCTAAGCCCGAGAGGGGAGGCCCAGCCTTTGCGGCCAGTAGTTCCTTCGAGGCTAGGAGGGCACAAAGCAGGGGGAGGGTGAGCTTCCAGTTAGGGGGCATAGAGGTGCGCTGCACTACTGTATACACCCATACAAGCAACAGATTGTGAAGCCTTCCTGGGCATTCCAAAGCAACCAGGCAATCCATTTTCAGCTCGATCTCAATTTGGTTTTCTCGCTTGCCAAATAACGCTTCTCCCCTAGAATCGCGGCCCCTTTTCCGGGGGGGCTGGGATTCCCTCAGCCGCAATGAACCACTAACTGCCTGCTCTGCCAGATCGGCTAATGATCGAGCGCTTTCTCGTGTGAGAGAGCGTGTGGGAGACTGGGCCTTCAATACACTACATGCAATCGACCCTCGCCGAACTCGTCGAAGCTGGCGTCCATTTTGGACACCAGACCAAGCGCTGGAACCCGAAGATGAAGCCTTTCATCCTCGAAACCCGCAATCAGATACACATCCTCAATCTCATTGAGACCGTCAAGCAGATCGACACCGCTGCTGACTTCCTGGCCGAACTCGCCCGCAAAGGCAAGCGTATCCTCTTCGTTGGCTGCAAGCGCCAGGCGCAAGAAGCCGTGCGTGAAGCTGCTGAAGCCTGTGGCCAGTTCTACGTGAACCATCGTTGGCTGGGCGGCACGCTCACCAACCTCGAAACCATCCGCAAAAGCGTCGCTCGCTGGGCCTACCTGGACGATATCCAGAAGAAGCCTGAGTTTAAGATGATGTCCAAAAAGGAACTCGCGAGCTTGAATCGTGAGAAGCTCAAGCTCGAGCGTAACCTCAAAGGCGTGCGCAACATGGAGAAGTATCCCGATGCTATCGTCATCGTCGATGCCGCTCGTGAGCACATCGCCGTGCATGAAGCGGGTCGCTTGAAGATCCCCATCGTCGCCCTCGTGGACACCAACGCGAACCCTGATCTGATCCAGTATCCCATCGCCGCTAACGACGATGCCATCCGTTCCATTCGCATCATTCTGCAAAAGCTGATCGACCCCGTCATCATCGCTGCAGAAGGCTCGAAGAAGTAAAACCACATCTCCACTTTAAACGACACAACACTATGGCTGAAGTAACTGCAGCAGTCGTCAAAGCCCTGCGCGACAAGACCAACGCGGGCATGATGGATTGCAAAAAGGCTCTCACTGAAGCAGATGGCGACCTGGAAAAGGCCGAGACCATCCTGCGCAAGAAGGGCATCATGAAAGCGGACGGCAAGGCCGACCGCGCGACCAAGGAAGGCATCGTCGCCTCCTACATCCACATGGGTGGTCGCGTGGGCGTGCTGATCGAAGTGAACTGCGAGACTGACTTCGTCGCGAAGAATGACATCTTCCGCGACTTCGTGAAGGACATCGCTCTGCACATCGCCGCCTCGTCGCCGAGGTATCTCTCGCGCGAAGACGTGCCCGTCGCTCTCGTCGAGCGCGAGCGCGAAATCGGTGCCGAGCAGATGAAGGGCAAGCCTGCCGCCGCGATGGCCAAAATCCTCGAAGGCAAGGTGGACAAGTTCTACGCGACCGTTTGCTTGCTTGAGCAGGCTTTCATCAAGAACACCGACCTGACGATCTCCGACTTTGTGAAGTCGAAGATTGCCGAGCTGGGCGAAAATATGGTGATCCGTCGCTTCACCCGTTACGCAACGGGCGAAGAGGTCTAGGCCGACCGAGTCACAGGCAGACGCAGCGTCTGCCGTCCATTATTTGAGGGCGAACCTGTTCTAACGGGTTCGCCCTTTTTCTTTGTGGGCGACGTGGATGAGGGGACGGAGGTGGGCAATTGAATGGGAATGACGCGCCCGTCTGGCGTGATGCTGACGGGGATGGCGTGGGGCGGACTTGTGGGCAGCGTCGGCACAGCATCTCTTGAGGAGCCTGTGGTTTTTGCGTGGGCGATTGCGGACGACGTTACATCCAGGGGGGCGGTAGTCGGAGGGATCGGGGTTTTGTGATGGGTTTCGATGGCGACTTGAGATGGCAGATCATTTTTGGTGATGAGCACCGTGTCGCCGATGCTGACTCTCTCGAAGACGGCGACCACATCGTTGGACTTCATGCGCACGCAGCCATAACTCGCTGGCGTGCCGATGCGGTTCTCTTCCGCCGTGCCGTGAATGTAAATGAAACGGTTGGCGGCGTTGCGGTTGCCTGACTCCAGGCCACCGAGCCAGAGGATGCGCGAGACGATGGGATCGCGGCCTGGAGCATTGGGTTTGAGGACTTCGCCGCTCCAATGCCGGTTGTGCAGGACGGCCCCCTTGGGCAGTCCATGGCCGATTTTGGCGATGATTTCATGTTTACCCAGAGGGGTGCAGCAGCTTCCGGGCTTGTCGCCGAGGCCAAACTTGGAGGTGGAGACCTTGTAACTCGCGGCAAGGCTACCATTTCTGTAAATGCCCATGCGCTGGTCTTTGACACTGACGATGACATCGGCCTTTTCAGTGGATGTGGAGCCACAGTGGGTCAGTAAAACGGCAACCGCTGGGGAGAGCAGGGCGCGAAGCCACTTGCTAAGCCGCTGGCTGGTCTTGGAAGGTGAGTAAAATATCGCTAACATGGAATGTCATGAATACTGAATAAAACTGCTATGGCAACTGTTGGAGTAGGAGCGTTCTCGACTAGTGCAACAGTGTGAGAGCAAAAAATGAAACCAACTGTCGTTATTGTTCATGCAGTGAAAACGTGCCTCCCCGGCTTTCTTTCTCCAGGCTTTTGGATTGCTTGCCACTCGCCACGCGGAGTGCTGCCAGCATTGCTACTAGAATTTTGAAAAAAAGTTTGCCGGACTAATGGTTTGCGTGTTTTATTAATAAAACCAAAATATATGGTGATCTAAGAAATATGAAAGCCCTCCTCCTCCGCTCTCTGTTGCCCCTCGCGACTCTGTTTGCCTTACCCTTGCCAGCCTCTGCTCTATGGGGGGCTCCCGATGCAGGCGCTGGCCTTGAGCCCGCAGTGCCACAGACCTATGCAGGCTACCCGCAAGTGCCTGGCCCCATGGCGAATGATGGCAGTTATACCCCCACGACTTATGGCGATGGTAGCTATGCTCCCCAGGGCGTGCAGGGCGGTTATGCGCCGCAGGGTGTGGCTCCCGCTGGGGCCATGTTCGCACCGCAAAGCATGTTGACCTATGGCACGCTCGAAGGCTTCTACCAGTACACGCAATGGAAGACGGCTGGCATTGATGATGCCCACGGTATGGGCTTGTCGTTGATGGCTGAACTTTTTAACCCGTTCTTCATTCATGGTGCCTTTACCTGGGGCACGGGCAATGGCGCGGCCTTGCCCAGCAGCTATAACATCAGCACGGTGTCGGTGGGCGGCGGCGGGCATTTGGCGATTACCGACCGTTTCCACCTCATGGGCGAGATCGGTGGCATCTACGCCTCGCTCTCGGCGGATAAAACCAATGTTAGCTTTTCCGATGGTGCCGTTTACATCAGCCCGGGCATTCGTTTCGCCGCGACTGAATCCCTGGAACTCAAACTTGGGCTGACGGCAACCAGCGCGGACAAGTATGACTCAAAAGTCTTGGATCTGGGTGCCTACTACAAGATCTTCTCGCAGATGGACGTTGGCGTGGGGCTGACCAAGGGCGATGAAACCAAGGCCTATAAGGCGGGTGTGCGCTTCCGTTGGTAGTGGTGTTTTCAGTTGTTGTTGATGTTTGGGCATCCCTGCATGTCAGGGGTGCCTTTTTTGTGCCCGTGATCTGGGGTGGGGATTCTGCCGGACAGCTATTTTTCATGCACCTTGACAAGGGAATGGCTTTTTGGGACACACCTGACTAGAATTGCAGCTCGATTACGGGCACGCACATCCACTCAGAACTCACCGCCTCCCTCCCCTCCCAATTCCATGCCGCAACCCAAGCCTCGCGACCAAAAGCCGTTGCTGCATACCGTGGAGGAGGCCTCTGAACTGCTTCGTCGGGTGTCGCTGTGGGCTTGGGTCTGGTGGTTTGCCGGGACGGCTCCGTTCGTTTGCGCGATGCTGCATTTCATCAGTGACATGAGCCGCGCCGCTGCCGCACGGGATCGGTTGGCTGCTGGCGCTCTGGTTGTGGCCATTGCCTATTGGGGCATGAAGGTGGCCCATGCGGTTTTTGCCGAGCATTTGCTCCGTCATTTGCGCCTGGAAGGAAGCCCGGTGGCGCTGAACTGGCGAGGTCGCCTGCGACTCGTGACGTCGCAGGCAATGATTCATGCCACGGCTCCCTGGATGTTGGTGCTGGCAGGCACCGCGATGTTACCCTTGGGCTGGGCGTATGCTTTTTATCACAATGTCTCGGTGCTGACCCTGCCGACTCTGCGAGCAGGGGGGCGAGTGCGCGATGTGGTGCGCTCGGCGTTGGTGCAGTCGCACTTTCGCCAAGGTCAGAATCATGGGCTCATGCTGGTGTTGCTCGTCGTGGGGATGCTCGTCTGGATTAATCTCCTAGCCGGGGAATTACTGCTGAGCGTGCTCGCCAAATCCATCTCGGGTGAGGATAATGTGGTCTCGCGAAATCCATTCATCCTTCTCAGCAGCGGCAGCCTCGCGGCCACGATTGGTGTCTCGTATATTATCGTCGGGCCGTTGGTGAAGGCGATGTATGCGGTACGCTGTTTCTATTCGTTATCGCGGCGTAATGGCGAGGACATCGCCGTGCAATTCCAGTTAGCACGGCCTTCGGTAGCCATAGCCAGCGCGATGTTGTGGGTCGTTTGTTTGAGCGCCAGCACGCCCTGCCTAGCCATCAGCAGCACCGGGGGAAAGGCCGAATTGCGCACAGCCCCACGCGCCGCTAACGTTGATCCTGCTGTGCTAGACACCCACATTCGCGAAGTCATGCAGCAGGATATTTTTCAATGGCGACTGCCGCGCGACAAGATGAGCGCCAGCGCCGACACCAGTTGGTTAGGGGGACTGCTGCGTGATTTTGATCGCTGGCTCGGCGTCATCAAAAAAGACATTGGCGACTGGTATGACCAGAGCCTTGGCAAATGGATCAAAGAGATATTGCGCAAGATGCGCGGTAAGGACAACCCCACGACCGAGCGCACTGGCGATGGCTTCTGGGTCGAGTCGCTCCCCGCTTTACTTTGGGGGCTTTTGGCGGTGCTGGTGGTGGCGCTGGTTGGGTTGATCGTGCGGCAGTGGCGGCAGACTCGTGCGGCTCGTGTGGATGCCGTTACACCCGCTCCTGAAGTGAACCTGGAAAACGACAATGTCGTTGCCTCGCAGTTGCCTGAAAATGAATGGCTGCGTCTCGCTCAAGAAAAAATGGATGCTGGGGACTATCGACTCGCGATGCGGGCTTTGTTCCTCGCCACTCTTGCTCATTTGGGTGATCAACGTCTGATCGCTATCGCGCAGAGCAAGAGCAACGGTGACTACATCCGGGAGCTTGGCTTTAGGGCACGCGAGCGCGAGCGTCTGCGCACCTTATTCCATGACTCGGTGCGAGCTTTCGACCGCGCCTGGTACGGCTGGCACGATGTCACTCGCGAGCTTCTGGAGCACTTTCGCGACAACCACCAACACATCGTTTCCGATGCCAGCCCCCGCGTCCCTGCCTAATCCCCAAGCCTCTGCCCGAGGACGTAGCCACATCGGGGCACTCCTCGCCCTGGCTGTCGTCGGTCTAGTCACCCTGGCCGGATTCATCGCAGTGCTCAGCGCTCGTTATTCCAGTGGGGATGGCTACCCAACCTACTCCACCCTGCGCTCCGACCCCCTCGGTGCCCGAGCCATTTTTGAAGCCCTAGCTCGCCTGCCCAATGTGGAAACGGTGCGCAACTTCGAGCGCCTCGACAAGCTCCAAGGCAAGGGCAACCAAACCCTTATCATGATGAATGTCGATGCCGGGCAATTCAATTCTCCCAAGGGCATCGATGGCGAAGCCGTCCAGCGCTGGGTGCTCGGTGGCGGACGGTTGGTGATCGCCTTGAGCCCGACTTCGGATGGCGCAAAATTTGACCGACTCATCCGCGAAGCCGAAGAGGAACTCGACGATGAAGACCGCCAAGAACAGGCAAAACAAAAGGCTGATGACAAAAAAGCCAAAAAGCCTACGGCCCCAGAGAATCAAAGCAAAGAACCCGCCGCCACCCCTCCAGAAAAAAAACCTGTGGATACAAGCAGGCCACCCAGCAAAAAAGACAACGCTGAAGCCAAACTCAAATCCGCACGCAAGCGACATGGCATTCGCGTGAAGCATGATACCTCGCTCTCTGAAGTATTAAAAATAGCCGCCAAACCTGCCGAATCCTACGTTGCAAAATCCACTGGCGGTTCCGTGCTCACTACCCGCGCCGCCTTGCCAGTCGCTGTCGATAACATGCCCAAGTGGTTCAGTGACGCCTACCTCGAAGACGATCCCCAGCAAGACTTCCGCGACGAATGGCGGCGAGCGCTAGCCTCACGCGAGCGCCACCGCAACAAAACGGAGCAAGACGACAAGCGCGAAAAAACGGATGCTGAAGCCGTAGCTAAAACCAAAGCCGAGCAGGCTAAAACCCCCGTGGAACCTTCTCCCTGGCGATGGTTAGCCAGCAAAGGCCAGCGTGCCATGATCCTCGAACGCAACCTCGGTACGGGCAGCGTTGTCATTTGCTCGGACAGTTATTTCTTCAGCAACGAAGCCCTTTGTAAGGAACCCAAATCTCGCTTTCTCGCCTGGCTCGTCGGCGATTCCACCCGTATCATTTTCGATGAAACCCATCTTGGCTCCTTCATCGGCGACGAGGCTGGCATCATGACGCTTGCCCGCCGCTACGGTATGCACGGGCTATTCATCTCTGGCCTAGTGCTCTTTGCGCTCATCATCTGGCGCAGCGCTACCAGTCTCGTCCCGCGCGATGATGCCGCAGATCTCGGTCTTTGGCGCACGGGTGCTGTGGAGGGCCGCAGCAGCGCCTCGGGCCTAGAGGGCTTGTTGCGTCGTGGGGTGAAACCTATCCAGTTGCTCCAGCGCTGCTTTGAAGTGTGGTCGGCGACGACTATAGCCTCGAAAGCAGTCTCCCAACAAAAACGCGCAGACGCTGGCAACATCTTGGCACAAGCCCAGGCCGAAAAAGGCAAGCCACCTGTGTCTGTACCCGTAATATATCGCCGCTTGCGCGATGCCTTGTATGGGCGTTGAAAGGGGATTCTAGCCCTCCAACTCTGTCTCGGAGTTCAGGTTCAAGCCAAAAACCAAACGCAAAAGTCCGCTCAACTTGGCTGCCGATTGTTTGCCGACTGCCATTACATCGTGATGACAAAGTATTTCATTTTTTAGCCCTGTCGCCCAATTGGTGAGCGTAGAAATCCCCAGCACCTCCATCCCCAGCGCCCGGGCCTGTATCGCCTCCAGCACCGTGGACATGCCCACCGCATCGGCCCCCAGGGTGCGCAGCATTCTTACCTCGGCAGGCGTCTCATACTGCGGCCCCAGCAGCCCGGCATAAACTCCTTCATGCAGGGGTATCTTCGCAGCCAGGGCCGCTTGGCGCATGAGCCCGCATAGCCTTTGCGAGTAAACCTCACCCATATCATGAAAGTGCGGCCCGCCTAGCAAGGGCGACGTGCCTGTCAGGTTCAAATGGTCGCTGATGAGCATCAGCTCTCCAGGATTAAAATCGGCACGCATCGCCCCCGCAGCATTGGTCAGCACCAGTATTTGAACCCCCAGGCGATGCATCACACGCACCTGTGCCGTCACTTCTGCCGCCGTCAGCCCCTCATAGAGATGGCAGCGACCCTGGGCGATGAGCAACGGAATGCCGTTTGCCCGCACCAAGACGAACCGCCCCGCGTGTCCCGGCACTGTCGAGGCGGGTATCTCCCCCAGTTCGCCATAGGGCAATTCGGCCTCGATATCGAAGCTCTCAACAAAGCTCCCCATACCAGAGCCCAAGACAATGCCAAGTCTCGGCTGCGTGCTTTGTATATGCTGAATACTCATCGGAATAAGGAGTTGAACGACCAAATTTGAGCGAAAAAGCACTTGGCTAGGTCAACCAGCGCACACGAAAAAAGATGGCGATGTATTTGCATTGTAATTTCATTGACTCAAACCGCAAAGTTTGATCAAATCCGAAATAAGGAAATAAATAGCACACAATTATGAAACAGAAACTTCTTGGACTAGTGCGTACGGACAATCGGGGATTGGCCCTGATCTCGGTTCTGGGTCTGGTCACTCTCGCCACGATCCTCATCCTGTCGCTGTTCTCAATCGGACAGTCAGAGCATAAATCGGCACGCGTCTATGCCGCAGGAGCCGCAGCCAAGCAATACGCAGACAACGCTGTCAATATCGTCATCGGGCAGGTGCAAGCGGCTGCCGAAGGAAAGGGTATCACGGGAAGTGGGCACACAATATGGGCCTCCCAACCGGGGGCCGTGCGCGTGTATGCCCAAAATGGCGGCTTCCAAATGGGCAGAAAACTCTACTCAGACGATGCCATGGTCGTTGATCAAGCAGGTATCAACGGCGAGCATCAATTCAGCAGAGACTCCACCGAGGACGCAAATTTCCCCAATTGGGATGACTTTCCTGATCAATACGTTGATTTAAACGCCCCCGTCACCACCTCAGTGAATGGAACCAGCGTCGTTTACTTCCCCGTGATTGATCCACGTGCTTCAGTAGGCAATGCAGATCGCGGTCCCGTGGATGGCTTTGCCTTCTACCAGAATACAGGCAACGATTTTGGTTATGCTACTGGAGGCGACACTGTGAGCGGAGTCAATACTTCGGCAGCAAGCAACGGCATCAATATGCGCCTCCCCATGCCCGTTCAATGGCTCTACTTCCTGCGCGATGGGAATACTGGGGTTGTTGACGGTGGCGGAGAATGGCTTGGGTCGGGTGTTGGGCCGAGCAAAGAAAATCCCATCGTGGGCCGAGTCGCTTTCTGGACGGACGACGAAACCTGTAAGGTCAACATTAACACCGCTGGAGAGCCCAGCCCCTGGGCCGTTCCAACGGTGTATTTCCAGAGAGATGCCCTCTGGGCCGACGCCCCACCCGCGTTCAATGAATTTCAGCGCTATCCAGGCCATCCAGCCACCGTGGCGTTGAGCAGTGTGTTTGCGCCTGTAAGCGGAGCCTATCACCCCGATACCTATCCCGCTCCCACAACTGCAGCGATGAACTATAAAAATGCAATTTATAACCTAGCTCCAAAGCTTGCGTCTGGCGGATCTCAAGACGGCACAAAAGTCTTTGCCGTTGATGAGCTAAACGCCAACACATCCGCTCAAGTTCTCCTCACTGCCGCTTATTCCGAGTACCCTTTTGCCAATGTGGATGAAGTTTACTTTGATAGTGGACTTACAGGAAAAAGGCGCAAGGTCAATGAACTCAAATGGGGGGGCAGTGGAGACATGTTGACACCCAACAACATTGAACAAACAAGAGCTTTCCTCACTACACACAGTCGTGGGAGTGAGCTGAATATGTTTGGACTACCCCGAATCGCAATTTGGCCTGTGCCTGATCAAACAAGAGGTGCCTTATATAGAACAGGATTTGATAATGCCATCGCCCTCTGCAGCACGCTGGGAGCGCCGAGCGGCTCCAACACATATTACTTCGAGAGATTAGACCCAGCAAGCAGCCTTACGGACATTGGTCGCGATGCTGGTGGTAGAAAAGGCCTCTTGCGCAATGCGAAGCTGATGGATTATCTCTACACAATGGTTAATCAAACCATGCCAGGTGGAAGCAGTTTTATTTCAAAGTACTCTGGCCTCAATGGCCGCAACGACGCCGCTCAAGTTCTCGTTGAAATCTTCGATTACATCCGCACCACCAATCTCTACGACAGTTTCCTCGCAGACAAATACGATGTGGCAGGAGATATTAGAGATACCACAGCAAAGTTAGAGGAAGTAACTGTTTTTGATGCCGTTCCTAATCTCAAAGCATTTTACACCTACACTCAGCCTCGCTTTACCACAATTCGTTCCGCAGGCAATATCTATGGTATAAATTCAACCATGGTGGAATACAAGAATTATACCAAAAAGCTGCCAGTAGCAACGGGGATGTATCCTGGGCATGGTCAAGTGCGTCCCAGTGATTGGTTGGCTGGCAGCGCCAATAAATTAGAATATAAGGGGTTCGGTAGATTTCCCACGATATCCGAAATTGCCCTCCACTTTATTTGCACAGGTGATGGCCGTAATGACGCAGGAAGTTACTCCGTTAATAATGGGGCAAAGAATATTAAAAGTGGCGGAAAAACAGCTGAGATGATTGATCTCAATGAACTCAATAAGCGGAAAATTCTAACTGAACGCGATGGAGCAATAATCAAGCGTCGTTACTGGTATTCCAATATCCCGCCCTTCCCGAGTATGAGGCAGTTTGAGAAATGGGGTTGTAACCCTGCCGAGTTGGGAAGCGGTAGCCCAAGGGATCCTGCAAAACACCCTGGATGGGACTCGTCTAACTGGAATGCAACGCTCGAGGCAGTTGGAAACCCACTGGTCGGGATACCGCTTGAAGAAGATGAAAAACGTATTCAAGTTGCCCTCACCGTAGAAACCTTTGTACCTGCGCTTGGTTGGACGAAGTATGCTCCTGAATTCTCAATGACCTTAGATAAGGAAGCTCTAGCTGGCATTGAGGTGGAAACCATTGTATCTGGAGGCCCAGTGTACAAGCCGCTATTCAGCTCAACAGAAAGTCGAGTCTGGAAATCAGCAAGCGCTCACATGGGTGGCATTGGTGGCCTTGCTTATACGGGTATAAATCCCGTGGGCGGCAGCTACGGTACCGAAGCATTCATGAGTGGTAGAACCGTGAAAGCCGTGGGCTCAATGCCTGGGGATACAGGTTATGTTGGCGACGTTGGAACGCCGAATGGAAATATGAAAGACTTCAATTTTATTAGCACCTGTTTTACGGTGAAACGTCAGGTTGGCGACAATCCCAAAAAGCCCGCCTCAATTAAATTTAAATCCAGCAGACCTATTGAACTCAAAATATATGCCTCGCATGACTATGCTGGCTCAGGCGCAGAAAAAAACAAGATACCCGTTCAGACCATTCGCTTCCAAATCCCTTCTGGTGAAATGCCGGTTCCTCATCTGGTCGTTTTCTCCAGCGAACGTAGGGAGTACTTTAATTCTAGTGGCGCGAGTATTGAAGCAAAGGCTATCAACGCCTGCCGTTGGTGGTCTTTCAATAAAAACGGTGCCGTGAATCGTTGGACAGGTCGTGGAAACTTAAACCCAGGTGCCAGTCCTTGGACAGGTGGAGTAATTAATAACTCAACAGCGGATGAGATTGCGCGTCGTGATACTTATGGCCGATTAAATTCGGTTTCAGGTTATACTTCTATTGACACGTTAGAAGGTGGCAATGTCCCACATGACCGTTCTTTGATTTATGGGTGGGCGAATAACGGCAATTTTAACGGCGTTAAGGCAAATAACAGAAGAGACTTAGATAATGTAGATGTGTACAACCCAGCAGACCCAAGCAACCCTGTTAAATCAATGGGGGCTTATGGCTATTACGGCACAGATTCAATCAAGAGCATTGTACCCCGTCACGGCGACTACCGAATCATTGCGGGTATGAAGACTGTTCCTGAAACGATGTGGATGCAGCATCCTGTTTGGACAAAGGATGCCACGGAACTCTTTGCTCATAGTTTAAATAGCTTTAGTTCTACTGGCGAATTGGGCTATGATCTTGGGGGCGCTAGTATAGGTAATACTGGGGGCTCACAGTTTGAAGCAGCAGAAAATCGTTTGATCCAAGGTGCATGGTATCCACAAAATAAAATCCCAGATTCCCCCAATGATCCCACTGCATCGCTCTGGTCTACGAAGTATCGCGACTATGATAATGGGGCCGGAAATGTGAGAGATGGTGCCTACATCAATAAACCGGATGATGGGAACTTGAGCGTGATGGATTTATGGTTTGGTAATAAGGGTAGGGGTATTCATACCGTTAGAAATGCCTATTTCACCGATTCACAGTTACAGTTGCCAAGTAAAGCTGCATTCTTTACTCCGAATCGAATGATCTCGAGCCCCGGTGTATTTGGTTCGCTTTCAACTGGCGTATATGGCAGCCGTCCCGCTGGAGAACCCAATAATGGAGTGTATGGAGTGCCATGGCGGACATTGCTCTTCAGAGCGGATATTGATGGTCATGTGGGTGGAGTGCAGTGGTCGGGTGGCGCATCGCCTGCTGACCACTATTTTATGGATTTGTTCTGGATGCCTGTGGTAGAGCCCTATGCTATTAGCCATAATTTTGCTACGGCAGGAAAGGTAAACCTTAACTGGCAGTTACTTCCCTTCACCCATATTCGACGTGAGACAGCACTTCATGCAGCGCTTAAAGGCGAAATTATAACAGCTATTAGCCAAAGTGACGCCTATACAGCAGGGAATCCGAATAAAAGATCAACAAACCCCAGCACTACGGCTCGCGTTGCTTATAAGACATTTAAATCTGGAAGTGGCGATTACCCGCAGGGTTATTGGTCTGAGGCAGATCAATTTTACTGGCAACGGCGTATTAATATCCCAGAGACATTGCGCCAACTAGAGGAACGGTTTGTTGGTCACCCCAATCTTCCAGGTGAAGCGCAGGGATTAATGAGAACAGCCTCTCAGCTTTGTGAGCTGCATATCATTCCCGAAACTAAGGGCGTAGATGGGCTTAACCCCAACGGGATCCCTTATGCGATAGCGAATAGAAAAGCGAAAATGAAAACTTTCTGGGATGGCAATCGCCTTACTGGTGACAACACTCGCGAAAGACCTTATGCTAACATTTATCAAAAAGTCACCACAAAATCCAATGCTTATCGTGTTCATTTTATAGCACAAAGTCTTTTAAAGGCAAAATCTTTGGCACCAACTACTGTGAATACGACGCGGGATACAATTACTTCTACCTATAGAGGCTCTGCTCTCGTGGAGCGTTATTTGGACTCAGGAAGTGATACTAATCCTGTCGCATTGCCAGATTACCCATCTTTGATTAATCCTGGAACGGTGCTAGACAATTCAATGACTTTGGAAAGTTTCTATCGCTACCGCATCTTGGAAATGAAACAATTTGTTCCTTAACTAAGTGAAAGTGAGTTTTACTACAATGCAAAAATATTCACTATTTCAACTTACCAAGCGCCAAGGCTTCTCGCTTGTTGAGACAGTTCTTGCTCTGGGTATAATGGGTCTCGCTATTACCGCGCTGTTAGGGCTCTTGCCACACGGAATTGAACTTTCTAAACGTGCTGCTAACATTAGCGCAGTTAGCCGAATTGTAAGTAATATCACAGGCCGAATGTCTATTATGCATTTTGGCAATATTGCGGGCATCCAAACAACGCGATTAATGTTTGACGATCAAGGGTCTAATATTGAGGACAGTGGAGGAAGTGAGATTGATATTGCATTCGTAGCCGAGGTAACAGTCAACCGCGCAGGAGCTATTTTACCGGGGAGTTCTGCTCCACAAAGCATGGTGCTTCCTGTGGTTATCAAAGTGGCGGCCACCCCTAACCGTACATTTAATTTTGAAAATGCTGCTCTTTCTTCCTATCAAACTATTCCACTCTTGATTGGCCCTTCTGTGCAGTAGCACTCACATATTTTATGAAGCCGCACCATAGCATCAACCTTCCTCAAGGTTCTTTTAAAAATCGATTTCAACGCGGTAAGAAGTTAGCTGCGTTTACTTTAGTCGAGGTAATGGTTTCGATGGTTATCTTGTTGAGCATGATGCTCATCATTACTGAGGTCATTGGTCAAGCTCAAATTTCATGGAAACGAGCAGCCAGTCGGTTGAGTCAATTTCGTGAAGCAAGACAAGCTTTTGAAACAATAACGCATGGACTTCGGCAAGCCGATTTGCAGTCTTACTTTTCCTTTCTTTACAATGGCAATAACCTTGTGCCAGCCACTCCTCTTGATCCGCCAATATCCTACACTCGCGTGGCAGAAATGAGCATGTGGTCGGGAAATGCATCTGCTGTGTTTTCTGGACTTGGGAATAGCAGTGATATGTCAGGCGATGGAATTTTATTCCAAGGCCCATTTGGCATCACCAACGACCCGCTGCTTCGTCCACTAAAAAACCTACTTTGTGCACGAGGTTATTTTGTGAAGTTTGGCTCCGATTCAGATTATCTCCCATCAGGGTTAGCATCTCGTTTGCAGCCCAAATATAGGTATCGGCTTTTTGAACTTAGGCAGGCCACAGAAAATAACCGGCTATACAACGGCAATCCTGCGACAGGCACTCCGTCGGGATGGATGACTGATTTGGGATCTGGTGAGCCTGTTCAGCCTATCGCCGAAAATATTATCGGAGTATTATTTGCTCCTATTTTTGGCTCGGGAACGACATCCCCCTCGTCTCTTAGCGGAAATATCCCGACTAGCCAATTAGCTTTCAATTTTAATTCTGAGTTAGCTGGCGCAAATGCCAAACATCTTCCCAAAGCAATTCGTGTGGTGGTTTTGGCTATCGACGAAGAGTCTGCTGTGAAACTTGCTGATCGAAACGGTTCAGCGAACCCTGATTTGCTTGGTAAGTCAGGTGTTAATTTCACATCTGCTGATTCTCTGGAGAAAGACCTTGTGTCTTTTCGTGATGCGATGACTCGAAGCAAAATTAATTTTCGGATTTTTACAGGTACGGTGGCTATTCCCGGTGGTGACATTTGAATGTTTTTTGTTTTAACTCGCCTAATCACCACTTGAACTCAAATACGCTTGTATGGAACAACTTCAATTATCGTCTGTCCAAATGAATAAAGCTAAAGCATTCACGCTTGTCGAAATGCTCGTCGTCGTAGCTGTAATTGGCTTGATTACTGCGGCCGTAGCTCCGATGGTTTTTGGCACGCTAGTTGCCACTAAACTCAACTCAGCGGGGCAGACAATGTCTTCTGCTATTTCTCTCGCGCATGGATTGGCCGTCGCTGAGAGCCATGAAGTGGAAGTTCGTTTTTATTCATATGTTGATAACGATGAGCCCGGATCCAAAGAGGCCTACCGCGCTATTGTGATGGTGAACCCAGCACTAAACGCAACAGATGATGGCCTGCAACTTGGTGAAATTATTCGTCTCCCTTCTGGTATTATTATTGGGGAATCCACAGCTTTGTCACCATTACTAACGAGCAGTAATTTGCCCACTATGCCTGACAAGGAAAAATTTATCAAAGCGAGCACAGCACGTTATAAAGCTTTTCGATTCCGTGCTGATGGGACAACTTCGGTTGCAAGTGTCGATGCTAATCAATGTTATTTCACACTGGGCGAGGAACGTTTGATTGCAGACGGAGGTCGCATTCCGCCAAACTTTTATGCTATTCAAATTGATCCACTAAGCGGAAGGGCCGCCTCGTATCGACCTTAATAACTCTAAAGCGGAGCTTGGCTCATTGTTGACGAACTGTTGGGTGATGACGTAGCCTCATATTATGAATAGGCTCTTTGCTTTGCTCTTTGTTGTCGTGCTCCTCATTGGCGGCAGCCTTGGGGCCTTGCTGCTGCGAGAAAAAGATGAGGCAGTGGCGCAGCTTGCGCAGAATCAGCAGGTAAATCTTAAACTAGAGAGCGAGGCAAAATCGCTGCGCTCTGAACACGATAAGCTGCAAGCTGAACTGAAACGGCTGGAACAGCGGCTTGCCGATGCAAATAAGACTGATGAGGCTTCGGGGCGTGTGTCTGCGCTGGGATCAACAAGCAATGACGCGTCGAATACATCGGATGCTTTAGCCAAGGGGTTAGGCGCTGTTGGCTCGATGAAGGGCTTGGCCGAGATGATGAAGAATCCTGCGATGCGTGAGATCGCTAAACAACAGCAAGTGGCGATGCTGGACTCGCAGTATGCAGGGCTGTTTGCCCATCTTCAGCTTGATGATAAGGAGAAGGCAAATTTGAAACAATTATTAGCGGATCGGCTCGGCATCCAGACGGATATGGGGCTAAAGATGATGGATGAAAACCTGACTCCTCAGCAACGCCAGGCACTGGTGAAGGAAATGACCGAGGCGACTAAAACCAACGATGAAAAGGTGCGCACGTTCATGAATGATGATACTGACTTTGCTACCTTTAAGCATTGGGAGGAGACCAAAAGAGAGAGGATGCAACTGAGCCTGGGGCAGGCGGCCTTCGCATCGACAGGCGAGCCGTTATCTCCCGTGCAAGAGCGGCAACTGGTCGATACGATGCACGCCATTAACGCCCGACCAAGTGCGGTGCCTGATCTAAATCGACCAGAGAATTTCGACCCAGGAAAGCTGACGACTGAGTATTTTAATAAACAGATGGTGCGCTACGATGCTAATGCTCAGGCAGTGCTTATTGAGGCTTCAAAATATCTGACCCCTCGACAACTTGAAGCATTGAAAGCTATGCAGGCACAGCAGCGTGCGATGCAGGAGGCGGGGATGAAGATGAGTTCGATGATGTTCGGTGGGCAGAAGAAATAGGTGGCTTATTTCGCTCAAGCCCTCAGCCACGGCGTCACAGCTCGCTGATCTGGGAATACTTGGCGCTGGATTACACTTCGCTTCATTCGTATGGAGATATGAGATGCTTCATTATTACGACGCGCATAATCATTTCCAAGACGAGCGGCTTGCTGCGCATTGTGATGATGTGGCGCAATCACTGCTAGCTATGGGATTGCGGCGTGCTGTTGTGACGGGTTCTGGTGTGCAGGACTGGGGTGGTGTTGCGGCACTTACTGAGACTTATGCCTGGGTTCTTCCTTCTTTTGGCGTGCATCCCTGGTACGTGGGGGATCAGCCTGAGGATTGGTTCGAGAAATTGGCTGCATGGCTGCAAAAGTATCCCCAGGCAGGAGTCGGTGAAATAGGGCTGGATCGTTGGTTGCCCACAGCGGATGTGCCGCTGCAAGTGCAGATGTTTCGCAAGCAATGGCTACTCGCTCACCAACTGCGACGTGTGGCGACGGTGCATTGCTTGCAAGCGTTTGGCTTGTTGGAGGAAACCTTGCTCGAACTGCCGCGACTGGATAGCGGCTTTCTGCTGCACAGTTATTGCGGGCCGCTGGAGATGGTGCCTGCCTTTACTCGGTTGGGGGCTTATTTCAGTGTGTCGCCCTACTTTTTGCATGAGCGAAAAGCTCACCAATGGCAGACATTTAAACACGTTCCATTAGACCGGCTACTGTTGGAAACAGATGCCCCGGATATGTGGCCGCCTATGGAACTGAATCCACATGCATTGTATGATGCTGAGGGAAAGCCCATGAATCATCCGGCCAATATTGTGTTGATGTATGAGCATGTCGCTATGTTACGGCAGATGCCTGTGGAGGAGTTGGCGGGGCAGGTGGCGGAGAACTTTGCACGCTTGTTCGGTAGCGAGTGAGATTGCTTATACTGGGCTGTTTCGGAGCCTCATGGCTGACCTGCAACAGGCAATCCGCTGGGCACGCGTGGTGGCACTGTCTTGTCGTAGTCATCGCTGTTCAGGGCTTCCAGGAATGTGATGATTGGTGTGTGGTCTTCGGGGAGCAGGTTCATTTTGCGCAGTAGTGGAGCGAGTGGTGGCAAGGTGCTGGTGTCGCCACCTTCGAGCGATTCGGCGGCATGATCCATGAGGCGATCATAAAACAAGAGCACCTCGTCCAAGGTGGCGGTGCCACCGTGGTGCATGTAGGGCGCGGTGTGTTGCAGATTGCGTAGCGTGGGCGTGCGAAACTCCTGTCGCTGGGTGCTGGAGTCATCAAGGCCGATGGCATGGAGTTTATAATCCGAGAGCATGGGGCCGTTGTGGCAGAGCGTACAGCCTGCCCGCTGGAACACTGTCATGCCTTGTTGTTGGGCGGGTGTCATTGCGGTGCTGTTGCCGCGCATGAAGCGATCAAAGGGCGAGTCTGGTGTGATGAGTGTGCGCTCGTACGTGGCGATGGCCTGGGCGACGCGGGTACTGGTGATGTCGGCAGCGAAGGCTTGGCGAAAGCGCTGGCGATACTCGGCGATGGCTTGCAGGCGCTCGATCATTGCGGGTATGGCTTGTGCCTCGGTGCAGGTATCGCCGCGCATTTCTTCGCGGTTGTGAATGGGGGTAAGCGCTTGGGTTTCGAGACTGAGCACACGGTTGTCCCAGAACATCGGTGCCTGGGTGGGATCATGGGGTTTACCGGAGGCAATGCCATTGAAGGCGACATTGAGGAGTGTCGGTGTGTTGCGGAGTAGGGCAGGGAAATCGCCGCTGCGCGTTCGTAGGCGCTGTGGCCCGAGGCCGCTGGCGTGGACGCCGAGCGGCGTCGTGCGAGCATCGGCCCAGCCGAACTGAGGGTGATGGCAGGTGGCGCAGGCGATCTCGCGAGTAGCGGAGAGGATGGGATCAAAAAACAGCAGCCGACCGAGGGCGATCTTGGCGGGTGTGCTGGGGTTTTCTGCGGGCGATGCAGCTAGTTGCGGCAGGGCTTCTAGCTGGGTATTGGGCAGTGGTTCCTCTGCGATGACAAGGCCGAGAGGTAGTAGAAGCCAAGCGATATTGGGGCTCATACCGAGGGTGTCGCCCAGTGCTCGCGGTACTGCCGACGCAGGAGTTTTGAGGCATCGGCATCACTCGTGAATTGTTCTTTCGTGGTGTCGAAAACGAGCGCTCGGCGGGTGCGTGCGGCGATGTTGCCGAGGTGGCAGAGCGAGGAGGAAAGGTGGTTGATGGTGATGTCGGCGTTCAGTTTGGTGCCGTTGAGAATGGCGTCAAAGAAGTTGGCGTGATGTGCCGCGAGGTCGGGGCCGGAGGTGGGCTTGATCTCTTCGAGGAGCTTGTTTTTGCGGCCAAAAATTTGCCAGCCCTTGGCTTTGCCGCCGATCATCATGCCCTCGGTGCCGTACCAGGCGCAGCCATTTTCATGGCCCTCCTGCACGTAGGGCGACCAATCGCGCTGCTCATAGATGAGCTGCTTGGTTTTGCCGTCCTCATCGTATTCAAAGCCGCAGTAGAGCGTGTCGGGCCACTCTTGATCGTCGTCGAAAAATAGCTTGCTGCCCTGGCCGATGATGCGGTCGGGCTGGCGCTCTACGCCGAGTCCCCAGCGTGCGATGTCGATGTCATGCACGCCGTCGTTGCCGAAGTCGCCTGCGCCGAAGTGGTGAAACCAACGCCACGAACCGGGATGATAGGTGGGCTTAAAAGGCACCTTGGGCACGGGGCCGAGCCATAGCTCGTAATCGAGTTGGGGCGGTGGCTCGCTGTTCTGTTTGTGTCCTTGGTCGGCTCGCAGTTGGCTATTCCATGCCTTTGCCACCAAGACCTTGCCGATGATGCCGCTACGCAGTTTTTCGATGGCTTGAATGACATGCGCGGTGCTACGGCTTTGGGTGCCTACTTGCATGGCGACTTTGTTTTTCGCTGCTGCCTCGATCATGAGTCGGCCCTCGCGCAGGTTGTGCGAACAAGGCTTTTCCACATACACATGTTTGCCGGAGTTCGCCGCGAGTATGGCACCTGGGGCGTGCCAGTGGTCGGGCGTCGCCATCAGCACGGCATGAACGGCCTTGTCATCAAACACTTGGCGCATGTCGCTGACGATCTTTGGCGTCTGCCCTGTGAGTTCCTGGATTAGCTTTGCCGCTGTTGCTGCGCGCTGCGCGTCGGCATCGCAGACGTAGGAGTAGATGACGTCGCTGCGCTGGGTCATCGTCTTGATGTGGTTGGTGCCCATGCCACCAGGGCCGATGAAGGCGAGGTTGATTTTCTCCTCCTTGCCTGCTGCATTGAGCGCGGCGGGTGCCGCCGCAGCGGCAGCGGCGAGAGTGGTGTGGCGAACAAACTGACGGCGGGTAAGCGTGGGCATGATTGTAGCGGGTTGGTGGTGAGTGTGCGCTGGGCAGATACGCGCTACGTGTGGCGTCCCTTCCTCGTCTTTTGCCGAATGAAAGCCAGGGGCTGTGGCACGCGTAGCCGCTAGATGTTCCGCACTCTCGCCCTGCTTCTTGTTGTCGCGCCGCTTTATGCTGCTGAGCCTGTGTCCTTATTTATCGAAGGGTATGCGGGGCAGACGAGTGTGGCCCAGGGCGAGGCGTTGCCCGTGCATGTGAGCACGTCGGCGGCGAAGTTTGAGATTGAGGTCGCTCGACTTGGGGCCACGCGTGCGGTCGTGTGGAAACAAGCTGATCTGCCAGGCCAAGTGCAGCCCGTGCCCGAGAATGCCTCCGCGTATGGCTGCCTTTGGGCAGAGTCTTTGCGCGTGCCAGTGGGTGCAGCATGGACATCGGGCTACTATGAAATCACCCTGCGTGCGGCGGATGCTGGCGGCAAGTGGACGCATCGCGGGCGGCGCACGGCGGAGAGCAGTGCGTATTTTATCGTGCGTGCGGCGCAGCCTGGCTCCACCTCGAAGGTGCTGCTGCAGCTCGCCACCAACACCTACAACGCCTACAATAACTGGGGTGGCTTCAGCGTGTATGCGTACAGCGGTCTGGCGAAAAACCAGGGCAATCGAGTGAGCTTTGATCGTCCACCTGCATCGCAGTTTCCCAAGTGGGAACTCCCCTTTGTGAAGTGGGCCGAGGCGCAAGGTTATGTGTTGGAGTATGCGGCGAATGACGATCTTGAGTTCCGTCCAGAGCTGCTAGATCAGTATAAGTTGGTGCTCAGTGTGGGGCATGATGAGTACTGGTCCACGCCCATGCGCGATAGCTTGGAAGCCTGGATCGGCAAGGGCGGCAACGTCGCTTTCTTCAGTGGCAATACGTGTTGTTGGCAGGTGCGTAGCGAGGACAAGGGACGTGCCTTCAGTTGCTTCAAGCAGCACTACCATGTTGATCCTGTGTACCAGACGCAGGAGTTCAAAACACTGAGCACCGCATGGAGCCATCACTTGCTGAAGCGGCCTGAAAATGAACTCACGGGCGTTGGCTTTCTGTGGGGCGGCTACCACCGCAGTCACGGCCAGTTCATGGATGGCGAGGCATCCTTCATCGTGCATCGCCCCGAGCATTGGGTCTTCGAAGGCAGTGGGTTGAAACGCGATGAGCGCTTCGGTGGCAAGGATACCATCGTCGGCTACGAGTGCGATGGCTGCGAGTTGACGTGGCGTGATGGTCTGCCGTTCCCCACTCACAACGATGGCACGCCGAAGACTTTCGAGGTGCTCGGTACCTGCCCCGCACGCTGGCATCCCGACGATGCCGAGTGGTATGAGAAATGGGAAATCGGGCGCACGGGCGCGGCGTGCATGGGCCTCTACACTCGCGGCGGCACGGTCTTCACCGCTGGGACGACGGACTGGTCTCATGGCCTCATGGGCGGTGATCAAAGTGTGGAGCGCATCACGCGCAATGTGTTGGATTGCCTCTCGAAGTAGGTCGCGTGCAATCGTTCGCAGGAAACTTCGGTGTGCCCACGTTCCCGAGGGAATGCGCCTGCTCACCACCCTCATTTTTTTCAGTCTCGCTGTCTTTAGCCAAGCAGCGGCAAAGCCCAATATCCTGCTCATCATCACCGACGACCAAGGTTATGGCGACCTCTCCTGCCACGGCAATACCGTGCTGCAAACGCCAGTGCTCGACAAGTTGGCTAGCGAATCGGTGCGCTTCGACCGCTTCTACGTCAGCCCTGTTTGTGCGCCCACACGGTCGAGTTTATTGACGGGGCGCTACTCGTTGCGCACGGGCACGCGTGGGGTTGCCTCAGGAGATGAAGCGATGCGCACGGGTGAAACAACAGTGGCCGAGGCCCTGCGCAGCGCAGGCTACAGCACGGGGCTTTTTGGCAAATGGCACAACGGCGAGAACGCGCCGTGCAACCCACAGTCCCAGGGGTTCGACATGTTCTATGGCTACACGCGCGGGC
Organism: Verrucomicrobiota bacterium; assembly: GCA_031411235.1. Lineage (GTDB taxonomy): Bacteria > Verrucomicrobiota > Verrucomicrobiia > Verrucomicrobiales > Verrucomicrobiaceae > JANOAR01. Next base: position 3,864 of record JANOAR010000015.1, on the reverse strand, counting down.
ATTGGAACAACTACTTCGACAGCGTAGTGCAGCGCAATGGGGTGCCAGAAAAGGCACCGGGTTTCATCGTCGATGCGACGACACAAGAGGCGATCAAGTTCATCGACAGCGCTGGTGAAAAACCTTTCTTCGCGTGGGTCGCCTACACCACGCCGCACTCGCCCTTCCAAGTGCCCGATGCTTATTTTGACCGCTACAAAGCCAAGGGACTCGATGACGAACTCGCCTGCATCTACGGCATGTGCGCGAACCTCGATGACAATGTGGGCCGCTTGCTCGCGCATCTCGATGCGAAGAAACTGCGCGAGGACACCATCGTGATATTCCTCACCGACAACGGCCCGCAGAGCTTCCGCTTCAACGGTGGCATGAAGGGCAAAAAAGGCGGCGTGGATGAAGGCAGCGTGCGCGTACCATTCTTTCTAAGCTGGCCCACGCGGCTGAAGACACCGCGCCTCGTGCCGCAGATCGCGGGCCATATCGACGTCTTCCCCACACTCATGGAATTGTGTGGACTACCCATGCCGCAGACGCTGCCTCTGGATGGTCGCAGCCTAGTGCCCTTGCTCGATGGCAAGGCCGAGGCATGGCCCGAGCGCCAGCTCTTCACGCAATGGAATCTCGGCGGAGGCGGCAGCGTAAAAGGGAAGGGGAAAGCCAACAGCGCCGCCGCTGTGCGCAGCCAGACGCATCGTGCCGTGCGAGCAGGTAAGGGCTGGGAACTCTATGACATGGTCGCCGATCCCGCGCAGGAGCACGACATCGCAGCGCAAGACACGGCGACACTGGCGAAGATGTCCTCTGCCTACGACGCATGGTGGCAGGGGGTGAAGACTGATGCTGATATGTCTCGCGATGTTCCTTTGCTCGGTACCGCAGCCACACAACAGATCGAGCTGACCACGCCCAATGGCCGACTCGAAGGCGGTATCAACTTCGATGCCAAGGCTCCCAACAACGCTTGGATCAAACACTGGACGAATGTCGCCGCCAATGTGCAGTGGGACGTGGATGTCGCTGAAGCGGGCGACTACGACATTGAGTTGCAGTACCTGTGCCCCGCCACCGAAGCAGGCTCGCACATTGAAGTGAGTGCAGGCCCATCGAAAGCCACAGCGGAAGTGCTGCCCACACCCATGATCGAACTCCCATCACCCGACCGAGCACCGCGTAAATCTGAAGTTTATGAGATGCAATGGTCGCGGCTCAAGATGGGTAAACTAAAACTGCCGAAAGGGCAGACGACTATCAAAGTGCAAGCGCTCGACATCAAGGCGAGCGAGGCGATTCAGCTCAAGGCGATCCATCTTCGCCGGGAGTAACAGGTGGTTTTATTGTCCCGCTGTTGCCATTCTCACCCACCATGCCTGCTGCTTGTGCTGCTTTGTTTCACCACTTCCCCCACCAAGATTACGTGCATCATCGCGATGCCGTGGATGCGGCGGTGAAGCGGGTGTTTGATAGCAGTCATTATATTTGGGAGCTGAGCTGGTGGCGTTTGAGGCTGAGTTCGCGAGTTATACCAATTCCAAACCAGAAACTGGCAATCGTCCGCAGGACATTGGTCGGTCAAGCTCGTTAGATCATCCGATCATTATCCAGAATTTGATTTCAACTTGGTATAATAAATCGTGAGCCGTGAGGCTCGTGGCGAGCAGAAGAAAGGCGGGGAGCGTTTTCATGGTGACTGATCTTAACATCCGCCATGTCAACGCGACTTCAGATTTTTGTGGGAAATTTGCCGGGATTCAGTAAGGGCGAACGCCGCATCCACGCGAAGATCACCGGCGTCACGATCAGGATGTGAATCAGGCTGCTGACCATTCCGCCGATGACGGGCACGGCGATGGGTTTCATGACTTCTGCGCCGGTTTGAGTGCTCCACAGGATCGGGAGTAGGCTGGCGATGATGGTGGCGACGGTCATCACTTTCGGGCGCAAACGCAGGCGTGCGCCGTCTTTGATGGCTTGGATCAAATCTCCGCCTGGAGCGCGGGCGACGGCTTCTTCCAGATACACGACCATGATGATTGCGGTCTGAATCGCCGTGCCAAAAAGGGCGATGTAGCCGACCCACACGGCCACACTGAAGGGGATGTCCATCACCCATTGGAGGATCGCACCGCCGCTGAGCGCGAAAGGCAGGGCGAGCAGCACATGTGCGGCTTCTGCGGTGCTGCGGTAGATGTGATGCAGGAGCAGGAAGATGATGAGCAGCACACACGGCACGATGAAGAGCAGCGTGCGCCGTGCGTGCTGCTGGTGCTCGTAGTCGCCACTGTAGGCGATGGTGATGCCTTTGGGCAGGCGCGGAGTGATGTCGTTGGTAATGCGTTGCTTCACTTCTTCGACAAAGGAGGCGAGATCGCGCATTGTCGGATCAATGTTGGCTTGGACGTAGGCGCGAAGCTGGCCGTCCTCGCTGGCGATTTCGTTTGGGCCTTCGATGCGCTGAAAGGTGGCGAGCTGGCCGAGCGGGATGTTTTTGGCGACGATCAAATCACGCAGCCGCTCGATGTCCTCGCGCTCGCTGCGTTGGAAGCGGATTTGAATTGGAACGCGGGCGCGGCCTTCGATGAGCGTGCCTGCCTCGCTGCCGCCGATGCCGGTTTCGATGACGTCGAGAACATCCTGTGACCGAAGGCCATGGCGGGCGAGTGCATCACGATCTGGCTCGATCTGGATGTGGGGCTTGCCTTGCACACGGCTGGTGGTCACGCCGGTCGCGCCAGGGACTTCACGCACGACCTTCTCGACCTCAAAGGCCCACTTTTGCAACGTGGCGAGGTCATCGCCGAAGAGTTTCACGCCGAGCTGGGCGCGGATGCCGGTGGCGAGCATGAGCACGCGGCCTTCGATGGGCTGGATGAAGCCGGGAACGCTTCCGGGCACTTGCTTGAGCCGCTCCGCCATCTCGGCGATGAGTTTTTCGCGTGTCATGCCCTCGCGCCATTCGTGCCCGGGCTTCAGCGTGATCGTGGTCTCGATCATCTCGACCGGCGCGGGGTCCGTGGCGGTGTCGGCGCGGCCCAGTTTGCCGACGGCGGTCTGCACTTCGGGAAAGCTGGCGAAAACCTGATCCTGCCAGGCCATGACACGCTTCACTTCGGTGAGTGAAGTGCTGGGAACGAAGGTGGGCATGAATAGCAGGCTGCCTTCATTCAGCGGCGGCATGAACTGGCTGCCGACGTTCCTCACTAGCAGCACCGAGGTGATGAAGATGCCTGCGGCGATGACCAGGACCAGGCGCGTGTGTTTCAAAGCGAAGCCGAGCACCGGATCATACAGACGAAGAAGCACGCGCATGATGTGATTGCGGTCTTCCGCAGGAAAAGGCCCGCGCATGAGCACGGCGCATAAGGCAGGCACGAGCGTGATGGAGAGCACGGCGGCGGCGAGCATCGCAAAGGTCTTCGCAAAGGCCAGTGGATGGAAAAGCCGGCCTTCCTGACCGCTGAGGGCGAACACGGGAATGAAGGCGAGGAGGATGATCGTCATCGCGAAGAAGATGGGACGACCGACTTGCTGGCAGGCAGCCAGTGTGATGCAGACATTCCTGTCTGCATGAGCCAGCGTGTTGCAGACATTCCTGTCAGCATGAGCGTCGGTTGAGCTGGCGTTGCCGGGAGACACTCCAGCAGACAGGAATGCCTGCTCCACACTCAGGCGGCGAATCACATTCTCCGTCATCACGATGGCTCCATCAACGAGCACACCAATCGCGATGGCGATGCCGGCGAGGCTCATGATGTTCGCGGTGATGCCGAACTCCTTCATGGCGATGAAGGACACCAGAATCGAGATGGGCAGCGGCAGCGTGACGATGAGGATGCTGCGGAAGTGCCAGAGGAACAAAATGTGCGC
>JANOAR010000014.1:0-22320 GCA_031411235.1 Verrucomicrobiota bacterium | reverse complement strand
AGGTTTGAACCTCCTCCATGCTTCGGTGATGGCTTCGAGTTTGTGTAGGCCTTGCCAGAGGACTTGAGCACCGGGGTGGCCGTCGCCTTTGCGTCCTAGATGGCCGCCTAGCCGGGCGATGAATTTCACGGCTGAGCCGAGGGTGAGCGCGGGGGCATCGTGCGGGACGCACTGGCCTTTGCGCTGATACGTTTCGATGGCGGCGATCTCCTCGGGGTCTAGCCAGTCGGTGGCGATCTCCTCGGGGCGATTTCGCGCGGCGGCGCTCATGCCCATAAGGCTGCACGCGACGATCATGTCGAGCGCCATCATTGGCTTGAGCCGCTCCAGCGTGCGCATTTGCCGGGCCTCGACTCGGCAGCCAGTCTTGAGCACACGGTGCAATTCTTCGATCTGCCAGCGCTTGGCATACCCGCGGGCCATGCGCAGGGCGGCTGCTATATCTGGCACCGGCAATGTCGTGAGTCGTCGCCAGCAGATGTCTTTGGGGCCGCCTGCTTCTTCCTTTAACCCGAACGCCGCGTTTGATCGGCGGCTATCTTCACCAACGCCCGGCCTGATGCGGCTTTGCGACGGCGGGCTCAGTATTCTTCAATACAGTCCCGCCGTCGCCAAACCGCCTGAGACTCGAGCTTTGGCGAAGCTAACCACCGCTGAAACGCGGCGTTCGGGATTATGAATCATGGCCAGGGAGATGTCTATATCACGCTAACACAAGCAAGGATGCCTATGAGTGTAAGCGAGCTAAAGCTCGCAACTACATCTCCCCCTGGCCATGATTTTTGGCCCTCGTTCTGTGTAACCTTAGGGTTCAAGCCTCAACAAGGCGGCGCTTTGTGCCTTGCACCACATGCCAAAAGGCTTCGCAACGAAGGCAGTATGGAACTCACACTTACCCCAGTCTGCCGCAGCACGCTTTGTATTTCTTGCCGCTGCCGCAGGGGCATGCGTCGTTGCGTCCGGCTTTAGGCAGTTCTTTTTTGATCGTGGGCAGCATGATGCGCGGGCCTGTGGGGGCGGCGGGGGCTGCTGTGGAGGTGGTGGAAGTTGCGGCGATCTGGCGAGGCTCGGTGGGTTCGCTGCCGCCGCCTTGCTGGCCACTGCGCTGCTGGGCGAGCTGAGCGAGGAAGTCTTCAAAAGCTTGGAGCTGGGCCATGCCTCGGAAGAGGTTGCCGAGGACTTCGATGTTGATGTTGCGCATCAGCTCAGAGAAGATGTTAAAGGCCTCGCTCTTGAATTCGACGAGCGGATCCTTCTGCCCGTAGCTGCGCAGACCGACGCCTTCGCGTAGGGCGTCGAGAGCATACAAATGCTCCTGCCATAGACGATCCACGGCGTTGAGTAGGATCATGCGCTCCAGGTCTTGCACGGCGACGGCGGCAGCGCTGCCGACTTTCACATCGTAGGCACGCTTCACGCGTTCGATGACGAACTGCACGATCTCCTCGAAGCCTTTGCTGGCGAAGGCGGCATCGTCCTCGCTGATGGCGACGGGGAAGGTGATGTTCACCCAACTGAGCAGTGCGCCGTAGTCGGCAGGGTCGTCTTGGCGCCCCCCTTCGGCGGGCACATACTCGGCGACTTTTTCGCGAACACCTTTGTCCAGGGCTTCCTCGATGAGGATGCGGGTGTCGTTGCTTTCCAGAATCTCGTTGCGGTATTCATACACCACTTCGCGCTGCTGATTCATCACGTCGTCGTATTCGAGCACGCGCTTGCGTTGCACGTAGCGGGCTTGCTCGACGCGCTTCTGCGCGGTCTCCACGCTGCGGTTTAGCCAGGGGTGTTGCAGTTCTTCGCCTTCCTTCATGCCGAAGCGTTCCATGATCTTGGTCATGCGTTCGGCGGCACCGAAGTTGCGCATGAGGTCGTCCTCAAAGGCGAGGAAGAATTTGCTCTCGCCGGGGTCGCCCTGACGAGCGCAACGACCACGCAACTGGCGGTCGATGCGGCGGCTCTCATGGCGCTCGGTGGCGCAGACCAGGAGGCCACCGAGCTCGGGGACGCCGGGCCCAAGTTTGATGTCGGTACCACGGCCCGCCATATTGGTGGAGATAGTGACGCTACCTTTTTGTCCGGCATTGGCGATGATCTCGGCTTCTTGGCGGTGATACTTCGCATTGAGCACGCTGTGCGGCACTTTGTGCAGCTTCAACATGCGCGAGACGGTCTCGGAGGCATCGACGCTGGCGGTGCCGACGAGGATGGGCTGGCCCTTCTCGTGGCGCTCTTTGATGGTCTCGATGACGGCGTTGTACTTCTCTCGGCGGGTCTTGTAGATGCTGTCGTTCTGGTCGGTGCGCAGGATGGGACGATTCGTGGGAATGGTCAGCACGTCGAGGTTGTAGATGTCGTGGAACTCGGCGGCGTCTGTCTCGGCGGTGCCTGTCATGCCGCCCAGTTTCTGATACAGGCGGAAGTAGTTTTGGATGGTGATGGTGGCGAGTGTCTGCGTTTCCGCGTCGATTTGCACGCCTTCCTTCGCTTCGACAGCACCGTGCAGGCCTTCGCTCCAGCGTCGGCCTGGCATCTTACGTCCGGTCTGCTCATCGACGATGATGACCTTGTTCTCCTCGACGACGTAATGCACGTCCTTCTCATAGAGGCAGTAGGCGCGCAGGAGTTGGGTGATGTTGTGGATGCGCTGGCCCTGGTGATCCATGCGCTCTTGCAACTCGGTGCGCTTCTGCTGGCGAGCGGCTTCGTTGAGGGACTTATCCATCTCGATCTCGGCGAAGGCGGTGGCGAGGTCGGGCAAGACGAATGCGTCGGGGTCATCCGGGTTCAGGAAAGTGCGGCCCATTTCGGTGAGGTCGCTTTCGTGCGTCTTCTCATCGACGGTGTAGAACAGCTCTTCTTTGAGATGGTAGAGCGCGACCTTCTGGTCATTGAGCTGGTAGCTCATCTCGGTCTTCTCTTTCAGGCGACGCAGCTCTGAGTCCTCCATGCTGCGCAGCAGAGCGCGGTTCTTTGGCATCCCGAGGGCGACTTGGTAGAGCTTCTTGCCAGCGGCTTCGGATTCTCCCTTTTCATGGAGTTCCTTGGCCTCGGTGACGAGGCGGGCGCAGAGAGCATTTTGCTTGCGTACGATTTGATCCACCAGCGGCTTGTAGCGGTCGAACTGGTGCGTGCTGACGGTGACGGGGCCGCTGATGATCAATGGCGTGCGTGCCTCGTCGATGAGGGCACTATCGACTTCATCCACGATGGCGAAGTAGTGGCCACGCTGCACTTGCTCATGGGCGCGGCTGGCCATGCCGTTGTCGCGCAGGTAGTCGAAGCCGAACTCGCTGTTCGTGCCGTAGCAGATGTCGCACTGGTACTGCTCGGCACGCAGATGCGAGGGCTGGTCGTTCTGAATGCAACCCACCGAGAGGCCGATGAAACGATGCAGATGGCCCATCCAGTCGGCATCGCGGCGTGCGAGGTAGTCATTGACGGTGATGACGTGTACGCCGCGCCCAGTGAGGGCATTCAGCGCGACGGGCAGGGTGCAGACGAGGGTCTTGCCCTCGCCAGTGGCCATCTCAGCGATCATGCCGCGATGCAGGGCGACGCCGCCGATGAGTTGCACGTCGAAGTGAACCATCTGCCATGTCATGGGCTGGTCGCTCACGGTGATGGGCTGGCCGCAGAGGCGACGCGCAGCGTTCTTCACCACGGCATACACTTCGGGCAAAATGTCGGCGAGCATCTTTTGCTCGATGCGGGTGAAGTCGGGGCGAATGGCGTGCCAGGCGATGGCGGCCTTGTCGATGAGGTCGCGCTTTTGTTCGATCGAGTTGCCCTGCCAGGAAGCGGGCGCGAGGAAGCTGTCATCCAGCGAGGGGAAGTGGGGCTTCAGGCGATCAAAGTACTCGGCGATGTGTTCGCGGTTCGCATCAATGGCTTCATCATCGGCCACACGCAGGTTGACGCCGCCGAGGAACTTGGGTGTGTGGAAGGCTTTGAACTGTTCTTTCCACTTCGTGACACGCTCGCGCAGGGCTTCCTCGGGCTCATTCTGGAGTTGGGCTTCGATGCGGTTGATCTCGGCGACGACGGGAAGCAGGCGCTTCACGGTGCGTTGGTTTTTGGTGCCGATGATTTTCTTGATGATCCAGTTGAACATAACGAGCGGGGGCGAGGGAAGATAACGGAACGCGCTGAGCGGCTAGAGTGCTGCTTCGGGCGAAAGGGGGCTGTATCTTGGCGGGATTATGCCAGTGCGCAAGCGATGCGGTATTTGGGTTTACCAGTAATCACGGTGATGGGCTTAATGCAGCCCGAGCTTGCCTCGTGGCTTGCGGGTGAGCTAGCTCGTTGCGTGTGCGGGTTTTTGCAGCCACCATGCGCCATTCCTGCTTCACCCCCTATGACTGCTTTTCCCAATCTCAAAGGCTCGCTGCTACTTGCGGCCCCAGCGATGCGTGATCCTAATTTTGCGCGTTCGGTGCTCTTTCTCGCCAATCATACGGCCAAGTCGGGGGCTTTTGGTTATGTGCTGAATCAGCCTTTGGACAAGGTCGTCAGCGATCTCATGCCGAGCGATGGACTGGGCGATCTCGCGGCTGTGCCCGTGTACCTCGGTGGCCCTGTCGAAGCGGATAAGCTGGCCTTTGCCTCGCTGTACTGGAGCGACTGGGAGGAGACGCTGCACTGCGAGACGCATCTCTCGGTGAATGAGGCGCTGCACGAGTTGGCCATTGGCCATGAGGTGCGGGGTTTTATCGGGTACTCGGGCTGGACGAGTGGGCAGTTGGAGCGTGAGCTGAAGCTGCGCTCCTGGATCACCACGCCGCCGCAGGCCCAGGTGCTAAGCACGGATGAACCCAAGGAGCTGTGGGTGGGTATCCTGAATGAGATGGGACCCAAGTATGAGCTGATCGCGCGGATGCCCTTGCATCCTGAGCTGAACTAAGCCAAAAAAAACGCCTGCCAGGATTGCTCCGGGCAGGCGTGATTTTTATCTGGAAGGAGTGTGTCCGCTGGGCTTACGCGGCGGAGACTTCTTCTTCCTCTTGTTCGTCGCGGCGGCGTTCACCACGATCTTGTGATGGTGGCTTGGCTCCGCTGACTTGGAGGGGGCGACCCATGAAGTCTTTATTGCTCAGTTCTGAGACGGCACGCTTGGCTTCTTCGACACTGTTCATGGTGACGAAGGCGAAGCCTTTGGAACGTTCGGTGCGGTTGTTGACGACGACTTCAGCGTTACGCACGCCGCCGACACCACGGAACAACTCGACGAGATCGCTCTCGGTGGCGTCATAGGAGAGGTTGCCAACGTAGAGGCGCTCGGTGGTCACATCGGCTGGGGATGAGGCGGCGCGAGGTTCGCGGGGCTCACGGTTTTCACGAGGCTGGCGATTGCGGCCTTCGATGCTGCGGGAGCCCTGGGCGACGTAGGTGTCGCCGGAACCACCACTGGAGCGTTGCGGACGCGCATCGCCGTTGCCTGCGCGGGCCGGATTGACGGGGCGTGCGGGCTTTGCCTTGGCTTTACCCAAGCCGATGAGGCCGAGGAATTTCTGCCAAACGGAGGGCTTTGGGGTGGTGCGGTCGGGGCGATTGGCTCGGTTGGCGGGTTCGACTCGGTAGTCGCCACGGTTGTTGTTATTGCGGGGGCCGCGATTGTTGCGGTTGCGTCCTGGGCGGCGCGAGCCCCCTTCGGATGAGGATGTTTCTGGCATGGATGTTGTGCTTTCTCTGTTTTTCTGGGGTGCAGCACTCCGTGCCGGAGTTACAAGCGGTCGATGAGAACAAAACGTCGCGCACAAGTAACGGGCGGCGAGGTGAGTTCTCAGCTCCTCCATACAGGGAGGAGGGCTGGTGGTGGCTCCGGGGAGTGCTTGCAGTGCTCGCGAGTGAGTGCGCTTCAGCGCGGGTCATTGCTGCCAAATTGGCCAAATGAAAGCCTCCCAGCGATATACTCGGCTGGCTAAAGATACCTGTGGGCGTATTCAACGGTGTGATTTCGCACATTTTCAGAACTTCAATGGAGGGGATTCGAGGGCTTCAAAAGCAATAAGGGTGCTCTGAGCAACTGCGCCGCAACCATAGTGGAGCGCTGGAGGGGGCGCAATGGGGAATGACGATTGTCGAATCAGGGCGGTGGACTCATTAAAAAGGGAGACCGAGCGTAGGCATTACGCGCTTGTCGGTGCTTCGAAGCCTGTTCTCGCTGCGCTCGGCGTCTTCGGCGGGATGTCAGCGGCCTGTGCTGCCCATCTGTGAACCTTGTTTAATCCATCGTCTTCCCGTTTGTCTTTCCGCGTGGCTGCGCTTGCTTGCCCGCCCCTTTTCACCCCACCCCGACGACCATGAGCAGCGAGCGCCGCAAACCTTTTCCCTTCGATGTCTTTGAGCCTGTATGGCAGGCCGAATGGGATGCCAAGAAAGCCTTCCACACGGCCAACCCCGGCGATGCCGACTTCGATGCGACGAAGCCGAAGTTCTACGTGCTCGACATGTTCCCGTATCCCAGCGGCAGCGGCCTGCATGTCGGCCATCCCGAGGGCTACACCGCCACCGACATCATTGGCCGCTACAAGCGCATGAACGGCCACAACGTCCTGCATCCCATGGGCTGGGATGCCTTTGGCCTGCCCGCCGAGCAGTACGCCATCAAGACCGGGCAACACCCGCGCACGACGACGGAGCACAACGTCGAGAGCTTCCGTGGCCAATTGAAGCGTCTCGGCTTCGCCTATGACTGGGATCGCGAGGTGAACACCACTGACCCCGGCTACTTCAAGTGGACGCAGTGGATTTTCTTGAAGCTGTATGACTGCTACTTCGACGAGCTGTCGCAGAAAGCCCGGCCCATCAGCGATCTCGCGGCGCAAGGCCTGAGCCGCGACGACATCGACGCGCGTCGTCTCGCCTTTGTCTCTGAAGCCCCCGTCAACTGGTGCCCGCAGCTCGGCACCGTGTTGGCGAATGAAGAAGTCGTCGATGGCAAAAGTGAAGTCGGCGGTTTCCCCGTCGAGCGTCGCCCCATGCGCCAGTGGATGTTGCGCATCACCAGCTACGCCCAGCGTTTGATCGACGAACTGGCTGGCCTCGACTGGCCCGATGGCATCAAGATGTTGCAACGCAATTGGATCGGGCGGAGCGAGGGCGCACTGGTCGATTTCCAGATCGAAGGCGGCGAAAAAGTGACCGTTTTCACCACGCGACCCGACACACTGTTTGGCGCGACTTACATGGTTTTGTCGCCCGAGCATCCTTTTGTCGAGAGCATCACCACCGCCCCCAAACGCGATGCCGTGCTCGCCTATCAGAAGACCGTGTCTTCGAAGAGCGACATGGAGCGCACCGAGCTGGCCAAGGAGAAGACGGGCATCTTCACCGGCGCGTATGCGATCAATCCTGTCAACGACGAGCGCATCCCCATCTGGATCGCGGACTACGTGCTGATGGGCTACGGCACTGGCGCGATCATGGCCGTGCCTGCGCATGATGAGCGGGACTATGAGTTCGCCAAGCTCTTCAGCTTGCCCATCACGCAAGTCGTTCAGCCGCCCGACGGCAAAGAGTGGCAAGGCTTCTGCGATGATGGCATCGCTGTGAACTCCGGCTTCCTCGACGGCCTGCCCACGGCAGAAGCCAAGGCCAAGATCATCGACTGGCTGGCCGAGCGTCGTTGCGGCGAGCAGAAGATCAACTTCAAGCTGCGCGACTGGCTCTTTAGCCGTCAGCGCTACTGGGGCGAGCCTTTCCCCATCGTGTGGGAGGCCGATGGACATCACCATGCCATCCCCGAGAGCGAGCTGCCACTGGTGCCGCCCGACCTCGTTGACTTCCAGCCCACGGGCACGCCCGAGCCACCACTGAGCAAGGCCACCGACTGGGTGCAGTATTCCGCCACCGCTCGCCGCGAGCTGAACACCATGCCGCAGTGGGCCGGCTCCTGCTGGTACTACCTGCGCTACTGCGATGCCCGCAACCCCGAACGCTTCGTCAGCCGCGAAGCCGAGAAGTATTGGATGGGCGGCGGCAAGCCCGGCGGCGTTGACTTGTATGTCGGCGGCACCGAGCACGCGGTGCTGCACTTGCTGTATGCCCGCTTCTGGCACAAGGTGCTCTACGACTTGGGCGAAGTGTCCACGCCTGAGCCCTTCCAGCGCTTGGTGAATCAAGGGCTCATCCTCGGCGAGATGGAATACACTGCGTTCCGCGAAGGCACGGGTGTATTGGTTTCAGCCAAGGACGTGAAGGACGTGCGCGAGGAGAGCGTGGACGGCAAAGTGAAGCTCGTCGCCACCTACAAGCTCAGCGGCCAGATGGTCATCGGCGAGCGCGTGAACGAAGACGATGTCGAGAAAGTGAATGCCGTCTTCGTTCTCAAATCGAACCCCGAGATCGCGGTGGACGCACGCAGTTTCAAAATGAGCAAGAGCCGTGGCAACGTCGTCAACCCCGACACCGTCATCCAGCAGTACGGCGCAGACTGCCTGCGCTTGTACGAGATGTTTATGGGGCCGCTGGAGCAAGTCAAACCCTGGAGCATGAACGGCGTCGAAGGCCAGAGCCGCTTCCTCGCTCGCGTCTGGCGTCTGGTCATGGAGAGCGATCAAGAAGGCAATTGGAGCCCATCGCCCCAGCTCAAAGATGTGCCCACCGACAAGAAGCTCGCTAAAGCCATCAACGAGACGATCAAGAAGGCCGGCGAAGACATCGAGAAGCTCAGCTTCAACACCGCCATCAGTGCCATGATGGTGCTGACCAACACGCTCACGCAGGCCGAAGTCCGCCCCGCGAGCGTGCTCATCACCTTCATGCGTATTCTGTGCCCCTTCGCCCCGCACATCGCCGAGGAGTTGTATTCGCGGCTGCGCCTCGCCTTCCCGGCCTTGGCGACAAGCGGCTTCGTCGCCGACTGCGCTTGGCCTACCTACGATGCCTCCGCGCTCGTTGATGACGAAGTCGAAATCGTGCTGCAAGTGAACGGCAAACTCCGCGACCGCATCACCGTGCCCATCGCCATCACCAAGGAAGACCTCGAAGCCCTAGCCCTAGCGAACGACCGCGTGAAGGAATTCATCGCGGGCGTGACCGTGCGCAAAGTTATCGTCGTGCCAGGGAAGATCGTGAATGTGGTGGCGAATTGAAAAATCCAAATCCTGAAGATACAGCCTAGCGTTTGAAGCCTTGCGAAATCCTCTGTTGCGGCTCAGGCTGTGGCGAGGGATATGTCTAACCATGAAAGCCATCGTGAATCTCAGCCGCGAGGAAACTTTGAAAGCACGCTTCAATCAGCCGCGCGTTTCATTGGAGCAACTGCGCGTCCAGATGGAAGAACATCGTCAGGCCAGCGAAGAGTTCTTCAAGGCCGCCAAGAAAGAGACCTCGAAATCTGGGCGAGAGAAAGTGACTGTTGGCTAAATGCTGCTGATGCCCTCGCAGGCTTCATTCGCGGTGGCGAAGAGCATCGTGTGCTTCCAGGTAGAGTCGTCTTCAACAAAGCTACCTACCCCGGTCAATACGGTTTCACCGTGATTGCGGTCAACGGTCAGGCAACGCTCACTTACGCCTTGCCTGGAGAGTATTTGGATCGCCTGCTGCTGGCTAATCGAGTCTTTGATGATGACATCCAGCTTGTTGGTGTGACGCACGAAGCCGCTGGTATGGTGATCCTTACCAGCCAGCCTACTGTTGTTGGTGATGCCGCTACGCGCGAGGAGATGATGTCCTATTTCACGTCGCGTCACTTCCAGCTTATCCCCAACTTTTGCGCGGGTTATCGTGGCTCCTTATCCTTTTACCGCGACCTCGATCAAGTCGCTGTCTTCGATGCCCATCCTGCCAATTTTCTCTGCGATCAAAACCGCGTCATTCTGCCCATCGACGCCGTTATTGTGGAAGCAAACGATGAACTGACCCAACTCATCGAAGCCCTTGTCTAGCTTGTGGAAGCAAGCAATGGTCGCAGACTAAAATCGCGGCCACTTTTCGCAGATTGCAGCGAAAAATTACGCCTTCAATGCCACCACGCGATACGCCGTTACCGTCGAGGGAAACCCTTTCAGCGCGAGCCCTGGGAGCACTTCGGCGATGACGGTTTCCTCTAGGATGGCGAGGGTCACATCGTCGATCATGACTTGGCCTTCGGCGGCGTTGGTGCATAGGCGGGAGGCTAGATTGACGCGCTCGCCGAGCACGGTGTAGTCCATGCGTTCTTCGCTGCCCATGCAGCCGGCGATGACGCGGCCTGTGGCGATGCCGATGCCTACCTGGAAGCGCCAGTTGCCTGCGGTGTTGAGGCGCTCGCGCTCCTCGACCATGCGCACGGCGCAGCGGGTGGCTCGCAGGGCGTCGAAGCCGTGGGTCGTGGGGGCACCGAAGAGCGCCATGACCATGTCGCCGACGAACTTATCCACCACGCCGCCGTGCTCATAGACGATGGCGGTCATCGCGGTCATGTGCTCGTTGAGCATGTCGATGACCTCATCCGGGGCCATGCCGGAGGTGAGGCTGGTGAAGCCGCGAATATCGCAGAAGAGCATGGTCACATCGCGCATTTCGCCGCCCAGCGCTGTTTCGTTATTCATGAGCTGGTCTGCTACTTCGGGGTCGGCCACCTGGGCAAGTACGCGCTGATATTTTTGCTTCATTTTCAGCCCTTCGGTCATCTCATTGAAGGAGGCTGCGAGTGCGCCGATTTCATCGTGCGTGGTCACGGGCACGCTGATGTCGTAGTCGCCACGGCGCACCGCCTCGGTGCCAGCGACGAGGGCGCGAATGGGCTGAGTGAGCCGGTAGGTCACGATCAAAATGAGGGCCAGTGCGACCGCGAGAGCCAGCGCTCCGGTGCCGATGATGCGGCTCTGAATCTCACGCACTTCGGCTACTTCGGATGCCATTGAGTAAAGGCAAACTTGGGCGGCGGGGGGGAAGGGGGAGTCGGGGTTGAGCACACGGAAGAGCACTTTGTGCGGCACGCTTTTCCCGTTCTCGCGCAAGTTCACGCGGATGTCGTGGAAGTAGTCTTCATCCTTCACCTCTTCAATGCGTTGGCCCACAGCGGTGGCGATTTCTTCGCGGGCAGACTCAGGGATGGTCTGGGTGTGCAGATGTCCGTCGAGCCAGAAGCCGCTGCTGATGCCTTCCTCGTCATCCGCCTTGGAGCCATTGTTGGCGCGTTGGGAGAAGGCATGGAGGGCACGCTCGCCGAGGTCTGACATGGGGACACCCACCACGAGTGCGCCCAGGGGCTGACGCGTCTTGGGGTCAATGATGGGCGTGATGATGACCTCCAGAGGTAGCCCGCCGGGGTTCATCTGGTAGGTCACCTCTTGCTCACGATCGACCTTCTCGCTCATGCGCTTCAGCATCGTGCGCAGCTCATCGGGTTTCTTGCTGCCCTTGTTGCCCAGTCGCAGCATCGGCAGAAAGATGTCGGCAGGATTCAGCAGCTCGCCATTGGCATCCAGCACGCCCACGGGTGGTTCACTTGGGGGTTTGGGGGTGCTCCAGCTGGCACTGCTATCGCTGGGGCGTTTCTTGTTAAAAGACTGCCCATCACCGGGTGATCCCTCTCGGCTGGGCGGACGTCCTAGCGCTCCCCGAAACTGATTGTCCATCGTCAAGAAGCCCTGCGGCCCCATCACGGGCTGCTCGTCGCGGTTGCGCACAAAGGTCTGCAAAGAGCCGGTCACAGTCTTGATGGCCTCTTTGATCTTGTCCTTGCTGCCCGATTGCATGGCCTTCACCAGCACCGCACTCGATGCCTGCTCCTGGCAGTTTTTTCGCACGCGATCTAGCCGTTCGAGCTGACGCCCCGAGAAGGTGCGGATCTCTGCCTTGAAGTCATCGACGAACCTGCGCTCGTAGGTTCGCTCGACGAAGCCCTGGGTGATCCAGCTCGTGGATCCCGTGGCCGCCGCGACGACGAGGGACATGACGAGGATGAGCTTGGTACGGAGGGAGATGAACATGCACGGCAGTGGTCAGTGACGCAGACACAACGCCGCAAACCGATGATACGTGCGAGGTTGGGCGAGAATTAATTCAGTGGCTCTAGCTCTTTCGCCAAGAACTTGCCGTTCTTGCGAATGAGCTTGCCGTCGAACCACACTTCGCCGCCGCCGTAGTCGGGGCGTTGGATGCACACCATGTCCCAGTGGACGGTGCTGCGGTTGCCATTGTCGGCGATGCCTTCATAAGCTTGGCCAGGGGTGAAGTGGAAGGAGCCAGCGATCTTCTCATCGAACAAGATGTCGCGCATGGGCTCTTGAATTTCGCGATTAAAGCCGAGGGCGAACTCGCCGATGTAGCGGGAGCCTTCGTCGGCGTCGAGCACGCGATTGAGCGCTTCCGTGTTGTTCGAGGTGGCCTTCACGATCTTGCCCTTGGAGAACTCGAGCTTGATGTTGTCGAAGGCGATCCCTTGGTAAATCGTCGGCGCGTTATAGCTGATCACGCCTTCCACGCTGTCCTTCACAGGGGCGGTGAAAACTTCGCCATCGGGGATGTTGTGCTTGCCGCCGCAGGCGATGGCTTTGAGTCCCTTGATGCTGAAGCGCAGGTCGGTGCCGGGGCCTTTCAGATGCACATCATTGGTCTTATCCATCAGCTTCTTCAGCGCCGTCATGGCAGGCGTGAGCGCGGCGTAGTCGAGCAGGCAGACTTTGAAATAAAAATTCTCGAAGGCCTCAGTGCTCATGCCCGCGAGCTGCGCCATGCTGCTGGTGGGCCAGCGCAGCACGCACCAGCGGGTGTTGTTGACGCGCTCATTTTGCAGTGGGCGCAGCTTGGCGGTCACCATCTTGGTCTTGTCCGCAGGCACGTCGGAGGTCTCGGTGATGTTGTTGCTGCCGCGCACGGCGATGTAGCAGTCCATCTGTTTCATCAGCGAGAGGTTGTTCTCGGCGAGGATGTCGTACTGCTCTTCATTCGCGTGCAGCATCAGTTCGCGGGAGACGGTAGTATCGTGCAGCTTCACCACGGGCAGCCCCTTGGCCTCGACTACGGCGCGGATGATGGCGATGGCGACCTGGGCAGGCACGTCGAAACAGTCGATCCACACGCGGTCTCCTTTTTTCACCGTGGTGGAGTAGCGGACGAGTTGGCGGGCGAGTTGGTCGATGCGAGGGTCGTGCATGGTGGGTGATCGGTGAAGGGGGTGCCGCTTATACGGGACGAGGCGAGGAGGGTAAAGGTGAATTCAGATCGCGCAGGAACTTGGCAAAAAAAGCCGCCCCCGCCTCCAGGTCAGCGATGCTGATCCACTCATCCTTGGTATGAGCCTGGGCGATGCTGCCCGGCCCGATGGCGATGGCGGGAATGCCTGCGATGGCGAGGTAGGCGGCATCGCAGAACCACGGCGCACCGGTCGTCGTAGCGCCGCTGCGGATGAGCGCTTGGACAAAGGGATTGGCCTCATCGGTGTCCAGTGGCGGAGCTTCCGGCAAGGGCGATACCGTCGCGTCGAAGCGAGAGACAAAGGTTTCCAACAACGCCAGCCCGCCGCCCTGGCGATAGAGCTGCGGCGTCATGCGAATATCGACGCGCAGCGTGCAGGAGTCGGCGACGATGTTCGAGCGCGTGCCGCCCTGGATGATGCCGAGGTTGATAGTGCTCTGCCCGAGCAAGGCATCGACACTGCCGACCTCTAGGAGCAGCTCGCGGAATTCGCCATCCAGCGCAGCGATGATGGGGGCCATCTTGGCGATGGCATTCACCCCTAGCTCGGGCGTCGCGCCATGCACGGCGACGCCCGTGGTCTGCACATCGGCCCATAGGCAGCCCTTGTGCTTCAGCACCGTGCGCAGGCTTGTGGGTTCACCGATGAGGGCAAAGTCATACTCGGGGTGATGCTGGGCAAAGTGCCGCGAGCCGTGCTGCGAGGACTCTTCGGACATGAAGCCGACGAAGTGAACCTCCACGGGCAAGTCGGCGATCTCCGTGCGCAGTTCGTGCAGCGCCCATAGCATCGCGGCCATCGGCCCCTTGGTATCCGAGGCTCCTCTGCCCCATACACGCCCGTCGCGCAGCTCACCACCGAAGGGCTCTATCGTCATACCGCCCACGCTCACGGTGTCGGTGTGCGGGCCGAAGAGAAGGCGCGGTTTGCGCTGGCCATCAGCAGCGGGCTTCGAGGGGAAGCGCCCGATCACATTGGGGCGTCCAGGCAGCACTTCCTCCAGCTCCGCTGCCGCGCCGATGTGGGTTAAAAAGGCAGCCACATACGCTGCGCAAGCTTGCTCGCCTGTGGCCGAGGTGCCGGGATCGCCATCGGGGTTCACGCTGGGGATTCGCACCAGGGCTTGCGTGAGTTCGACGACACTTTTTGGAAAGGGCTGCATGGGGCGCGACTGAGCCACAGACTTCGAGGCGAGTCCACTCATTGGCGTTCCTGTCAGCAATCGCCCATCGTTATGGATTAAACGATCAAGACATCCTCGACTTGCTGCAAGTGCCTATGCCAGACGTAGCGCTGGAACAGCACCTTCACCGACGCCGTCATGGGCACCGCCAAGATGGCACCGAGCAGACCGCCCATGACCAGCGACCAGAGGAAGACCGACATGATGACCGTCATCGGGTGGAGCCCCACGGATTCGCCCACAATCTTGGGCGTGACGAACAAACCATCCACCTGCTGCACCGCAGCAAAAATGCCCGTGACGACAAGAGGGAAAACCCACCATGGATCATTGGTGATCCAAGTTCCATCGCCGCCCTGCACCGAGGCAATGATGACCGCAGGCACCCAGCACACCACGATGCCCAAGTAGGGCACCATGCCGAGCAGGCAAAGGGATAGCCCGATGAGCCAGCCAAACTTCAGTCCCACAGCGACCAAGCCCAGGCCCGTGGCGAGGCCATTGATCAAACTCACCAGCAACTGCCCGCGAAAGAACGCCATCAGGTAGCCATTGATCTCGGTAATCGTGCCCACCACTTCGTCTTTAAACTGCGAGGCCCGCAGCGGCACAAACTCCGACCATCGCTTGGCAATCACCGCGCTCTCAGTGAGGAAGTAATAAAGGTAGAGCGGCACGATGATCATGCTCAGCAGGAAGCCGAACACACCCAAGAAACCCCCCACGCTTTTTTTCACAAACTCCCACGTCGTCGGCACGACCTGCGTCACCGCATCCTTCAGCCAGGAGCCCGAGAGCAGGTCATTGATGTCGAAGTTGGCCCGCGTTTGCAACGGCCCCACAGCCTCCGCGCCAGTCGTGGTGGCAGGTGCCACTGTTTTTGGATCAGTGGTCGTAGTCACGGTTGGCACGACGAGTGCAGGCACCGAAACAGGAGGCACAACAGGCGGCACTGTGAGTGGTGGCCCCATAGGCTCCTTGGGCTGAGTGTCCAGGATGAAGTCCAACAGCTCAATGTTGTATTCCTTCTTGAGTTTATCGTGCCACTCCTTGACGAAGATCGTCACCTTCTTCTCAGCGGTAGAGACGTAGCCAGGCACCTCCGTAGCGAAGTCTGCCCCCTGCTTCACGAGTGTCGGTATAATGATGAAGGCGATGCCGATCAACGCCGCCGTGACCACCAGAAACACCAGCCACACCGCCCGCTGTCGTTTGATGCCCCATTGCACCAGCTTCGATACCACGGGATCAAGGAGGTAGGCCATGACCGCAGCAATGGCGAAGGGGATGAGCAGCGGCTGGAGAAACGAAATGATCTGCGTCGTCAGGTAGATCAGCCCGATCACGATGGCACCCGTGATGGTGATGGAGAGCGCCGTGATGGCGGTCCAGAGGGAACTCTGATGGAAGGGCGTGGGTATATTGCGCATCGGGAGGCTTCGCTGGGGGAGGGTTGAAGGCCGCAAAGTCTAGCGGGTCATTGGCGAATGGGAATTCCAATCCAGCGCGGAGTGTGGAAAAATCAGGAACTGTGAAACCTGCCTCGACGGCCCCATTCAGACACTCAGAAAATGGAGCGCAGATTTCCTAGCGCTACCGCATCGCCCCGGTTTTGAGAGTCACGGCAGCTTCAATCCGCCCCGAGGAAAGCCATTCCCTGACTATGGAAACGCCAGCCAGAGTCATGGAAGCTCTAGCCAGAGTCATGGAAGCTCTAGCCAGAGTCATGGAAGCTCTAGCCAGAGTCATGGAAACTCTAGCCAGAGTCATGGAAACTCTAGCCAGAGTCATGGAAACGCCAGCCAGAGTCATGGAAACGCCAGCGAGAGCTATGGAAACGCCAGCGAGAGCTATGGAAACTCCAGCCAGAGTCATGGAAACGCCAGCGAGAGTCATGGAAACGCCAGCGAGAGTCATGGAAACGCCAGCGAGAGTCATGGAAACTCAAACCAGAGTCATGGAAACGCCAGTCAGAGTCATGGAAACCCTTTCCAGACCCCTCAAAACGATTTCCCGAGTCCAGAAAATCCTTTCCAGACCACTGTTTCAACCCCGCCAACGCCGCTCTCTGCCTAGTGCCATAAAGGATTGAGAGGTTTCGCATCTCGGCAAAGGGCCGTGTTTGGCGAAGCCATGCTCCCCGCTGGCACCTTTCAAGCCCTCATTGACGAGGACCGGGGCGAAGCATGAGCACCTATGCCGACACCGGCTTTATTGCCTCCCTTTCTTTGTCCACCCTGAACCAAGCCGACGTTGCCATTGGTGATTTAATGAGACTGCTCGCTATTTTTACCTCGAGCCCATCGACGGACTCCGCACCGTGCAGCCCCGGCCTGGATCACCTGCCAACACCAACCGTTTCCCCCGCATTCTTTGATTTCTGTAATCCTGCAAAGTGTTTCGACGCCATTCACTCGCCGTTGAGTTTCATGGGAAATATCCGCTGGCAAGGCCGCATTCATGACTCCATTCTTGCTCCATGAGTGTCGCCCAAATGGTTCTAGAATTACCGAAATTGCAGCCCGCCGAACGCCGCCTCATTCGCCGCCAGCTCGTCGAGCTTGCCGAGTCCGAGGATGATATCGCGCTGTGCGATGCCTCAGCCGCAGAGGGCGCAGCCATGCTCGACGCCCTGGAGGAGGAAGATGAGTAAAGCCCTGCGTGGCGACGTGTGGCAAGTGGACTTCGGCCTCGCCGCCAAGGTGCGGCCAGCACTCCTGCTCACCGATGAGTCCGACGACGACAACGAACTCGATGTTGTCACCCTCGTGCTGCACACCACATCGCTGCGCGGCAATGCCTGGCAAGTCAGCATCCCCAAACCCTTCCTCAAACCCGGTGCCTTCCACTGCCAGCAGGTGCAGACAGTATCCGCAGCCAAGCTCCTCCGCCGACTCGGTGTCCTGACTCCCAACGAGAGGCAAAGAGTCGATGCCGTGCTCCTCACAAGGCTTGGCCTTTAAGGAAGCACCTCCAAGCCCTGTCATGCTCTATTCCTCGATCCCCTCTGGGCCACCCTCCGCCCCGACCTCCACGAGCCCATCGACGGACTCCCCACCGTCCTGCCCCGACCTGAATCACCCGCAACACCAACCGTTCCCCTCTTCCCCTTGATTTTGGGAATCCTGCAACATGATTCACACGACCCCTTTCCCGCAACAGGGATTCACCCACCGCTTTCATTCCCCTTTAACTGGCGAGGTCAATCCCGAGGCACACGGTTTATTCTCGTTTCCTTGTCCAGTCTTCGCCGCCAGTGGGTTTAGCCGTGCATCCATAGGTTATTTGACAGATCCGCCGAATTTTCGAACTCCCCGCGTGAGTTAACATTTTTCTCGACTGATCCGCAAAAACTGATTAAAAATATTTGTGGTGAACAAGTCCTAGAGCAGCAAGCGATTTGAAATTTTATTAACATGAGCATCCCCGAAACACCCGAGAGCCGAGACCAAAAAATCGAGAACGAGGGAAGTGTCCAGTGACGTTTCTTGGCCGGATTCGTTGTTCGCGCTGGCGTGTGACGATGCAGAGTCTGGCGTTGGTAGCCATGTTTTTTCAGCAGGTTCCCATTGCAAACTCCTACTGGACGGACTCGAACAATGACAGGGCCAAGGAGTGGGTGGATGACCCCGATCCGGCCAATGATCCTTCGTGGTTTGATTCGGACAACGATGGCGATTCCATGACCAACGGCCAGGAAGCGAGCTACGGGTCTGATCCTTACCGGCTCGACAGCGATTTCGACGGCTTGAGCGACAAGGATGAACATGACCTTACGCCGCTCAACGATCCTTGGAACTGGGACAGCGATGGAGATGGCTTTTCAGATCACGACGCCTATTACCACGGCCTGCAAGGCACGCCCCTTGTGGTGAACTACACGGCGCTATTCGCAGCGGGGCAGGCTTTCTCCAGCTACTTCGATGCAGATGGGGATGGCAGTCCGAATCAAGAAGACGCTGATCCAACCAACTATGACCGAGATGGCGATGGCATCTTGAACTGGCTGGACAGCTACATGGACGATCCTAACAACGGGACCAGTCCACCCGACACAACGGACAGCGATTCCGACGGCAATCCTGATTACAGCGACCCCTTTCCGTGGGGCAGTTACTTTTACAACGGTCAGGAATACGGCGGCACCTCCACCGACTCAGACGGGGATGGCATTCCCGACTCCGCCGAGTCCTTCCCGAACGGCAGCTACACGTACGGCGGCACTGAGTATGGTGGTGTTTTTGTAGATCAAGACGGCGACTCGATTCCCGACGCGCTCGATCCCTTCCCGAGCACCGCAGGCAGTCATGTTTATGGGGTTACTCTTTATCCGGGCGAGTTCATCGACACCGATTCCGATAACATCCCTGACTGGGCCGATCCTTATCCCAACGGCAGCTACATTTACAATGGCCAGGAATACGACGGCGCATGGGCGGATCAAGATGGCGATAGCATTCCAGATGCCCACGATCCCTTTCCTGCCATAGCTGGCAGCCACACCTATCTCGGCAACCTCTATGGCGGGCCTTGGCAGGACAATGATAACGACCAAATCCCTGACTGGGCCGATCCGTTCCCTAATGGCAGTTACTTTTACAACAACCTGGAATACGGCGGCGTTTGGGCCGATCAGGATAACGATGGCATCCCAGACCCCGCCGACCCTTTTCCCTCGTTGAGCGGCAGCTACTGGTACAATGGCAATACGTATGGCGGCGCATGGATCGACAGTGATAATGACGGCACTCCCGACCCACAGGATTTGTTTCCCAACGGTAGTTACTGGTACAATAACGTGGAGTACACCGCGCCGTGGATTGATAGCGATTTGGACTTCATCCCTGATCCCGCCGACTCCTTTCCCAACGGCAGCTATTGGTTCAATAGCGTGGAGTACGCCGGTGCTTGGGCAGATTCGGACAATGATGCAATACCCAATGCCGCCGATCCTTTTCCGAACGGCAGCTACACGTACGGCGGCACTGAGTATGGTGGTGTTTGGAGCGACAGCGACAACGATACAATTCCTGATGCACAGGATCACTTTCCCAACCAAGTGGGCAGCTATTTTTACAACGGCACCGAGTATGGTGGTAATTGGCAAGACAGCGACATAGACGGTGTGCCCGATGTGGCAGATCAGTGGCCCAATGATGCTTGGAACGATACTGCGCACTTCACATACAACGGCAGCGAGTACGCTGGCGTGTGGGCCGACTACGATATGGATAGCGTGCCCGACCCCGCCGATTCATGGCCCGCTGATCCTGAGAATGGCCTCGACACTGACGGCGACGGCTTGAGTAACTACGCTGAGCGCACCCAGCATAACACCGACCCTGGCGATGTGGATAGCGATGAAGACTACCTCAGCGACAGCGAGGAACTGCTCATCTACCACACCAATCCCAACTTGCCGATCAGCGATGCAGCCAACGGGCAGACGCTGCTTGATGGCTACGCCCACTTCGGCGCGGACAGCGATATCGATGGCTTGCCCGACCTCATCGAACGGCACTACCAGGCGCTGGGCTACGGCCTGAGCGAGGCCAACCCCGCCGACGCTGCGGGCGATCTCGATGGCGATGGTGTCAATAACCTGCAAGCTTATTATCAGGGCTGGGATCTGGTCGCGCACATCGGCCAATACGACCGCGATGGGGATGGTATCACGGATGTGCAAGAGGATGCATGGAGCGCCCTCTATCCTGGCATCCTGGACAAAACCCTCTTCGCCGACGCCGTGGCCGACTACGACCAGGATGGCGCTTTCAACTTTGAGGAAACCAACGCCACTGGTGCCGACCCCGGCAACTCCAGGAGCCTGATTCCCGACCTTCCAGACGGTCCTATGGATGGTCAAATCCTCGCCTGGAGACGTGACGTGGATCGCGCGGATTTCACTGTAAGCAGTTACAGCAATGGCTACCAGACCTCTGGCCCCGCACCTGCCGAATACCTCACCTGGAATGATTCGGATCCAAACGGCTTGCCCGACGGCTACGAATATTGGATCGCCAACCGCCTTAACGGCATCCCACCTCCTCCTGTTGCCTGCCTCCCGGTGGATCAAGATGAAGATGGAATGAGCAACGAATGGGAGCACCGGCATCATTTCCATCTACGCGATCCTGCGGATGCAGGCCCAGCTGTCGGCATGGTGGCGCACTCTCCCGCAGGCAACGCACCAGAGCAGGGCGCGTTTATTAATTGGGAACAATACAATGCTTACCGGATGTTTATTGAAGAACAAAATGCACTCGGCTTTTACACATCTGTCGAACCCGCTTGGCCGACCTATGGCAATGTCGAGGCCTACAACGCAGCCGTCACCAACTACACTGCGGCCGTTGGAGAATACACTCAAGCCGAGGTGGTTGACCCTGACCATGACGGTTTGAGCAACCTCCGGGAGTTCATTCTCCACAGCGATCCAAGGGTCTCGGACAGCGATGGGGATGGCTTTACCGACGGTATCGAGGCGGAAACGGGCGGCAATCCCTTGCGCAGAGATTCAGTTCCACCGTTGCGACTAACTGTTTTGGGAGGGAATAACCAGAGCACGCCTTTGGGGCAGTTACCAGCACCGTTGGTAGTCCTAGCCAGCAAGGTAGGCATACCACAGCCGGGCATCTCCGTGAGCTTCATCGCCACCAGTGGCACGCTCTCTGCGACCCCATCTGGAACCGGCAGCGGTAGCCTCACTGTCACCACTTCTGGCAGTGGCTCAGCGCTGGTCTATCTGTCATCCCCGACATCAAAGGGTGTCCGCACCATTACGGCGAGCGCTCCAGGTCTGGCTGCGATCACCTTCACCGCCATTGCCGTTGATGCCACCGCTCTCATATTCCAGGACAATAGTTTGCCCGATGGTACACTCGGATCCCCCTACACCGGCAGGGTTTGGGTTACCGGTGGACAGGGGGCCTACTCCTGGAGCATTTCTTCGGGTGCATTGCCAGCCGGACTTACCCTCAGTGCCTCGGGCATCATCTCCGGCACGCCAGTAATTCACGGCGGGACCAGCTTCATCACCGTGCAGGTTGCCGACTCTTTCGGCCATGTTGCATCAAGGAGTTTTACCATCAGCATCAGCGTTCCTCCTCTCGTCTTCAGTCCCGTTTCTTTACCGGGTGGTCAGGCGAATGTTGCTTACTCCGCCAGCGTTAGTGCGACCGGCGGAACAGGTACGGGTTATGTCTGGAGCCTCCTCTCGGGCTCGCTGCCGCAGGGCATAAATTTCAGTCCGAGTGGTGTTTTTTCAGGCACCCCCATCGGGTCTGGTTCCTCCTTCACCATGCAGGTGAGAGACAGTGAAAACAATAGCGCAGCGGCGTATGGTAGTATTTACGTGACGCCTGAGCCCGCGCTCAGTATCGGTGGTCTCTCGCTACCGGAGGGAGAGATCGACATCGAGTACTCGGGCAGTGCGGAGGCCACCGGAGGAACAGACACTGGCTATATCTGGAGTCATGCAGGAGGTCTTCTGCCTCCTGGCATCACCTTCAATTCGAGCGGCGTCTTTGCTGGCACCCCCACGGAGTCAGGATCATTCACTTTTAGGATTCGAGTGCGCGACAGTGCGAACCATTTCGACGAAGCCTCAGCAACCATTGTGGTGAAAGTGGAGACGACTCTGGAAGGTCGCAGCAGCGGGGTGGGTGGTGGCGATTATACTCCAGCGACTCCAGGCACGCCAGAAAGGGAGGAGGAGAGGGATGTGGTGGTGAAAGACGACCGCCCCTTATCCAAAACGGGCGAACCAAATTTGGATGAATACAACTCTTATCTCAACCACCAGAGCCTCATCTACACTTCGCTCAGCCTGGATGAACGATTGGTGCCTGATGGCTTCTTTGATGCTAATGGCGACCCGACCTTCATCACGGTCTATGATTGGAGCGTCCAGAAATGGAAAATAATAAAGCAAATAGTGATCATTCCAGCCGTGCCCAGCAGCGAAGCAAGTGCAACGAACTACTCGGCGTATAACGAGCAGGTGAATTTA
>JANOAR010000013.1:0-4491 GCA_031411235.1 Verrucomicrobiota bacterium | reverse complement strand
GGGCATCAGCCGGTGCGTCGCCATCATCGCGCCATTGCCGCCGATCTCCTCCTGCACCGCGTTCATGGCGATGATCTGCGAAGCCTGGCGCTTCTTGCGCTTGCTGAGTTGCTGGAGCACCTGCGCGATGATGAAGCCGCCAATGCGGTTGTCCAGCGCACGGCCCATCAGCTTGCCATTGCCCATCTCTTCCACGCTATCGGCATAGACTAACGGGTGGCCGACGCGGATGCCCGCCTTCGCGACTTCCTTGGCATTGGCCGCGCCGATATCGACGGATAACTCATGCACCAGCGGCACCTTTTCGTTTTCCTTGTCGCGGATGTGGATGGCGATGTTGCCGATGACGCCGCGCACCACGCCCTTGTCGCCCAGGATGTCCACGCGACGACCGCGTGCCGTCGCCACGTCCGAGCCACCGACGCGATCCAGATAAATGAATCCATCCTCAGCGATGTATTTCACCATGTAGCCGATCTCATCCGCATGGGCCGCGAACATGATGCGATGCCCGCCCTTGTCCGTGCCATCCAGCGTGGCCCAGGCCGTGCCATAGGTGTCGTTGTCCACACGGTTCGCGAACTGCCCCACCCACTCCGCCCACTTCCGCTGACCGCGAATTTCAAAGCCCGTAGGGCTAGGCGTGTTGAGCAGGTCGAGGAGGAAAGCTTTGGATTTAGCGTCGAAGGGCATAGTGCCGCGCAGGATTGATAGGCAGGCGCTCTGCGCAACCTTGAAAGTTAAGAGTTCTGAGGCTCCACAGGTGCCAGAAGTCTAGGGGATCCGAATCAATGCGGGATGTGTGGGCGAAAAATCTTCGCCACTCATCAGGGACGCTCCTTGACAACAACTTAATCCGAAAGTATCATCAACCATGATTATCTTGATTCATGGTATTAATCTTAGCAGTGATACAAATAATCACGAACATCTCCAGGCTTCTCATCAGCAAGACGAGCCCATACGGCTCCTGATGGCATATTCAGCGCCATCCAAAGGCCCTGCCGTCACTCAGAGCTAGCCGCATCGTTTCTGACTTCTCCTTGTCGGAGTTTTCTCCATCTTTCGAGGCAGTTCATCGCACCATCATGCCTTTTTGGCTCAAACAACGAGTCAATGAGGAAGCCATTGCTTAAGATACATACAATGACCATGCTCAGAACAATCACGCTTCGACCTCACCCAGCGCTTCATCAGCCCAGCGACCACGCTATCACCAATGACTGGCTCCAAGGCCTCATCATCAATCTCTCGGCAGGCCAATTTCACAGCGGCACATCCCGCTCCGAGGGCCAGCGGCCCAACACATATATCGTCCCCAGCGACTGGCCCAAAATTCTTGGCCTCAACAGTTTCTCCATGCCCGTCCCCGAGGCTCTCCAACACACCGACACCTGGCAGCACTGGACTGCCGTGCATCCCGGTTGGCTCATCTTTGGCATCAATGACAGCCCTGTCGCCGCGCTCGCTTTGCCTAGCGACACCCTCCATCCGCCGCCGATCCCCCTGGCCGGGCTCAGCGTGCG
This sequence comes from Verrucomicrobiota bacterium, assembly GCA_031411235.1. GTDB lineage: Bacteria > Verrucomicrobiota > Verrucomicrobiia > Verrucomicrobiales > Verrucomicrobiaceae > JANOAR01. Next base: position 2,965 of record JANOAR010000013.1, on the reverse strand, counting down.
CCTCGACCCCCAGGCCGACCCCATCGTGCTGCATCTCACCCCCGACATCACCCATCTCGACCTCAGTAATCATCAGCGCCTCACTAGCTTGGAGCCCGTCGGGCAGCTCCAGCACCTACGGGAACTCGACCTCTCGCAGCAACGCCAAGTCATCGACCTCTCCCCCCTCGCCGCGTTAATTCAGCTCCAGCATCTGCGACTTAAATACTGGCCTTTCTTGAAGGACATCCGCCCCCTGGCCGCTCTCACACATCTCCGTAGCCTCGACCTCACCCTCGCGCACAGTCTCAGCAACATCAGCCCGCTCGCCAGCCTGGCCCAACTCGAATGGCTTAGCCTCAGTTGCCTGCCTGTCCTCAGCGATGTCAGCCCGCTAGCCCCCCTCCATAAGCTGAAGTGCCTGCACCTCAGCAACTGCCCCGAGCTACGCGACATCACCCCGCTTAGCAGCCTCACCGCTCTGGAAATACTCTCCCTCGACCACTGCTCACTAGTCCCCAACCTCCTGCCACTTGCGCCTCTCCAGCAACTTCAAAAACTTAGCCTCACGGACTGCTGGCGCATCGCCCCCGACCTCCGAGAGGCTGTCGAGAACGAAGACTTTGCCCGATTCCGCGCCCTCCTCTCCTGCACCTCAGCCCCCATCAAAATCCTCCCATGACCGTCTTTTACTCTCCCGACTACACCCTCGCCAGCTACGCCTTCGACACCACTCGCAAGGCTCGCTGGGTCGCCGACTCCCTTGCTGCCAATCCCATTCCCAGCGTCCAACTCATTGCCCCGCCTCCGCTTGACCACCACCTCCTTCACCAAGTCCACAGCCCTGAATACATCCAAGCTATCGCCACGGGCCAACCCACCAATTTAGCTGAATCCCAGGGCTTCCGTTGGGATCCTGGCGTCTGGGCCATGGCCCAGGCCACCAACAGCGGAGCCGTCGCCGCCGCCATGCACTCCTACACCTGCAAAACGACCGCAGGCAGCCTCTCCAGCGGCCTCCACCACGCACGGCGAGAGCACGGCGAAGGCTTCTGCACCTTCAACGGCCTCGCCCTCGCAGCCACAGCCGCCCTCGCCGCAGGAGCCAAAAATATCCTCATCCTCGACCTCGACGCCCACTGCGGCGGCGGCACTCACGGCCTCATCCAGCACGACCCCCGGCTCTATCAGCTCGACATCTCCGTCAGCGCCTTCGACACCCACCCCACCACCGAGCGCTCCCTGCAATACCTCGTCCAAGCCGCCGCCGACTACCTCCCCGCCATCGAGCACCATCTCGCTGAACTCGACCACCACTGGCCTCAATTCGACCTCTGCCTCTACAATGCTGGCATGGATCCCTATGAAAACAGCCTCATCGGCGGCCTGCGTGGCATCACCGCAGACATCCTCGCCCAACGCGAGCGCCTAGTATTCCAGTGGGCAAAGCAAAAAAACCTCCCCATCGCCTTCGTCCTCGCCGGTGGCTACCTCAGCCTCAACCAAGACCCCAACGAACTCACCCACCTGCATCGCTTAACTCTATCCGCCGCAGTTGCCGCCTAGAAACCAGGAGAGTCAGCCCCTCCGTCACTCAAAAATCATAACTCATCTCCCCCCATGCCCCAAGACAGCCTCACCCCACCTGCCCGCGCCCTAGACGACCCCGATGAAGAACCCACACCCATCGCAAAAAGCCCCCGCAGAAGCAGACTCGCCAACCTCTCGCCAACCTTCTGCAGTGTCCCCGGCATCGACTGCCACGCCCCACGCGATGGCCAATGGATCGAGCGTACCAGCGACATCCTCTTCCTCGCCGTCCTCCTGGAGCGCAGCCGCAGCCACCGCTACGTCAGAAGCGATAAACAGCCCGACGGCAGCCTCCTCTACACCCCCTGCGATACCATCAACACACCGCCGGGCAAAGGCCAGCCCCGCTACACCCGCACCAGCCGCCTTTACGGACTCGATAACCTCTGGCGCCTGCGCAAGCTCATCCAAGCCCCGAAGCCACCGTGCAAATCCATCAGCATCGGCATTCAAACCCTCTGCCGCGATGGCGAGTGGGTAGCGCCCGTCGTCGAACTCACCCTCGCCCACCTCAGGCACCCCATCCGCATCGGACAGCCCGACGCCTTCCTCGCCGCGCTCTCCACCCAGCGCTACTTCACCTGGTGCGACCTCCAGTCCACCACCCCCTGCACTCTCCCCGACATCCCTATTATCGAAAAGATAAACCCCCGCCTCAGAACCGCATGGCACGACGACGTCAGCCACGTCCACCCCCAGATCATCTGCCCCCTCTGCGGCCCCGTCACCCCCATCAAAGTCCGCACCTCCGCTCCCGCAGAAATCTGGCGCATGTCCTGCGGTCGTGCCTACGAGGCCCTGCACTGCCCCCACTGCCTCGCCCACTTCACCACCCAGCTCACCAGCATGAGCTGACCCTCCCAAAAACATCACCCCTCCACACCCCATGTTAGGCTCCATCATCGGCGACATCTGCGGCTCCACCTACGAGTTCGCCCCTTGCAAAGACCCCTCCCTCTGCCTCACCCCACCCGGCAGCGACTACACCGACGACAGCGTCCTCAGCATTGCCACCGCCGAAGTCCTCCTCCAAGGCGGCGACTATGCCGAAGCCTATCGCCGCTACGGCCAGCGCTACCCCGAGCCCATGGGCCACTACGGCCCCGGCTTCGACGCCTGGTTGCACAACCCCAACCCCCAGCCCTACAACAGTTGTGGCAACGGCAGCGCCATGCGTGTCGGCCCCGTAGGCTTCGCCTTTGGCACCCTCGAAGTCACCTGAGATGCCACGTATATTTGGACAAAAAGTGATTTTGTTAGCGTGGGCGATATCGGCCTCGAAGCGGCTGGGGGAACGGTAGTTGAGGGAGGAGTGGAGGCGTTGGGTGTTGTAGTAGGAGTCGATGAAGGCGAAGAGTTCAGTGTGAGCGTCTGAGAAGGACGTGTAGCGGTCGCC
>JANOAR010000012.1:0-23267 GCA_031411235.1 Verrucomicrobiota bacterium | reverse complement strand
AGGCGGCACGCGAGTTCCTTGTGTCGTTGTCTGGCCTGGAGTCACCGCCGCTGGCAGTCGCAGCGATGCGATCATCCAGAGCGAGGATTATTATCCCACATTGCTCGAAGGCCTCGCCTTGACGCCCGCCGAAGGTCAGCGCTTCGACGGCTCCAGCATTCTCTCCGCGCTGAAAGGGGATGCGCTCGCCGACAAGGCAGTCTTCCAATACTTCCCTCATAATCCTGGCGTGCCCGACTGGCTGCCACCCGCCGTCTCCGTGCATCGCGGCGACTGGAAGCTCATCCGCCTCTTCCACGGCGGTGATAATGGCGCACATCGCTATCTGCTCTTCAACCTGCGCGACGATCTCAGCGAGAAGAACAACCTCGCCGCTCAGAAGCCCGAACTCGTCGCTGAACTTGATGCGATGATCGAGCAGTTCCTCGCCGATACTAAAGCCGTCGTTCCTGTGCCGAACCCCGCGTTTGATCCGACGAAGTATCACCCCGAACTCGAAGGCACGCAGCAGCCGAAGGGCAAAGCCAAAGCGCCTGCGAAGGCAACAGCCAAAGGCAAAGCCGATGGCGATCCCGCCCTACAAGGCTGGAAGGCTCGCGATTGCAAAGCCACCGTCAAAGACGACATCCTGCGCATCACCGACATCGGCGACGCTGCCTTCCTCGGCTTTGCCGCTGGCAAGCACAGCGGCCCCACGACGGCGAAGTTTCGCATCAAGGCCAATGCAGGAGGATCACACTTCGACTGGCTCCCCAGCGGCACCGGAGACAAAGCCCAACGCGCCGAGTTCCACCTCAAAGGCGGCGACTGGGAAGACGTAACCGTCGAACTCCCCGCCGAAGGCCCGCTCGGCATCGTGCGCCTCTATTTGCCCATGCAGGAGCCGCCTGTGGAGATCGACTGGATCGAACTCACGTCGAAGAACAACAGCAAGCGGACGCGGACGGGTTTTGAGCCATAGCACAGGCTAGAGAAGCACAGACGGCTTCAACCCTTGCTGCCAGATGGCGATCAAGTCCGCGTTTCAGGGCGCACCATGAAATCCCTCAGTCTCACACTCATCGCCGCGCTCTCCGCCTTCACGTTTGCTGCGAAGGCAGCAGAGCCATCCAAGCCCAACATCATCGTCATTGTCGCGGATGATCTGGGTTATGCCGATGTGCTGTTTAATCCACTGCATCCGAAGGAGGTCACCACGCCGCATCTCGATTCATTGGCGAAGCAGAGTGTGATTTGCCGACAGGGTTATGTCAGCGGTCATGTGTGTTCGCCGACGCGGGCGGGGTTGATGACGGGGCGCTATCAGCAGCGGCTGGGGCTCTACACGGGGGGCGAGGCGGGGAGTGGGTTGCCGATGAGCGAGACCATCTTCCCCCAGTATTTGAAGCCTGCGGGTTATGCGACGGCTCAGTTGGGCAAGTGGCACATCGGCCCCACGCCGGAGTGGAGTCCGGCGCTGCGCGGGTTTGATGAGGTGTTCGGTTTTCTGGGTCGCGGAGCGCACGATTACTTCAAGCTCGATGACCCCGAAGACCCGATCTATCGCGGTACCACAGTCGTGCATGAGAAGGGTTATCTCACGGATCGTCTCGGCGAGGAGACGGTGGCTTTCATCACACGCAACAAAGCGAAGCCTTTCTTCGCCTACCTCGCGTTCAATGCCGTCCATGCGCCATTGCAGGCACCCGATGATGAGATTGCCAAGTTCAACACGGGCAATAAAGACCGCGACACACTGCTGGCGATGGGCAAGCGGCTGGATGATGCGATGGGCAAAATCATCGCCACGCTCAAACAGGAAGGCGTGTGGGAGAACACGCTGATCTTCTTTATCAGCGACAACGGTGGCACGCTGGCGCAGAGCGCGGACAACACGCCGCTGCGTGGCGGCAAACACAGTGACTACGAAGGCGGCATCCGCGTGCCGTTTCTTGTTTGCTGGCCTGCGCAGTTGAAGCCGGGCGAAAGCCAGGCCCCCATCTTCTCGCTCGATATTTTGCCGACCGCGCTCGCCGCCGCAGGAGTCGCTGCACCGACGGAGAAGCCTCTCGACGGCCAAAACATGCTGCCTCTGCTGCGGGGTGAGATCGCGCCGCAGCCGCGTAACTTCTTCTGGTGCTCCGGCAGCGATGAAGGCTGGTGGGCCGTGCGCTCGGGAGATTGGAAGCTCGTCGGGGAGAAAGCGAAGATCGGTTTGTTTGATCTGAGCAAAGATGTTTCGGAGAAGAACGACCTCGCCGCACAGATGCCCGAGAAGGTCGCCGAACTCACGAAGCTGCATGATGGCTGGCTCGCTGAGATGGCAAAGCCCGTGAAGGCAGGTGAAAAACGCTACGACATGGCTGCCTCAGACGGCAGCCAGCCGATGAAGAAAAAGAAGAAGAAAAAGGCCGACAAGTAGCCCTCTAATCCGCTTCAATCGGCGTGACAGAATCAATGAAAATCCAGCAGACAATGGAAATCAGATAAGTGGCAGCAGCGACATAGATCGGCACAGACCATTGGTTTTGAAACTGTGAGAGTAGGAAGGGCGTGACGATGGGACCGAGGGCACCACCGAAGTTGCCCATCATGTTCATACTGCCGGAGAGCGAGCCTGCGGACTTGCCACCGACATCCATGCAGGCGCTCCAGGCACAGGGGATGGTGAGGTCGTTGAAGAAGCCTGAAACCCCCATCGCCAGCATGGCGAGCACGGGATTGGCCAGCATGGCCGAGGCAACCAACATAGCCCCCGCACCGAACAAACCGATGATGGAGACGATGCGACGCGCGGAGCCTAGCCCGCCAGCACGAGCCACCAAGCGATGGGCAAATAGACCACCCGCAAAACAACCGATGCCGCCACAGAACAAAGGCAAGCCGCCGAGAATGGCATTCATTTTATTCGCCGGGTCTAAATGCAGCGCCTCGGTCATGTAAGTTGGCAGCCAGGTCACATAGAAATACCAGACGTAGCTGATGCAGAAGTAGTAGAGCCAGAGCAGCAGCACGGTGCGACTGCGAAGGAACTTGCCCCAAGGCACTGAGGCATGGCTATCCAGGTTTTTCGATGATTCAGCGAGCAGCGCGAGTTCGCCCTCGTTGACGCCTGGGTGGTCGCGCGGGTGGTCGCGGAACCACAGGTAGAAAGCGATAGCCCAGATGATACCGAGCAGGCCGAAGAGGCCAAACGCATGACGCCAGCTCATAAAACCCAGCACCCACACGACGAGCAGGGGTGTGAAGGCACCGCCCCAGCGAGCACTGAGCCAGGTGATGCCCTGGGCGAGGCCGCGCTCGTTCTGCGGTAACCAGATGGTGAACATTTTGGTGATGTTCGGGAAGGCTCCCGCCTCGCCAGCACCGAAGAGAAAGCGGCAGACAAGCATCGAGCCATAGCTCCAGGCGTAGCCCGTGGCGGCGGTGAAGACCGACCAAAAAGCCACGACACGCATGAGCACGCGACGTGGCCCGAACTTATCGCCGAGCCAACCGCCGGGAATTTCAAACAAGGCATAGGCGAAGGTGAAGGCAGAGAAAATGTAGCCCATCTGCTCTTTGCTAAAATGCAGGTCAGCCTGGATGAAGGGCGCTGCCTTGCTGATGCAAACGCGGTCGATGTAGGTGATGATGCCGAGAGTGACGGCGAAGAGGATGACGCCGAAGCGCGTGCGTGATGGAGGCATGTCGTGGAAGTAAACGCTGGATTAGGCCTTGGCTTGCACCGCACAGGCTCCGCTTTGCAGCGAAGGCGGCGGAGAGTCAGGGCAGAGCAACATGCCAGAAGCAACGCGCGTTTACACCTCTCGATGAATACCTTTACCAAGTCTCTTGCTCGTCGCCAGTTCCTCGCCTCTGCCAGTGCGGCCTCATTGTCACTGCTGTCGGCTGCACCCGCTCGCGCAGCGACCTTCAAGACTGTGATACAGAAGGCGAAAATCATCGGCAAGCCGGAGGAAAAGATGCTGCGCGAGTTGAAGGACGCGGGCTTTGATGGCGTGGAGGTGAGCGCTCTCATGACTGAGGACGAGGCAAAGATCGCACGGGAACTGGTGGAGAAAATCGGGCTCAAGGTTCACTCGGTGCTGCGTGGTTGGGCAGAGTTTAACAGCGATGATCCAGGCAAGGTCGCGGAGACCTACGAGGTGACAGTGAAGGCGCTGCAAACGGCGCATTGGCTGGGCGCGGAGACCATACTGCTAGTGCCCTGCCGCGTCGGTGGCCCGACGGTGAAGATGCCTCAGCCATGGGAGTTTGACATCGAGTTCGACGAAAAGACTGGGCACGTCAGCCGCGTGGTGAAAGGCGACAACGCGCCGTACGAGCGCTACATCGCGCTGCAAAACAAATCGACGGACACCTCCAAGGAACAGGTGAAAAAACTCATCCCGTTGGCCGAAAAGCTCAATGTCATCATCGGCCTAGAGAACGTCTGGAATAACCTTTGGGTGCGTCCCGACCTCTACAAGAACTTCGTCGCGTCCTTCAACCATCCGTTCGTCCGGGCCTACTACGACGTTGGCAACCATGTGAAGTATCTTGTGCCTGTACATGACTGGATTCACACGCTCGGCAGCCTCATCAAGAAAATCCACATCAAGGACTACGCGCTCGCGCCGGACAACCACAGTGGCAAATTCGTGCATCCCCGCGATGGCAGCATCGACTGGCCAAAGATGCGCCAAGCGCTCGATGACGTGGGCTACAACGGCTGGATCACGGTTGAGGACAACGGCCTGCCGCTGCCCGAGTTCACCGCACGCTTGGACAAGATCATCGCCGGCGCTTGATAGTGAAGCCGCCGCCAGCGGTAGGTAGCGTAGAGGACTTCGATGCTACGGATAATTGAATATCACCTACTTCGTTCACACCTTGTGTCGCCCATGCCGTACCAGAGCTTGATCGTTATTCGTGCGCTTGTCATTCTCGTTGCCATCATCGTGCTCGGTGCATTCGCCATTGATAGCAGTGTTACGGCGTATCATTCACAGCATCGAGGCGAGCACCGCGACAAGTTACAGCGTCTTCTCGCCAGCCACCCAACCGAAGCGCAACTCCAACAGATTCTCGGCAGCCCCTGGCAGTCCTCCTCCACCGACGAAGCTGTTGCTCTTGCTAAACAGCAGTGGGTGGGCGGTCAGGACTCCTCTATCAGCGCTGACATTGCTCAGCGATGTCCGAGGACTCTCATTTATCTGATCAGCGACATGGTCTATTTCATCTTTCTCGACAGGGATGGAACGATGGCCGATTTTACCCTTCTCTACAATTGAGCACAGTAGAGGAGTCGTGTTCGGACTCACCCGCCTACTCTAGTAAATAGGCTCTGCTTTTCACCATCGCTGCCACTCCGCCACGAGCACTCGCTCGGCTACCGCTGCGACTTCACGCACGGTGAGCGGCCTACCGCATTCATCGGCGAGGCAGGTCATTTTTACATCCGCAATGCCGCACGGCACGATGGGTGCAAAGCCGCTCAGCGACTCAGGCGTCACGTTCAGGGCAAAGCCGTGCATGGTGATCCACTTGCGCACGCCTACGCCGATGGAGGCGAGCTTGCGCCCCTGCACCCATACGCCCGTGAGCCCCTCGCTGCGCTGTGCCGCGATGCCCAGTTCCGTGCAGATAGCGATGAGTATATCCTCGATGCGCCGCAGATAAACGTGCAGATCTTTGCCCAGTAGCGCGAGATCCAGGATCAGGTAGCCAACGAGCTGCCCAGGGCCGTGGTAGGTCGCTTGTCCGCCACGATTGGTCTCGATCACCGGAGTGCCAGCAGCCTCCACCGCGAGCAGGCTCGACTTATCCGGCGTGCGGCCAATCGTGATCACCGGATCATGCTCCAGCAGCAGCACTGTGTCGCCGATCTCGCCCGCGTGGCGTTGCTCCAGCAGTCGCTCTTGCAGCGCGTAAGCCTCCGCCCAGCCGATGCGGCCGAGCCATTGGAAAGTGATGTCGGGAGGGGAGGGCATGGCGGGTTCCTATTCGCTGGCATGTGTCGAGGCGCAAGCGCTTGCGGCGAGGCGCGATTTCATACACTGTCGTTATCATGGAATCACCACCCGCAACACCCTACGCTTCCTTTGATGAGGCGAAGCTGGAGCAAGCGCTCGCAATGAGCCCGTGGGAGCGCTGCATCGCTGGTGCGCAACTTTTTGACTACGCCTGCTGGATTAGCCTCCAAGGCATTCGCAGTCAGTTACCCAATGGAACTGTGGAAGAGTGGAATGAAAGGCTGCGCAGGCGGCTCTCTCTTTTGGACGAACAAGAACAGCCACGACCATGCTAACCTCGGAACAAATTGCTATGGAAGTCATTGCAGCGCTGAACGCTGCAAATGTTCCATTCATGGTTGTTGGCTCTTTTTCGAGCAACTTCCATGGCATTCCACGTTCGACGAAGGATGTGGATGTGGTCATCAAAGTGGCAAGGGGTGCCGCGCCCAATGTCGCTGCGATACTTGGGCCTAACTTCGTGCCTGGAGAACAACTTCGATTTGAAACCAACACGGGCACTTTGTGCGAGGAGTTCCTTGCCAAAGGTAGCTCGTTCAAAGTTGAGGTTTTTGGACTCAGCGATGACCCGCACGATCAAGCTCGCTTCGCCCGGCGACAGCAACAACTCATGGCTGGCCAACTGTCATGGCTTCCCACCGCAGAAGACGTCATCATCTGGAAGCTGCGGTGGCGGCGACCCAAGGATTTGGAAGACGTAAAGGCCGTCATCATGGTGCAAAGTATTGAAGGCCACCTCGACTGGCCCTACATCCGCGAATGGACTGCACAACACGGCACCAATCCCGTGTTGGATGAGCTGCTGCAAGCTATCAAGGCCCACAGTCCGGCACTACCTGTGGGAGGGTAACGCTCGTAGTGGGCGGTACCCCATCCTGACATTTCGCTTAGAATGCCACGCTTGCGACGTTCCAAGTGCTGCCCTTCGCAACGCCATGCTACGTTATCTCCATCGCCCGCTCACCGTGCTCATCTGCTGTGCTTGTCTGCCGCCGATGACGCAGGCGAATGCCAAGGATGATCCCGCCACCTTGTTCGCCGCGCGTGTGTTGCCGCTCTTCAAAGACAAGTGCCTCGGCTGCCACGGCAACGACGCTGAGAAGATCAAAGCCGACTACGATATGCGCACCCATGCGGGCACTTTCAAAGGCGGCGAGAGCGGCGAGGCATCCGTCATCCCAGGCAAGCCCGAGAGCAGTCCGTTGTATCTTGCCATCACTCGTGAGCATGATGACGACTGGCCTGCGATGCCGCCCAAGGTGAATGACAAGCTCTCGGCGGAACAGATCGGCTGGGTCAAACAATGGATCGCCTACGGTGCCCCGTGGCCTGATGCGGCCAAGCTGACCGAACTCGCAAAGACTGCCGACAAGTGGAGCACTGCGGAAGGCGTGACGATGAAAACCACGGGGGCGCTCTCCGCCGAGTGGGCGAATCGCCGCTACAAACCCGAGGGCCTGTGGGCTTACCAGCCAGTGAAAATGCCCGCCATCACCAACGCACCGAAGCAGCATCCCATTGATGCGCTGATCCAGGCAAAGCTGCCCGCAGGCCTTCAGCCAGCGCCGCGTGCGGATCGTCGCACGTTGATTCGCCGCGCGACTTTTGACATCATCGGCCTGCCACCGAAGCCGGAGGAGATCGAGGCTTTCGTGAATGATCCGCTACCGGATGACAAAGCCTTCGAGGTGCTCGTCAATCGACTGCTGGCATCGCCCCATTACGGCGAGCACTGGGCGCGGCATTGGCTTGATGTGGTGCGCTACGCCGACACCTCCGGCTTCGCCAACGACTACGAGCGTGGCAACGCCTGGCGCTACCGCGACTATGTGGTGCGCGCCTTCAACGATGACAAACCCTACGACCAGTTCATCCAAGAGCAGATCGCGGGCGATGAGATGGCAGAGGAAAGCAATCCCAAATCTGAGATGCTCATTGCCACCGGCTACCTTCGCATGGGCCCCTGGGAACTCACCAGCATGGAGGTGGCAAAGATTGCGCGTCAGCGCTTCCTTGATGACGTGACCAACAGCGTCGGCGAGACCTTCCTCTCGCATTCGTTGCAGTGCGCGCGCTGCCATGATCACAAGTTTGACCCTGTGCCCACGCATGATTATTACAGCATCCAGGCGTGCTTCTCGACGACTCAGCTATCCGAGCGCGAGGCTCCCTTTTTGCAAAACGAGAACACCGCAGGCTTCGATGAGCGGCGCTACCTGGAGGCTCATCGCGTCGAGCATCTTGCAGAACTCGCCCGGCTCGATGACGTGCATGTGCTGGGTTCGGAGGCTTGGTTTGCCGAGCAAAAAATCGACCGCAGCACTTGGGACAAAGCGGTGGCCAATGCGCGTGCTTTCATCGCCAAGGGCGGCAAAATGAAGGGCAAGCGTGAGTTCCAAGGCGTCTTCGACGTGGCTCGCGGTGGCTTGTTAAAACAGAACATCCCCGAGTCCCAGGTGCCACCCAAGGGCGTCGGTTTCAGCCCCGAAGACTACGGCCGCGAGCGCGTAGCCCGCAAGGGACTTGAGCGGCTGAAGTGGGAACTGGAGCGCTATGAGCCCTACGCGTTCAGCGTCTATGATGGCCGCACGCCGCAGATGGTGGCGGTGTTGCAGCCGCTGCGAATGCCGCCGGATCGCATGACGGCGGGCGAGCTGGAGGAGACGGCCATCCTCGGTGGCGGCGATCCTTTTTCTCCCACCACGAAGGTCGCGCCGGGGGTGCTCAGCGTTTTGTCGCAGACCACGGAACTCAAAGCTGAACTGCCAACAGAGGTTGAAGGCCGTCGCCTCGCTCTTGCTCGCTGGATCGCCAGCCCTGCCAATCCACTGACCACGCGCAGCATCGCCAACCGCCTGTGGCTCTGGCACTTTGGTCAGGCCATTGCGGGCAACCCGAACAACTTCGGCTCCACAGGCAAGAAGCCCACGCACCCTGAATTGCTTGATTGGCTGGCTGCGACGCTGGTCGAAAAAGGCTGGTCGATCAAAGTCATGCACCGGCTGATTATGACCAGTGAGGCCTATTGTAGAACGAGCTTTCCAGCTCGTTCTCTTGGCGATGTTACGCGGCCTGAGAACGAACTTGGAAGTTCGTTCTACACTGTCTTTACGCCGCGACGCCTCACCGCCGAAGAGCTGCGAGATGCCATGCTCTCGATCACCGGCGAGCTGAATCCAACGCTCGGCGGTATCCCTAACCGCCCCGAGATCAATCTCGAAGTCGCCATGCAGCCCCGCCAAGTCATGGGCACCTTCGCCAGCGCCTGGGTGCCCAATCCTTTGCCCGCGCAGCGTCATCGTCGCAGCCTGTATGCGCTGAAAATTCGCGGCCTGCGCGATCCCATGATGGAGGTCTTCAACGAGCCCGCGCCCGACTTTTCCTGCGAGCGCCGCGATGCCACCACCGTCACGCCGCAGGTCTTTAGCTTGTTCAATGGACAGGCCAGCTACGACCGTGCGCTGGCCCTTGCCGCTCGCGTGCTGAAGACTTCCTCAGACGATGCTCAGGTGCTTCAGCAAGTCTTCATGCTCGCCTATGGTCGCGCCCCCAGCCCCGTAGAATCGCAAGCCTGCCAGGCCCACTGGCAGACCATGCTGGCTCGTCAGCGCACGCTTTCCTTTGCCAAAAAAACGCCCGCACTCGAGATCACTCGCGCTGCCGTTGAAGAGAACACCGGCGAGAAATTCACCTTCCGCGAGCGGCTCAATGCCAACGCCGACTTTGTGCCCGATATACAGCCCGCCAATGTCGATGCCCGGACGCGAGCTTTGGCCGACGTGTGCCTGGTGATCCTCAACAGCAACGGCTTCGCCTACGTGTATTGAATCATGAACACGTCCCCTTTCTTTCCCTGTGCCGGCTATCGTGCGCTGCACGCGCCTACACGCCGCGAGTTCGTCTATGGCATGGGCGCAAGCGTCGGTAGCATCGCACTCACCTCCTTGCTCGCCGCAGAAGCGAAAGGCCCGCTCGCGCCCAAGCCGCAGCAGACTCCGGCCAAGGCACGCAACTGTATCTTCCTCATGATGGAGGGAGGGCCGAGCCACATCGACACCTTCGATCCCAAGCCGATGCTGACGAAGCTGCATCTGAAGGAATTCGTGCGCGAAGGCAAAACCAAGTCCGCGATGGAGAGCGGCAAACGCTACTACGTGCAGAGCCCGTTCAAGTTCCGCCAGTGCGGCCAGAGCGGTGCCGACATGGCGGAGAACTGGGGGCATCTCGCGAAGGTCGCCGATGAGTTGTGCTTCTATCGAGGCTGCCAGGTGGACAGCGTGAATCATCCCACGGCGATGTATCAGATGAACTGTGGCAACCGCTTCGGTGGCGATCCCGCCATCGGCTCATGGGTCACCTATGGCCTGGGTTCGATGAACCAAGATCTGCCGGGCTTCGTGGTGCTGCCCGAGATCAGCTACCCGCAGGGCGGCACGGCGAACTGGGGCAATGGCTACCTGCCTGCCAATTTCCAAGGCACACCGCTGCGGCCCAAAGGCAGCCCCATCCTGGATTTGCAGCCGCCTCCCGGCATCACGCCTGAGCATCAGCGCGCGAATCTCGACCTGCTCGCCAAGCTCAATCATGAGCACCACGAGCAGCATCCCTGGCATGAAGAATTGCTTGCGCGCATGGACAGCTATGAGCTGGCCTACCGTATGCAGATGCAGGTGCCCGGCGTCATCGACCTGGAAAAAGAAGACGCGAAAACCAAGGAACTCTATGGCATCGGCAGCAGCCCCACGGATGCCTTTGGCCGCAAGTGCCTGCTCGCGCGAAAGCTGGTGGAGCAAGGCGTGCGTTTCGTGCAGCTCTATGCGGGCTCGTGGGACAGCCACGACTACATTGAGCGTGCGCATGGCAATCTGGTACGTCAGGTTGATCAACCCATCGCCGCGCTCATCGCCGATCTGAAACAGCGCGGCCTGCTGGAGAGCACGCTCATCGTCTGGTGTGGCGAGTTTGGCCGCAGCCCCGACAACGGCGTTCGCAATGGCACGGCGTATGGCCGCGATCACAATGCCAAGGCAATGAATATGTGGTTCGCCGGCGGCGGCGTGAACGCAGGCCACACCATAGGTGCAACGGATGAAACGGGTGCCGTCGCCGTGGAAGGTGTCGCCCATGTCCGCGATGTGCATGTGACGCTGTTGAAACTGCTCGGGCTGGAAGACCACAAGCTGACCTTCTACCATGCGGGCCGGTTCAAACAGCTCAGCCAGTTCGGCGGGCAGGTGATCAAGGGTTTGATCGGGTGAGTGCTGTGTGTGGCTTCAATTGCAGCCACAGCCGCCGCCGCCAATACCGCGCCCACCGGAGGCGGCTTCGCGTGAGAAAAATAGATGCTCATTGAGCGACATCGACAGCACATCGCGGTCGGGCCTCATGGTGTAGTCGGCCAGTTTGCCGCGCTGCCAGGGCAGCACGTCAGTGCATTGGCAAAGCGAGAGGGACAGGGCAAGAAGAAGGCAGAGGCGAAAGAGGTTCATGGCGATAAATTTTACAGGATGTAAGCGGAGAAGCGTCCCGTGTCATACCGAGTCTCGCCCTGCCACAGGCAACCCTGGGCGAGGGTGGCACGCTCGATGAGGCGGAGGCCTTCTTCGCGGCCCAGGACGAGGGCACTGGTGGAGAGCACGCCAGCTTCCGTGCAAGTCGGCGCGATGATGGAGACGGAGGTGCAACCGTTGTCGATGGGGCGGCCTGTGCGCGGGTCGATGATGTGGCTGTAATAGCGGCCTTCGCTGTGGAAGCCGCGCAGGTAGTCGCCGCTGGTGGTGACGGCGCGGTGCGATATCTGCACGCCGCCCCAGCAGCGCTCGGGGTCGGTGGGATGCTCCAGGCCGACGCGCCACGCGCCACCTTGCGGGGCCTGGCCAGCGGCGCGGACGTCGCGGCCAAAGTCGATCATGATGTCGGTGATGCCGAAGGGCTTGCTCTGCTCGAACACACGATCCACAGCGTACTCTTTGCCAATGCCGCCGAGGTCGATGGCCATGCCTTTCTCGGGCAAATAGACGCGGCCCGGCTGGCGCTGCACGCGGTTCCAGCCCACGAGTTTTAAAGCAGCGGCGATGGCAGCATCGCTGGGCACCGTGGGCTGCTCGACTTGATGGCTCCAAAGCCGCAGCAGCGGTAGCGAGCTGGGATCAAAGACGCCGCCTGTGCTCCAATGATAGTGGTCGCAGAGGGCGAAGATGCCATCCAGTTCGGCATCAGTCTCGACCCAGGATTCACCTGCGGCACGGTTGATGGCGGAGATCATGCTGGTGTCGCGATAGCGCGAGTACTTGGCCTCGAAGTCAGTGAGCCACGCGAGCGCGGCATCGCGAAAGGCCATGCCTTGCTTGCGCGAGGGCGGGCGGTAGATGAGCTGGCAACTCGTGCCCATGGCGCGGAAGTGCGCTTGGCACCAGTCGTCCTTGCCCCAGAGCAGCGGGGCGAGGGATTCGGCACTCAGGGTGCGATCCGAGGACGGCGGTGCGCTCAGGACTGGCTGGCGGCTTAGAACCATAACTTGAAGCCAGCGGTGACGATGTTGGCTTTCGGGAAGGCCTCGGCATCTGTCCTGCCATCGCGGCCCCACATGGAGTAGCGATCATAGGCGAGGCTGAACTGAAGGCTATCATTGATCTTCCACACGATCTTCATGCCAGCGGTGATGCTGGCCAGCTTGGCGAGGCGGTAGTCGGAGGAGAAGACTTTGGGTTTGTCGATGAAGCTGGTGTCATAGAAGTCGGCTGCCGTTTGCTCGTAGTAGCGGATGCTGGGCGCGAGGATGACGTGCTTCCCCCAGCGCTGAAACCAAGTGAGGCCGAAGGTCTGGGCGTCGATGCCATAGGTGTCGTTGTAGAAGCGATACATGCCCTCCAGACTGCCATTCAATGAATCGAACGTGCGGTTCAGCAGCACATGCACGATGCGGCGGTCGCGTGTGTCGGGGCGTTGCTCGCGGATGATTTCTTCGTCCACGCTGGCGTATTTGTACTGGTCGTCGAGGAAACCCGAGGCCGTGCCGAGCGTGCCGCTGAGGGTGAGCAGGGTCTTCGTGTTGATGACTTGAGCCACACTTAACAAGCCCTCCAGAGTGTCTTTGATTTCGCGGTCGTCGATTTCAGGATTGAGTATCCAGTCTTGTCCCAAAGAGGCACCCAGGGTGACTAGCGTGGTTTTGTGGTTGAGTTCGCGCCCGATCTTCAGCGTGCCAGCGAGGGCGGCGTAGTCGGACTCGTAACCGTAAGCCACGCCGCCCGTGAGCAGCCAGTCCCCGAGGCGTTGCTCAAGTTCCAAGTTCAAGCCAAGGCGCTGATCTTCAAACTCTTGCAGTGGCAGGTAAGGCTTGCCGTAGGGCACGATCTCCGTTTGCAGCACCGTCATGGTGGCTGGTGCGGCAAAAATCGGCGTGCTGGCACCGCCGCTGCCGGTTGGCCCCGAGACGGTATTGTAGCCGACGACGACGGGGGCACCAGGTGTGGTGACGACGACTTCCTTGGTCACCTCGCGCGTACGCCGCGTGCGCGGTGCTCCCGTGGGCGAGGCCCCCGAGACGACATCATAGATGCCCTGGAAACGCAGCACCGTGTCGGGCATCACATTCGTCTCCCAGTACAGCGCGGAACTCCACACCTCGACGCGATGATGATCCTCCAGGTAGTAGCCCTGCGTCAGGTCGAGATGCTCCTCAGCGAGGCTGCGGCGCAGCGGCATGGCGAGCAGGCACAAGGCAAAAACGAGCGGGCGGCTACGAGCTAGCAGAGGGGCATGAGAAGGGCTCGATAAGAAAGAAAATCGCATCGGCCTACTGTAAGCAGATGGGATGAGTCTGGCACAGCAAAAAATCATCCGTGGGCCATGCCCGCCGCGCCTTATTCCATGCCGAGCACCTTCACTAAAAAGGCCCAGGCGTCGCTGGTCTCTTCGATGGTCTTCTTCAGCGCTGTACCAGCGCCATGGCCAGCGCTGGTCTCGATGCGGATCAGCGTGGGCGGGCCGTCCTTGGCTTGGCTGGCTTGCAGCGTCGCGGCGAACTTGAAGCTATGCGCAGGCACCACGCGGTCGTCGTGGTCGGCAGTCGTTACCATGGTGGCAGGGTAGCGGGTACCGGGCTTGAGGTTGTGCAGCGGAGAGTAGGCGAGCAGCGCCTTGCATTCCTCGGCGTTTTCGCTGCTGCCGTAGTCGCTCTTCCACGCCCAGCCAATGGTGAAGGTATGGAAGCGCAGCATGTCCATGACGCCGACGGCGGGCAGCGCTGCGCCAAAGAGTTCAGGCCGTTGGGCGAGGCACGCACCGACGAGCAGACCGCCGTTGCTGCCGCCCTGGATCGCGAGTTTATCGGGGCGCGTGTAGCCTTCCTTGATGAGCCATTCCGCTGCGCCGATAAAGTCATCGAAGACATTCTGTTTGCGCAGCTTGGTGCCAGCTTGATGCCACTCCTCGCCATACTCACCACCACCGCGCAGATTGGCCAGGGCATAGACGCCGCCCATCTCCAGCCACACGGCTTTGCTCATCGAAAAATTGGGCGTCAGGCTGATGTTGAAGCCGCCGTAGCCATAGAGAAGCGTGGGGTTTGAGCCATCGAGCTTGATGCCTTTTTTGGCCACGAGGAACATGGGAATGCGCGTGCCGTCTTTGCTTTTGAAGAAGACCTGCTTCGTCTCGAAAGACGTGGCGTCGAAGCCCACCTTGGGCTGGCGAAACACGGTGCTCTTCCCGCTGGCGATGTCGTAGCGATAGATCGTCCCAGGCGTGGTGAAGCTGGTGAAAGCATAGAAGCACTGCGTATGCGTCTGGCGTCCGCCGAAGCCTCCCGCGCTGCCGATGCCGGGCAGCTCGATGTCGCGAATGAGTGCGCCTTTCATGTCGTAGGCGCGCACCAGCGAGCTGGCATCATGCAGATACTCGCAGAGTAACTGGCCGCCCACGGGGCTGACGCTGTCGAGCTTGTCCGCGTGCTGCGGGATGATCTCGCGCCAGTCGGCACGCTCGGGTTTGGCGGTGTCGATGGCGATGACGCGATGCCTCGGGGCATCGAGGTCGGTGCTGAAGTAGAAGACCGCGCCGACGTTGTCGATGAAGCTGTAATCTGCGTCGAAGTCATTGAGCAGCTCGACGACCTTCGCATCCGCCGCGTGCAGGTCTTTGTAGAAGACGCGGTTCCGTGGGTCGGTGCCGACGGTGAGGCTGATGATGAGGTACGCGCCATCATCGGTGACGCTGCCGTGGATGCCCCAGTCGGCGTGGTCGGGGCGCTCATACACGAGTGTGTCCGCAGCTTGCTCGGTGCAGAGTTTATGAAAATAGAGCTTCTGGTGCTCATTCTTGCCGGTGAAGGCCGTGCCGTCTTTCGGAGCTGGAAACCGCGAATAATAAAAGCCACTGCCATCGTGTGCCCACGAGGCACCGCTGAACTTCACCCACTCCAGCGTGTCTGGAAGATCCTTGCCGCTATCCACATCGCGGACGCGGAAGGTGTTCCAATCGCTGCCCGCCTTGCTCGTGCCATAGACCAGCATTTTACCATCCTCGCTGGGCACGGTGGCGGTCAATGAAACCGTGCCATCTTCGCTCATCGTGTTGGGATCAATCAGCACGCGGCCCTCGGCCTCGGGCGTGTCGGCGACATAGAAGACACTCTGGTTTTGCAGCCCTGAGTTGCGGCTGAAAAAGTAGCGCCCGCCGTATTCAAACGGGAGGCCGAAGCGCTCGTAATTCCACAGCGTCTCGATGCGCTCTTTGATCTTTGCTCGCTGGGGTATGGCTTCGAGGAAACCGAACGTCAGCTTGTTTTGCTCGGCCACCCAGGCCTTCGTTTCAGCGCTGTTGTCGTCTTCCAGCCAGCGGTATGGGTCAGCGATTTTAGTGCCGTGGTAGTCGTCACTGACGTCGAGTTTCTTGGTGCTGGGATAGGCGACGGGTGGAGTGCTGGCGAGGGTGATGGAAGGCATGACAAGGAGTGCGAGGATCGAGCGCATAGTAGGCAAGTCATACAGACGTGGCAGCACAGATGCAAAGTTTAAGCCTCGGCTTATGAAGCTGAACGCTCCGTTTTCAAACGCGATGAACCAATGAGCCGCTGAAGCACTCGACAAGTGGCGCTTGGCTTGCATGATCGGGTATGAATTTCTCACCATGCCTCAACGCACGTTCCCGCAGCTTGAGCTGCGCTGCCGGGTGCTGGCTTTGCTTGGCGTCGCTGGTGGCTTCGGCGCTGGGGGGCGAGGTGTCGCTGGAGGGCGATATACCCATTCGCGCCACGGGGGTGTCGGAGGCGATGGAGAGCGAGGTGAAGGACACCCTTACGCACCAGCTCGCACTCGCGAATGACAAGACAGCATCGCTGGCGCTGGCGGATGATTTGATGTTCTTCGTCACGCGGCAGTATCAGCAGCAGGGCTACCGCGATGCAGCGGTGGATTACTCCATTGAGGGCGGCACCATCCTGCTGGCGATCACTGAGGGCGTGCAGCAGCGGGTGGGGAAAACGGCCTTCCCTGGGAACCCGGCGCTGGCTGAGGACGAGCTGCGTCGCTACTTGCTGCGACCCACGCGAGAGCGTGTCGGCAGGCTGGCGAAGCACACACCCTACGTCGTCGAGGAGATCGCGGCGGGCAGCGATCTGCTACTGCGCTACCTTATCTCCGAGGGCTACGCAGATGCCGCCGTGGAGACACCAACCACGCAGGACGGCGGCGAGGCTGTCGAGGTGGACATCACGCTGGTGCTGCATCCTGGCGAGCAGTGGCACATCGGCGAGGTCGAGCTGGCGGATGCTCCAGCCAGTGCCGAGAAGGAGATGCGCCTAGCGATAGCCGGGCTGCACGGCCAGACCCACAGCGAGACGAAGGTCGAGAGCGCTCGGCGCAGCATGGAGGCGGTGATGCAGGCGCAGGGTTATTTTAAAGCAGCGGTGGCGGCCACAACGACGCGCGGTGCGGGCGACCAGCGTGAAATTCAAGTGCGCTACGTGGCCAAGCCTGGGCCGCTTTTTATGGTGGCAACGATAGAGTCCGACGCGGCTTTTTCGCGTGGGGCCACACGGCTTATCATGAGCAACATGCGCCCCACGGTGGGCCGTGTGTTTGACCCAAAGCGCACCGAGCTAGGCATCGGCCATGTGCTGGACACAGGCATCTTCGAGCGGCTGGAGATGGAACCCATCGCCACGGGCGAGAATGAATTGGCGCTGCGCTTCGCCGGCGTGGAGGGCAAGCCGCAGAGCTTGGGCATCTCGGGTGGCTTCGATACTTTCCTGGGCCTCATGCTGGGCTTGGAATACAAGAACGTGAACTTCTGGGACAGTGGCGGGATGCTGCGCGTGCAGGTCTTGGGCACGCAGTTGGGCTTCATCGGCAGTGTGAAATGGGTGAACCCAGCCTTCTTCAACACGCCGAATTCCCTGACGGTGACGCTGCAACCGGAGACCTTTGTGTTTGAAGGTTATGAGCGAAAAACCGCCAGCCTGCGCACGGAGTTATCGCGCGATATCACCAGCCATCTCGCGCTGTCTGCCTTTGCCGCTGTGGCGGCTAGCAGTGTGGACTCGCTGACTTTAACGGAGCAGGAGCTAGGCCCGCAGAGTTATGGGCTGACGACGCTGGGGCTCACCTCGGTCTATGAAGGCCGGGATAATCCGGTGTCGCCGACACGCGGCTGGTATGGCTCGCTGACGGCGGAGAGTGGCGTCGGTGTAGGCGATGAGGCTGACTTCAGCTTCTACCGCACGGAGGCAGCCGTGGCCTACTACTTCCCCATCGTGCCGAAGTGGCGCGGGGCCGTGGGTATGCACATGACGAGCCTCATCAGCGACCAAGCTGTGACCGAGATCCCCATCGAGCTGCGCACTTACAACGGCGGTGCGAAGGGCGTGCGGAGCTTCGCCGAGCGCGAGCTAGGGCCGCAAGCTCTGGACGGCACCCACCTCGGCGGCACGCAGTCGCAGACGCTCAGCGGCGAGGTGTCGTATGAGCTGTTCAAGAACTTCGAGGTCGCTGGCTTCGTCGATGCAGGCTCACTCTCAACCGATGCCGGGAGTGTGCTGCCGCAGTTCACAGACGTGCGCTATGCTGCGGGTCTGGGGCTGCGTTATCGGCTGCCGTTTGGGCCGTTGCGCATCGACTATGGGGTCAATTTAGACCGCAGAGAAGGGGAGGCGATGGGGGCGCTGCACGTGGGCTTTGGCTTTGCGTTTTGAGAGAACTCGCTGCGTGGGCTTTGCGACGTGATCTGCCTTTTTGCGATAGCTCTTCCGAGCCTTCCGCGTTCACAGCAGCCCATGAGCATTACCCGAGGTTTGGCAGCGGCATTGAGTCTCTTTTTTAGCATCGCAGGTATGTGCCTAGCCCAACAGCCAAAGGCGGGCAAACAAGGGGGTACATGGGTCGGCGTCGGGGCCAAGGAGCTGGCCACAGCGATGCAGGATACGGCCAAGTTTAGCGACGTGAAGGTGATGACGCAGCTTGTCTATCGCTGCTTTGGCAAACAAGCGCTGACGCAGGGAAAAGCAGGGGCCAAGGTCGAGCAAACCATCGTCGCCTGGGCGGTGATCAGCTCGGCACCCGCGAAGGTGAAGGACAGCCGCGGCGTACTCATCGGCGACATGCAGCCTATCGGTAGCGAGGGGCTGCAAGTGCTGACCCACGAGATGCCCAACTTCGCAGAATTCGAGTATAAGGTCGAGGCCGACGGCATGACGTTACTCGCTGGCACCACGCGCGTGGAGCACTATGCGATGCCGCCCGAGGCCATGCCTGCGGCGGATGTGCCACAGGGGCGCGTGGAGACTTTCACCTTCACCACGAGCAAGATATTCCCTGGTACGGCTCGCGAAGTCACGGTGTACACCCCATCGCAGTACAAGCCCGATGGCACCGCTGCGCTGATGGTCTGGCAGGATGGCAGTCGCCATGCTGACCCCAAGGGCCAGATGCGTGCGACACTGGTCGCCGACACGCTGATCGCTAAACGCGACATGCCCGTGACGGTGGGTGTATTCATTGATCCTGGTCGCAAGGCGAACCAAAAACCTGGCGATAAGGCGGGCAATCGCGGCTTCGAGTACGACTCGCTGGGCGACGCTTACGTGCGTTTCGTGGGCGAAGAAGTGCTGCCCGAGGTGCAGCGCCGCTACGGCTTAAAATGGAGCGCCAACCCTGCTCAACATGCGATCATCGGCGGCTCCAGCGGCGGCATTTGCGCCTTCACCGCCGCATGGGAACGGCCCGAGCAGTTTGGCAAAGTGCTATCCTGGGTGGGCAGTTTTGTCGATCTGCGTGGGGGCCACGTCTATCCCGCGATGATCCGCCAAGCCGAGCGCAAACCGATCCGCATCTATCTCTTCGATGGTCGCAATGACTTGGATAATCCCTTCGGCAACTGGCCCATCGCCAACCAAAACATGGCCGCCTCGCTGAAGTACATGGGCTATGATTATCGCTTCGACTTCGGTGAGTGCTACCACGGTAGCAAAGGCATGAGCGCAAGCCTGCCCGAGGCGCTGCGCTGGCTGTGGCGGCAATGATGGATACTGCTGCGCTGCCTCGGC
Source organism: Verrucomicrobiota bacterium (assembly GCA_031411235.1). Taxonomy (GTDB): domain Bacteria; phylum Verrucomicrobiota; class Verrucomicrobiia; order Verrucomicrobiales; family Verrucomicrobiaceae; genus JANOAR01. The sequence goes on along the minus strand of JANOAR010000012.1, from coordinate 3,728 downwards.
AGCGCACGCTCTCACCCCATGTTGCGCACGGCTACGGCGAGGGCTTTGCCGAGATTGATGTGCTCGAAGCCATCGAGATGAATGCCATCCACCTTGCTGGGGATGACGAGCGACTGGGTGTTGAAGAAGTCCACGCCGAGCGTGTTGGCCAGCGAGTGGTAGTAGTTGGGCAGGGCCAGGGATTTCTCCCGGCCTCGCTCTAGCTTGGCATTCAGCTCGGGCAGGCCGGAGAGGTCGCCGATGGCGGGCGGGCAGACCAGGAGGACGCGTGGTGCGAGGCCATTCAATCCCGCATCGCTGGCGAGGATCATGCGCACCAGCACGCCGACGCCAGCGGCGATGTCGCCTGGAGGCACATGGAACATGGTCTTCAAATCATTGGTGCCGAGCATGAGCACGACGATGTCGATGGGCTTGTGCGACTCCAGGCAGGCAGGCAAATAAATGCGGCCATTGCGATGCGGCGTCAGTTGATCTTCCCACACGGTGGTGCGGCCATTCTGCCCCTCTTCGATGACTCGATAGTCGTTGCCCAAATCGCGAGCCATGACGCCCGTCCAGCGCTGCTCGGGTGGGAAGCGAACGGGGATGGGAGAGGTGGCTGTGAGATCGGGGTCATAACCCCAGGTGTTGGAATCGCCAAAGCAAAGAATGGTGCGCATAGAGAAGCTCTTTCTTCAGCGCAGAAGAGCATCGGCGCAAGATGGCAGGATGAAGGATAACCCGTTGGCGGTATCGTTTAAGCGAATAGGCCCAGCAACTCGCCCGCCTTGGCGACATCGACGCGTTCGTGCAGATCGTCCTCGACGAGGCAGACCGGGGCCGAGCCACAGCTCGCGAGGCACTCGACGAACTCAATGCTGAAGCGCCCGTCGGCGCTCTTGGCGATGGGGTGGTGGTGCGAGAGATGGGAGCGGTCGATGTTCCCTGCGGCACAGAGTTGATCCATCAGCTCATAACTGCCAGCCATCGCGCAGGAGAGCGTGCGACAAATGCGGATGTGGACTTTGCCGGGCGCTTCTTGGCGGAAGCCAGGGTAGAAGGTGACGACTTCGAGGACTTGGATCGGCTCAAGCTGAAGCTTGGCCGCTGTCCAGGTCACGGCGTCTTCGCTGAGGTAACGAAAGTGCGTTTGCAGCAGGTGCAGCACGGGCAGCACGGCGCTACGTTTTGAAATAGGGTAGTGCGTTATCGCCTCGTCGATACGGGCTTCAAGGTCGGCGGGAATGTGCATAGCTTGGGGGGCAAGGGGCCGCGACTATCCCGCCCGCCTCTAGTCGGGCAACCGCATTTTGTGAAAAGTTTCGCTCACTTCTCCAGCGTCGGCAGCAGATCGAGCGGCGGTTCCTTACCAGTCAAGGCTTTGGCAATGACGGCGGCGATGATGCGGTAACCGTTGTCGTTGGGATGTACCTTGTCGGGGAAATAATCGCCGTGGGTTTTCAGCGCAGCGTAGAGGTCGATGGTGGTGAGTTTTTCCTCCTCGGCGAGCTGCTTCAACGCGGGGATAATGCCCTCGCTCACGACGGCGTCGGTGATGCCAAAGTTGCCGGGAAAGCAAGGTGCTGGCAGGCAGAGCCAGATTTTTGCCTCGGGATTGGACTCGCGCACGGCGGCTAACAGAGCCTTGGCACTGGGCAGGAAGTCATCCTTCTTGGCCCAATTATGCGCCTTGCTGTCATTGGTGCCGAGCTTGATGACGACGAGCTGGGGCTTGAAGGCGAGCGCAGCTTTGTAGGCGGCTTGTTTGTCATAGGGCTTGTCGCCGGTGCGGCCCATCGTGGCTCCGCCGACGCCGAAGTTTTGCACCTTGTAACCCGAGCCGAGAAGCACCTGCAACTGCGCGGGGTACGGCCCGATGCGGCGATCCTTGGCTCCAGAGCCAGCGGTGATGCTATCGCCGATGCAGGCCACGCGGATGGCGGTGCTGGCGGGCGCGGCGGCGGCACGTGGCTTGGCTGCCCGGGAGGCTGGAGCTATCGCGAAGTCGATGGCCCAGTCGTCGGTGCGGAAGGGCGAGGCGGGCAAGCCTGCTGCGTTGAAGAGAGTGGCCTCGGGGTTGTCCAGCCAGCAGTAACGCACGGCGGCGGGTGCGGCGACTTCGGCGCTGGAGACGATGACGTTACCGCCGTCGATGCGAGCCTGCGCGTCCTTCCATTGTTTGTCCGCACCCGCGATGACGAAGTGCTTCAGTGCCGCGCCATCCTTGGCCTTCAAGCCCTCGCCATGGGTGAAGCTCAGCACGATGTCCTTGCCGCGCACTTCATGCTTGGAGAACAACGGGCCGCTGGTCTCGGTGACCTTCTGGCCATACACGGTGCCCAGCGCCCAGAGCGAGAGGCGGCGACCCACTTCTTGTTTGTTCGTTGGGTGGATGTTGTTGGGCATCCCGATGTCGATGTTGATGCCCATGCCCGTCTTTGGCAGGCGCAGCGTTTTCATCATCGCCTCGCGCACCGCTGGCCAGCCCTCGCCGGGGCGGATGAAGTTAGGCAACTGCGCCCAGGCAAAGGGGAACTCATAGCCCCACTTGGCACGCCAGTCGGTGACGAGCAGCGCGAGCTGGTGCTCATAGTACGGCGGCTTGTCAGCCGAGGTATTGGCCTCGCCCTGGTACCACAGCGCCCCACGGATCGCGTACGGGATGAGCGGGGCGATCTTGCCATTGAACAGTCCACCGATGTTGCCCTTTTTGGCGCGTAGCGCGATGGGATCCTGCGGCGCACGAGGCGCGGGTTTTTTGGCAGCGCGGGCAGCCTTGGCCACTTCCTTCCAGGCGGCGAGGTCTTTTTCATACTTGGCCTTCGCCGCCTCGGCATCGAAGGGCGCCTCGGGCTTGTTGGCAAAGAAGCCCTTCAGCGCGGGCAGCGCGCGTTGTTTGTCGCCAGCGATCCAGCTCTCGATGGGCGTGCCGCCGACGGAGGAGTTGATAAGGCCCACGGGCACCTTCAACTCGCGATGGATCTCGCGGCCAAAGAAGTAGGCCGTCGCAGAAAACCGCTCCACCGTCTCCGGCGCACACACGACCCAGGCACCCTTGCCTTCGCTCTGGGGTGTATCCGCACCGCCGCTAGCCTCGGCGAAGTGGCGAATCTGCGGCGTATTCGCCATGGCCTTCGACTTCTCCAGCTCCATCGCCCGCCCGACTTGCATGGCCATGTTGGATTGCCCACTGCCCAGCCAGACTTCACCGACCAGCACGTCATTGATGACGATAGTGCTGCTGCCAGTAATGGTCAGCGTGTGGGGGCCGCCCGCCTCCAGGTTCGCGAGCTTGGCCATCCATTTGCCATCGTCGCCCGCCGTGGCCTTCACCGTCTGGCCAGCGATGCTGACGCTCACCTCCTCGCCCTTTTCGGCCCACCCCCACACTGGCACGCTGGCCTGGCGCTGGAGCACCGCATGGTCGGAGAAGATGGCTGGCAATTTCACCGTCGCATGGGCGGCGGTAGCGGCAAGGAAGGCGAGGAGGAGTGGCTTCATGGAGGCCACTGAAGACGTTGCAATGCCGCGTGCCCTGTCAGACGATTGCATTTCAAGCCCCAAGCTTGTGGCTATGTGCGTTCAGAGGGACAGACCCTTGGCTCTGCTCAAGTGGGCGCAGATGAGGGCAATGAGCGATCCCAGAAAACCCACCAAGGAGACGGCTCCAATCTTCAGCGTCAATGTGTAGGCGACTGGAACAGCCTCCTGCGTGCCCGATAGCAGATCGACCAATGGAAGAATGT
>JANOAR010000011.1:0-14882 GCA_031411235.1 Verrucomicrobiota bacterium | reverse complement strand
CCGGCCTGATGCGGCTTTGCGACGGCGGGCTCAGTATTCTTCAATACAGTCCCGCCGTCGCCAAACCGCCTGAGACTCGAGCTTTGCCGAAGCTAACCACCGTTGAAACGCGGCGTTCGGGTTTAACTCAATGATCACTGCCTGTACGGGCGTGGTCATTTTTTGATATTTGGCTTTGTGCGCGGGCACGGTGATGGGCACGGCGATGGGCACTTGGAGCACTCGCACTTGGAGGCTGGCACCGCGTGTTTTCTGCCCCTGGCTGCGCGGTAGCTTGTACGTCACGCCGCCCAGGCTCGGGCTTTGTGCTAGCTGATCCCACATCTGCGCTTCCTCATCGACAAGGGTGCGATTGTGCTGCGAACGTACGAGCAGCCCGAGGCCTTGGTCGCGATGCTGTTGGGCCTCGATGTGCAACTCGTAGGATTGCTGGAGATGGAGCCCAGTCCATTGACCGATGCGTGAGTCTCATCGTTGCAGGTAGTGGTGTCTTGGATGGCGAGCAGCACCGTGCAGTCGCTGGCGCGAGCACGCTTGAGCACGCTGCTGCAATGCACGTCGAAGAGCCGCTCGTCGGTGACTACGTCGTGATCGAGCAGTCGGTAAAAGGCCTTGGCCTCAGCCACGCTGTGCGTGCATTGCGGGATGGATTTGCCAGGAGAGTTGAGCATCAAGCCGAAGACCTGAACCAAGCGCCGGTTGCTACGCAAGTCGCCAAGTTCAATACTTCCAAATTCCTCCAAGGCTTGCTGCGCATGGGTGTGGAAGGTGTTCGGATACGTTGGAGGCGCTGCTGGAGATAATGAAGACACCCCTCTGAAGATACCCACTGCAACCATTGTACAAGCTGTATCTTCTGAGATGTGGGTAAGACTCAGCACTTGCCACCGCAGTCCGGGGGCTTCGCCGCAACACAGAGCGCTGGGTGCTGCTGCGCCTCCCTACGCTTTGCTTTCAAATGTGCCAGCATTGCTTAACGGCCTTGGGCATAGCCCACCGATCTTCCTCAGAACGAATGACGGTCTGCACATCGCGCCGCTAGGCGAGCTGGCGAGACGGAGATGGTGAGCACGGATAAAGGTCTGCGCAAAGCTGCGCTCTTCCTTAGTTTCACGATGTTTCCAGCGCCGTAACTCGTTCCTTAATCTCGTGCTGCAAATTCGCTGCATCTTGATCATGTGAGCTAAGCCATCCCTGCCTCGCTCCAGTACCGCACCACACGCTCGATGCTCAGTGCGCGGCCTGTGGCGATCTCGACTTCGATGAGCACAGCATTGATCCTTACGCGGCCCCGGCCAATGCCGAAACGTGTGGGCATCTGGGTGTGGAATTTTTCCAGCACAGGCTCGATCTGGCTGCCGATGATGGAATCCTCGGGGCCGCACATGCCAGCGTCGCTGAGGTAGGCGGTGCCTAGTGGTAGGATGCGTTCATCGGCGGTGGGCACATGCGTGTGGGTGCCGACGACGGCTGAAACCATGCCGTCCAAATGCCAGCCCATCGCCACCTTTTCACTGGTGGCCTCGGCATGGAAATCGACAAAGATGACTTCGGTCTCTTGGCGTATTTCCTCGATCGCGGCGGTGATGACGGTGAAGGGGTTTTCCAAGTGATCGCGCATGAATACGCGGCCCATGAGGTTGATGACGGCTACCTTGCCTTTCTTTGTTTCGAGCACCACGTAGCCTGCGCCGGGTGTGCCTGCGGGAAAGTTCAGCGGGCGCAGTAGCCGTGGCTCGGTGGGGAGAAAGGGGATGATTTCTATTTGATCCCAGATGTGATCGCCCGTGGTCACCACGGCGGCTCCCGCGCGCATGAGGCCGATGCAGAGCTTGGGGGTGATGCCACGGCCAGCAGCAGAGTTCTCTCCATTGACGATGGCGAAATCTACGTTCAGCTCGGTCTTCATCTTGGGCAGGCACTCACCCACGGCCTTGCGGCCTGGCTCACCGACGACATCGCCTAAAAATAAAAGGCGTATGGTGGCGGCAGTATCGGGTGAGTCGGTGGCTGTGGCGGAGGAGTGGGGAGGGGCTTCGGCGGTGTCCATGTGTCGGGTCGTCCACTTAGAGGATGATTCAGGCGAGTAGCAAGTCTATGCTCGCACCTATGGGCCTCGCACATCGACACTTCACACTCTTCCTTTGCGGCACTGCGGCATGTATTTTGGCGGCCTCGGCGCTGGCGCAATCAACGCCTGTGGCTCCACCGCCGCCAGTCGCAGCACTGGCGACACCGCCCACGGTGCCTGTGCCGTCCCCTAGCGCGATGCTGGGTAAAATCAGTCCTTTGGCCGAAACGATGGACTGGACGGCGCTGGCCAAGGCGTGCTCGAAGGTGCTCACGGCCAAAGAATTTGACGATGCCTACTCGACGATTTTTTCCGATGCTCGCAGCCTGCCCGCTCCCTGGCAGCAGGGCATCGACACGCTGGAGGTGAGCACGGGCCTCATCTCCCCGACGACGCAGCGCATCTTATTTCGTCAGGCCACGGAGCAGCCCGCTGCGATGCCGCGCTACTGGCGCAAGGCTGCGGAACTCGCGCCTGCCGCAGGTCGCGCCTTGCTCTCCGACCTGCGCATCGCCATCGACCCAGGGCACATCGGCGGTGCTTATGCACTCATGGAGGAGCGCTTGCTGAGCTTCCAAACTGGCGAGCGCATCATGGAGGGTGAGTCCTCACTGCAAGTGGCGAAGCTGGTCAAAACAAAGCTAGAAGCCGAAGGGGCACAGGTCTTTCTCGTCCGCGATACCGAGGAGCCTGTGACGACGACGCGCCCTGTGGACTTCCATGAACTCGCCATTCGCACCCTCGCGGAACTGGGCGTGCCGCAGCCCGTCGAGAGCTACGCTGGGCTCGAAGGCCAAGCGAAAATGTTCACCGTGCAGTGGCAGGCGGAGAAGCTCTTCTACCGCGTCAGCGAGATCCGAGCACGGGCAAAAAAAGTTAATGAAGTGCTCAAGCCAGATCTCGTGCTCTGCCTTCATTTTAATGCGGAGCCTTGGGGCAACGCCACAGCGCCGCAGTACTCACCGGTGAATCATTTCCACACCCTCATCAATGGCTGCTACGCGCCCGATGAACTGCAACTCCAGGATGTGCGCTACGAGATGCTTCAGCGCCTCTTTAGCCGCGTCGTCGATGAAGAACTGCCGCTCGCTGAAGAGGTCGCCAAAGGCATGGCCACCGCCACTCGACTCGACCCTTACATCTACACCCAGGGGCAGGCCCGCCACGTCGGCAGCACGCCCTATGTTTATGCTCGCAATCTCCTGGCCAACCGCCTGTATCGCTGCCCCGTCATCTACTTGGAGCCTTATGTGATGAACAACCAAGAGACCTATAATCGAATGCGGCTAGGCCAGTATGCGGGGCGCACGTTGGTCAATGGCCGACTCATGCCGAGCATCATCGACGACTACGCTGAGGGTGTCGCGCAGGGGCTGATCAACTACTACCGGGCGAAGCGCAGAAATTAGGAATTAGGAATTAGGAATGACCAATATCCAAAACAACGATGCCTGGAGTTGAGCCAAGTATGATCCTTATCGCAGGTTGTGGTTACATCGGCGAGCCTTTGGCTGACCTACTTCATGCGGCTGGGCATCGGGTGCTGGGGCTCACTCACTCGCCTGATTCGGCGGCACGACTGGGTGCTATAAAACCCTGGCGCGTGGCGGCTTGCGACATCAGCGATGCCGTTGCGGTGCAAGCCCTCGCTGGTGAGCCCATCGACACGGTCGTCCACTGCGCTAGCTCCAGTCGCGGCGGAGCCGAAGTCTATCGCGCGGTGTATCAGCAGGGCATGGCGCATCTCGCTGCTACCTTCCCCAACGCCCGCTTGGTGTTCACCAGCAGCAGCAGTGTGTATCCGCAAGTAGATGGCAGCGTCGTCACCGAGACGAGCCCTGCTGAGCCCGAGCGCGATACAGGCCGCATCCTTCGTTCGACAGAGGCGTTGGTGCTGGCGCGTGGTGGTATCGTCGCGCGGCTCGCAGGCATCTATGGCCCTGGGCGCAGCTTTGTTTTGAAGAACCTGCTCGAAGGTAAAGCCAGCATCGAGGGCAATGCAGCCCAGGGGCGCTGCATCAACCAAATTCATCGTGACGACGCTGCCAGCGCCCTCGCGCATCTCTTGCAAACCCAGGCCAGCGGCATCTACAACATCGCCGACAGCACGCCTGAAACCCAGCGCGAAACCTATGAGTGGCTGTGCCTGAAGTTCGGCCAAAATCTCCCGCCCGCCGTGCCACCGAAAGAAGATCGCAAGCGCGGCTGGACGCATAAACAAGTGAGCAACGCCAAGCTGCTCGCCACGGGCTGGGCACCGCTCTACCCCAGCTACCAGAGCGCCATCGACAACGATTTGCATCTCGTGCCCTCCATCCTCGACCTCGTACAGAGCGAGACGGGCAAACTCCCGCGCAGCCCCAACATCGTCATCATCGGCCTCATGGGCAGTGGCAAGACCACCATCGGGCGCATCGTCGCGCAGAAGATTGGGTTTCAGTTCCTCGATACCGATGCGCTCATCACTGAGCAGGCAGGTTGCAGCATCGCGCAAATCTTTGAACGCGATGGCGAGGCAGCCTTCCGCCTGCTCGAGAGCGCTGCGCTGCGTAGCCTACTCGGGCGGCGCGGGCACATCATCGCGACGGGCGGCGGCATCGTCACCCAGTCGCATAATCTCGCGCTGCTGAAGCACCTCGGCTATGTCGTCTGGCTCGACGCGAGCACCACCACCCTGCATCGCCGTACCTTCAATAGTTACGACCGCCCCTTGCTCAACGCAGAGGATGACCCCAAGGCTAAACTTGAGCGACTCATGGCCGCACGCTTCGACCTCTACAAAGGCCTCGCCGACATCCGCATCAAGACCGATGACCTCAGTCCGCAGGAGACTTCGTATGGCGTGGCCGAGAGCGCTCGCGTTTACTTCGCGGGGCTGAGTCGCGGAGCCTGAGCGCAGCAGCGCCCAGGCCGATGAAGAAAAGGATGCTGGATCGCTCCAGCATCCTTCCACTGGACTCAGTCCATCGGCTTTCTACCAGCCATGTGCGTCGCGCACGGCGATCATGGCCTTGAGGATGCCGTTGTGCGTATCCTGAGACTCGATGACCGAGTTGGGGAACATGCAGCCGTCCCAGCAGATGTGCTGGATGCCACGGGCGGCGGCATCTTTGAGCCAGTAGCCCGAGGCTTTCGTGATGTCGAGTTTGCCATTGGGGTCGGTGGCTTGGCAGTGGCGGCCTGTCTTGTCGTGTGAACCTGTGCCGTGGACGGTGCCGTCGTTTTGGGCCACATGGAAGTCGATAGTCCAGGGGCGCAGAGCGTCGGTCATCTTGGTGTAGGCGGCGTGGAATTCTCCATCGCTGTAGCCTTCCTTGAGCAGGGCGTGCTCGGGGGCGTTGTAGCCCATGAGGTAGAGGTAGGTGTGGGCGAGGTCGGCCTGGAAGCCAACGCTGCCGGGCATCCCGGTCTGTTCCAGTAGATCAACCATGTGCTTCCACGAGTGCATACCGCCCCAGCAGATTTCGCCTTCAGCGGCGAGTCGCTCGCCATTGGCTGCTGCCACCACGCCCGCTTCGCGGAAGGTCTCGGCGGTGCGCTTGGTGTTGCCAGCGGGGTCTTCGAGCCAGCCCGCAGGGCCACCAGCGGCGTCGATACGGATGACGCCATACTTGCGCACGCCGTGGTCGTTGAGGATGCGAGCGATGCGGCAGGCTTTCTTCACCGCGAGCACGAACTTCGCACGCTCGTCAGGGCTACCGAAAGCGGTGCCGCCGACGGTGCCGGGCCATACGGGGGCGACGAGTGAACCCACGTTGAGGCCTTTCGCGGCGATCTTGTCGGCCATGCGCTTGATGTCGTCCACGCTGCCATCGGGGTCGGTGTGTGGGTGGAAAAGGAAGATGTCCACACCATCGAATTTTTGCCCATCGACACTGGCGTTGGCGGTGAGTTCCAACATGCGTTCGAGGCTGATCGGGGGGTGGTCGGTGCCGGGTTCTTTGCCGACGAGGCCGGGCCACATGGAGTTGTGCAGTTTGGGCGAGTAGTTGCTCATTTAGGATGTGTGTTAGTTGAGTTTAGCTGGGGAAATGGAGCGCGGATTTTAGATGGAGGTGCGGGCTTGGAAAGCGCAAATGAGCGGAACAAGTCAAAAGGCTGAAGCCAGCAACCAGCAGCGACGCACCGTAATACTTCAAAGCTTCGCGCTATCTTTGCGGGCTTGATCGCGCTGCGCGATTTCACGGCTGGCCATGTCGAGCAGGCGGCGCTCTTCGTCGGAGAGACTGCTCATGCCGTGGATGCTTATTTTATCGAGTACGGCGTCCACTTCCTCAATCATCGAGAGCGTGGGGCGGGCTTTACGTGTCGCTGGTTGCTTGCGGCGAGCGGCGTCCATATCCATCTCGGGGGTAGCGGCGCGGACTCGGCGAGCGGCGCTGCTGACTCGCTGACGCTTGGGTTGGCGGGCGATGGCTTGCTGCCGCCACAGGCGTTCATAGGTCATCGGGCTGCCGCCGTAGCCGAGCAGTCGCACGACATACCAGCCTGCGAGAGCACCGCCAACATGAGCAAAGTAGGCAATGCCGCCCCACATCCCCGCCGCCGTATTTGACAAAGCCGAGGTGAGGCCGAGGAAGGTTTCGATGACCATCAAACCCGTGGCCAGCGTCCAGAGGCGTAGGTTGACGGGGATAATGAAATACAGCAGCAAGGTGATGCGCTCATGCGGCAGCATGGCGGCAAGGGCGAATAGCAGGCCAAAGGCGCAGGCCGAAGCCCCGATGATGGGCGTCGCGAACTGGTGCTGCAAGCCTGAGACCACGAGCTGAAAGGCAGCGCCCACAAGGCCGCCGCCAAAGTAAATGAGCAAGAACTGCCGCGACCCGAGCAAGGCAATAACCCGTGAGCCTGCCCAACCGATGAGCAACATGTTACCAAGGAGATGCATGAGCCCGCCATGCACAAACATGTAGGTGAAGGGTGTCCACACATGACCATCACGCAGGCCATCCAGGCTCACGCCGCCGAGGCTGAACAGTTCTAATTCACCCGTCTTGAAGTTGGGTTTCTGCTCGACGCCTACGGTGAAATAATGCTGTGCCAAGAACACCAGCACGTTCAGGGCGATGATCGTGTACAGAGCGTTCCAGTTCGCCATCCAGGCAGGTCTGCTGCTAGTGGGGCGTCGCATGTAGTCGCGGTCGTCAAGCATTGGAAAAAATAGGGGCAGGGGCGAGGGGAGGGAGGCGTAGCCTGTTGTGCCATAAATCCACCGCTCATCCAAGGTAAAAGAACGCCGCTCGCGGGCTTCTTATTTGACGGTCTAGTGTGCCGCGACTAAAACCACGCCCGCCCGTTTCTGCTTTATCTCTTTCCCGATCACCCCCCGCCCGCTAGGATTACCGTCATGCCCGCCCCCAGCCCACTTGCTCGTCTCGCCTGCTTTGCCCTTGCCGTGTTGCCCACAATGGCCACCGCTAGCAATCTCCCCCCCACGCATCCCACCGCTGCGCTGGTAAAAAAATATTTCGAGTGCGTCGTGGATCAGGACTGGAAAGCGGCGGCGCAGATGATTCTGCCTGAATCCATCGAACGTAAGCGGCGCGATACCCTGGAACGCCTGAAGCGCGCCCCGACCATGAGCGACGAAACCGCTGTGCTGGAGCAACTGGGCGTGAAGGACATCCGCGACATCGAAAAAATGTCGGCAGTCGATTTTTTTGTGGCCGATCGGAAGTACTTCCACAACCCTGCGAGCACCACGCCCGAGCTGATTAAACAAAAAAAAGCCTCATTGAAAGTGGATGTCCTCGGCGTGGTTGGTGAGGCGGAGGACAGCATCGCCCACCTCGTCGTGCGCACCAGCCAGGAGGTCGTCGATCAACGCATCATTGAGTTGGTTTTCATCTCCTTCGTCCAAGACGAAAAAGACAAGTCCAAGTGGCTCATCTCCCCCGACATGCAGCGGCCCACCACGATCTCGCTCAAACCCGACGACAAAGGCGCAGCACCCGCTGCCGATGCAGCCAAGAAGCCTGCGGCTACCAAGTAGAGTGCCCGGTGCGCACTGCCCCTCCCTCATCAAAATAGGCTGAGTTAACTCCCCACCAGCCTGCTCGACCATGATCCTCCGCATCTTCGACCGCTACATCGGACGCCAAGTGGGCTCGGCTATGCTGACGGGGGTCGTTGTGCTCACGGGGGTCATGGTGTTGGGCAATATTTACAAGAAGCTCGACAACATCATGGGCGAGACCAAGGTGCCCTTCAGCTTGGTCATTGAGTTTTGTGGCTTGGTCATTCCTTTCGCGCTCACTTTCATCATCCCGTGGGCGTTTTTAACGGCCATCCTGTTGGTGTTTGGGCGCATGTCTGCCGACAATGAGATCGTTTCGTTGCGCATGACGGGGATGCCTATGTGGCGCATTTGTATGCCCATTTTTCTGCTCGCAGCAGCGCTTTCGGGTATCTGCTTTTGGGTCAACCTGAGCATCGCCCCCGAGGCTCAGAACCGCATCAAGCGGCTCTTTTTTGATGTCGCCACGGGTGATCCAAGCGCCTTGTTTCAAGAGGGCCGCGTGCTCGATAAGTTTCCCGGCTATCGCATCTATACAGGCAAACGACGCGATGACGGCACGCTGGAAAACTTACAAATCGTCAAGCTCGAAGGCTCGCGCAGCAAGCAGTACATCCGCGCCAGAACGGCCCATATCGAGACAGCGCCCGGCAAGCTGGATTTCACCCTACACATGAACGACGCCAACATTGAGTCGGTGGTGGAGGATGAGTTGGGGGCCATCGTTAAAATCAATTCGTTAGCCCAGGGTTACACTGGCATGACCTTCCCGCTCTCTGAGCTGAAGAACAGAACCGAGCGTGTGAATGCCAGCATGAAGAGTACTCCCATCTTGTGGCAAGAGGCCAGCAATCGCGTCGATAGCGTCACTGGGGAAGCCCTGGATCGCGCAGGTAAGTCCGTCGTGCTCACGGAGCTGAATAAGCGCTACTCCTTCTCCCTCGCCTGCCTCACCTTCTGTCTTGTGGGCATCCCGCTCGCCATTACCGCGCAGCGCCGCGAGACGACCGTGGGCTTCATTTTGAGCCTGCTCACGGCCATTGTTTATCTGGTCTTCATCATCCTCGCCGAGACCCTTAACGACAAAGCAAAGTTCTTTCCGCATTTGTTGATGTGGGCACCCAATGTACTGTTCCTCGGCCTTGGCGGTTGGTTGTTCCGGCGACTGAGTTTGAAGTAGCCTACGCCTAGATTGCCTCAGAGCGGCTGGCCCCTTGCTCACGCAAAGAGGCTACGTTTCTCACCCAAATGCGAGGCCTCAGAACCCCTTGCTCACGCAAAGAGGCTACTTGCCTTACGGTTGCTACACGAGGCGTAGTCGCTTCCGCAGCAGCCACTCGGCGGTGAGTAGCACGATCACCGCGCCGAACCACCACCAACTGCTCCAGAGGATTGTCTCGCGGGTGATGGTTTGTTTCCTGTCGATGGCTTGGAGCAGGCTGGGCAATTGCGCGGCGGCTTCCGTTTCGCGCAGGAAGCGGCCATTCGTATTGCGTGCCATCGCTTCGAGCAGCGGGCGATTCATGGTTAGATTGGCAAGCTCTTGGTTGCCTGTATCCGCGACGCGCAGGGTTAGGCGCAGGTCGCTGCGTGGGCTCGTTGGGCTGTCGGCCACCGCTACTTGCCAAGAGCCAGCTTTTAATGGCGGCGTCTGGGCGCGGTACACGCCTTTGTGGGTGGGATCGGCCTCCAATTCTAGGGTGGCGGCCTCTTCGCCATCGTGCAGCAGGAAGGCACGCGGGTGTGCATCGGCGATGATTTTTCCAGCGTTGTCTCGCAGGCGCACGCGGATCTCCGCTTGCTCAGAGGCCGCATAGCGCAGGTGATCTGTGCCGATGGCGAGGGACTTGCCTTCGGCTTGAAACGGGGGCGCGGCGATCCACGCGGCAAACTGCATCCACAGGCGTTGGTGATAGAGATCAGCGACTTGGAAGCGCCAGCGCCATAACTCATCGCTGGCCATGTAGAGGACGGCACCCGCGCCCACTTGGCGGAAGACGAGGCCGGGGGCTTCGCGTTGGGCTTTATCACGCAAGACTACCAACGTGGTGGCCGCTGGTAGTGCTGTGGTCGCCGCACTCCAGGCGGCGGCGGGCAGCGTCGGCCAGAGCGCGGCATTGGCACTCGGGCTATCGCTCAGGCGCAGCGCTGGCGTGCGCTCGGCGCTGGCGGTGAGTTGCCAGTTCAACGGGCCCGTGAGGCCTTTGGCGTCGCCTTCCCACGCGATAGGGATGAGGCCTGAGGCCTTGGTTTTTAGCCACTCACGCAAGTGCCCCCGCGAGCCGTCGATGAAGATGAGGCCACCGCCGCGCTGCTCCACATACTCGCTCAGCCAGTCGATGTGCTCGGGCTTCAACCGCGAGGGCGAGAGGTCGCCGATGACGATGAGGTCATAGGTGAAAAGGGCGTCCTTGGTCGTGGGCATCGCCTTGGCTACGGCATTGTCGGCACCGTCTTTGTAGTCGTCGAAGGCCATGCTGGTTTGCCAGCGTTCATCGCGCTCGAAGTGTGTGTGGGCGTAGCGTGTCTCCCAGCGCGAGCGGCCATCGAGCAGCAGCACTTTGCGCTTCTTGTTCAGCAGGTGCAGGGCGATCTGCCGAGTGTTGTTGGAGCGGGTCTTCTCCAGCACTGCTTTGTCGCTACTGATGCCGAGGGTCACATCGAACATGCGCAAGTTTTTGTCCGCCTCGGTCGCTGGCGCAGCGGGCATGTCCTTCATCATGAAGGCGTAGTCTAGGTTGTGCTCGCCTTTGCCATCGGTGATGAAGTTTTGCTCCCACAACACCTTCCCCTGGCTCTCGATACGCGCGGTGCCGGGCAGTCCCGCTGGCATGGAATCGCGCAGCGCGATGCGCCCCAGCACGCGCTCCTCGGTAAAGACGGCCTCGGGTGCCGTGACATCGACCACCGATAAATCGGGCGGCGATACCTCCGTGCCAAAGCCCACCGTGAAGACTGGCACAGCGCTGGTTTTTAGCGCCGTGCTCAGCTCCTCGGGCGAGCCACTCACATTGTGCTGGCCATCACTCAGCACCACCAGCGCACTGCCCGCCGTGGCGGCACCGAGGGCTTGGCGCAGTCCCGCATCGAGGTCGGAGGTCGCGGCATCGGGTTGCAAATCGAGATGCGTGGGCAGATCGCCTGAGGTGTCCGCCCCGCCCTGTCGTCGCCACCACAAGCGCTGAACTTTGGCACCGCGCAGGGCCACCAGTTCGACATCAGAAGTCTCAGCGAGGGCTTTCAAAAGCGGCTGCGGGCCAGAGAAGAGGATGTCCTGAGCGCGGGTGAAGCGGGCTTGTGGCTTGCGGTTTTCAGCAGAAGTCGCAGGGCTGGGGCTGCTGCTTTGCTCATCCGTGAGCTTCATGCTCGACGACGCATCCAGCGCGATCACCACGCGGCCTAGTTGGCGCAGCGTCGTCTCATGCCGCAGCACTGGCCCCGCAAGGGCGAGCACCAGGATGAAAACCGCCAGCGAGCGCAGCACCGCTGGCAGCCAAGCCAGTGCCTTGCTCTGCAAGCGAATCTCGCGCCGGTAAAGCCAGAGCATGAGCGAGGCCAGGCCGAGCGCGACGACGATAACGGGAACAAAGGGCCATTCGCCAGAGAAGCGGAGTGTGGTTTCGGTAGTGGGAGACATTCAGAGCGTGATCAGTAGCAATGGCAAAGCGGGCAAACAAGAACTGTCCTTGCGGGGCAGTCTTGCGCAGGAGTTGTATTGCGATAAACCACACGCGCCGAAAAGACAGCGCATGAATCTTTTGCAGCATGGGTCTTTTCGACGGCGGGCCACGTTTCGCTTCTGCGGCGTGTCTTGGGAGTGCCTAGCAACTATTTGCCCAAGGCCTTGTCGATGGCGGCTAGGACTTCGGGCGCATCGGGTTCCACATCTGTATCAAAGCGGTCAATGATTTTACCCTCACGGCTGATGAGGAATTTGGTGAAGTTCCAGCCCACAGGCCCAGGTTTTGGCGAATCCTTGCCGGTCAGAGCCGCGTACAACGGATGCGGAGTAGCGCCGAGGATCGCGAGCTTGTCGAACATGGGGAATGTGACCTTGTAGGTCGTTGAGCAGAAGGTCTTGATCTCCGCTGGAGCCGCAGGCTCCTGCCCGCCGAAGTCATTGCAGGGGAAGCCGCAGACGACGAGGCCCTTGTCTTTGCCAGCTTGGTAGAGGGCTTCTAGTTTTTCATACTGCGGTGTCGCACCACATTGGCTAGCGACATTCACCAGCAGCAGCACCTTGCCCTCGTGGGCTTTGAGGGTGGTGGCTTTGCCGTCGATGTCTTGCAGGGCGATGTCGTATAAAGCGGGGTCAGCGGCGATAGCAGAGGTGAGCATACAGAAAAGGATGGCGAGGCTATTGGAGAAGAGTTTCATGGCAGCGATGATACGTCGCCCGTGTCGCCATTGCTCAGTGAAATGCGGCAGCTATTGGGCGCGAGCCTTGGTGCCGCGAGCCGTGACCCATTTGCCTTTCGTGATGATCTTATCAAACACCAGGCCTGCCTTGCGCCCCATCTCCAGGCACTCCTCGGCCTGCGTGTTGAGGATGCCGGAGACGAAGACCACGCCATCATCCGCGACGGCGCGAAGGATGGCGGGGAAGGCGGCATTCAGCACGTCGTGGAAGATGTTGGCCGCCACGCAGTCATACTTTTGTTTGGGCTCCCAGGTGAGCACATCGGCCTTGGCGAAAGTGACCCGCGACACCTTGTTGCGCACCACGTTCTCCTTCGACACACGCACCGCCTGGGGATCGTAGTCGCAGCCCCAGACCTTCGTTGCACCAAGCTTGGACGCGGCCATGCCCAAGATGCCCGTGCCGCAGCCGAGGTCGCACACCGTCCACTTGCGGCCTTCTTTTTTCCACTTCTCCGCCTCGTCCACCAGCAGTCGCAGCACCGTAGCGGTGGTGGCATGGTGCCCCGTGCCAAAGGCTAACTCGGCAGGTACGGCGATGATTTCACGGCCTGGGAACTGCTTCGCGATCTTGGCGATTTCTTTCTCCGTGCGAGCACTGCAAATGACCAGCTTGTCGCGCACCTTCACGGGTTCAGGTGGCTCGGGGGCCATGGCCGCCCAGTTTTGTTTCTTCATCTCGCGCACGCTGCCGCCGAAGCCTTTTTGGATGGTGATGGCGTCACTTTTGCGGTCGCAAAAAACCTCGACTCGGATGGTCTTGCGACCTGCGATTTGAGTGATGACGGTGGTGACGCCAACGATGCCCGAGAAGCGCTCCTCCCAGGCGTCAGACCATTGCAATGCGGATAACTTGGACCAGACAAACATGGCAGCGAGCTAAAGGCACGAAACCCATGCGAGGCAATGGGTAGTTTCGTCCTCCCGAGACAATTGCCACGCAGGCACAGGCAACCTGAAGTTAAGGTCTTCCCGCTGCGAGGGATTGGCTTCCAGTTTTTTAGTTTAAAACTGGAGCGGGTGACGCGATTCGAACGCGCGACATCTTCCTTGGCAAATTTGGGCTTTTTGCGGCTCGTGGCTTGCAGCGCAAGGCTTTGGCTGGGGTGCGTGCTAGGCGGTGTGTGCTAATGGGCATGAAAAAGCCCGCCCCCTTGCGGAGGGCGGGCTCAGTGCGGACCAGGCTAGTGGCCCATCATGCGGGCGAGCACCTGGATGCCGCTGATGGCGACTCCCAGGCCGATGCCGAGGGCTGCGGCCATGACGGTGAGGTCACGGACGCGGCGCTGCCAGGTCACGGGGGGCTCGCTGCTGAGGCTGTGGGGCCGGGCAGCGAGTTGCTCGTAGTGACCGGGCGCGGGGCGCTCAGTCGCGGCGAGGAGGTTCGTCATGCGGCGGGTGCCATCGTGGCGAGCCTGGGGCTGCGCAGGGGCGGTGGGGGCTGCGGAGTGCTGCGGCAACGGAGTGCCGCGCTCCGTAGCGGGGAGCCGGGCTAGCAGGTCGCGGCGCAGGCTGAGGGGGCGGGCGGTGTGCCGCTGGACGGAGCGCTGTGCGGTGACGAGCTGCGGGGCGAGGTGACGGGTGGCGTTGGCTAGTGTTTTCATGGTCTTGCTTTTCTGTCGTTTTGGGTTTCCTTCGCGCTTGGCGTGGGGCTCTTCGGAGCCCAGGCGTCTTGCGGCCCCGTCGTGAGCTGATACTCACGGCGGGGTTCCAGCTATATTCAACGATGCGTCAAGGGGGAATCTTCTCAGCCTGGCACTAGGGCTAGCGAGTGGAGGGGGGGAAGGAGGGCGAAAAAAGCGGCCCTGTTCGGCAGTGAAACGGGGGGAGATGCTGGAAAAAGCGCTCGTTTTCTAGCGTCTCGACGCCTTGAGAGGGTTCGCCGCTGGGTTTTGCTGCCGCTGAGCCGAAAAACACAAAGAAAACTGCCGAAAGGGTGAAAATAGACAAAAATAGTTGGGTTTCCACGTCGCCCGCGTTTTCGCAGTTCCGAGAAATCAATATAGCCTAGAATGGTTTTTTGTCCGTCATGCAAGGGAGGACGTGAAAACCCGTTTCAAGGCGCTGCTAGGCTACTTCTAGCTCGATCTCTGTCACCTCGGCCTCGACCGAAGTTTCTTCCTCCGCTAGGCTAGGCACTTCCTCATTACTGGGCGTCGCGCTGGCGGATTGTGATGCAGCCTTGGCAGCGGCTCGCTCTAGCTTCTGCATGGCTTTCTTCATGCGGGCAGCGGCTTCATTGACCTTGTCGCCTTCGATGACTTCGCGCTTGAGGATGTCATTCTTCAGAAGGTCGGCGATTTGATCGGTCTCGACCTTCAACTCGGGGAAGTATCTGCGCAGCTCGCGCCGAACAACGGCGAGCACGGAATC
>JANOAR010000010.1:0-38739 GCA_031411235.1 Verrucomicrobiota bacterium | reverse complement strand
AAAGACTGTTTAGAGCATCAGGTTTCATGGGCGGGCCAGCACTTTGCCACCCGCTTGCCCGTTGGTAAACAGGGGCGAGAGCCCTCAATGCACCCCACGCTCCAACTCTTATGACTTAACTTTCCCGAAGAGCCAAATTTTCGATCTCGCTGAGAGTTATGGGTTGCCTCCAGCAACGATCCGAAACGAACGCCAACAAATTATGTGGGGACGAGCTATTGGCAGTGTTCGTTCCGCAGCTTGGTGGGTTATCGGGCTAGTAGGGCTATGGCTGCTCATGAGGTTGTTGCGCAAATTGCGGCATTTAACTGGAAAGAATTAGCCTGGGGTGAATGCGGCATGTGCGTTCTTCGCTGCAACGTTTCGCGTTAAGATTCCCAACTTCACCGCGTCTTCATCGGGATGAAAAATCTCCCGTTCCTCTCCCTGCTCGCCGCACTTCTGCTTCCGCTCTCAGCCCACGCTGCGGATGCGCCGTCAAAGCCCAATGTGCTCTTCATCGCTGTCGATGATCTCAACCACTGGGTCGGGCATCTGGGGCGCAATCCACAGACCAAGACGCCCAACCTGGATCGTCTGGCGAAGATGGGTGTCACCTTCACGCGGGCGAATTGCAGCGCCCCCGTTTGCAATCCCTCGCGGGCCTCGCTGATGAGCGGTCTGCGGCCTGGGCAGACGGGCGTGTATGACAATGGGCAGAACTGGATGCCCATCATTCCAAAGGAGCAGACGTTGACGACGCAGTTCTTGAAGGGTGGCTATGATGTCTTCGGCGCGGGCAAAATTTACCACGCCAGTGCCCACCGCGAGGGCGAGTGGACGGACTACCTTAACGACAAAGGCGGCGACCCAAAGAAGCTCTCGCCACAGGCAAAAAACGATGGTGTGGGCGGCATCAAGTTTGCCCCGTTGGACTGCGCAGATGCCGACATGGTGGACTACAAGACGGCGAACTACGGCATCGAGCACCTGCGCAAAAAGCACGACAAGCCCTTCTTCGTCGCCATCGGCTTCCACAAACCACACATGCCCTGGAACGTGCCGCAGAAATACTATGACCTGTTCCCCCTGGAGACCATCCAGCTCCCGCCCACAGAGCCCAGCGACCTCGCCGATGTACCGCCTGCGGGAATTAAAATGGCCAAGCCCGATGGCGACCACGCCGCGATGCTGGCCTCGGGCCGATGGAAGGAAGCGGTGCAAGGTTACCTCGCCGCGATTGCCTTTCTCGATGGCCAAGTGGGCCGCGTGCTCGATGCCTATGATGCCTCGCCAGTGAAGGACAATACGATCATCTGCTTCTGGGGCGATCACGGCTGGCACCTCGGTGAGAAGGAGCATTGGCGGAAGTTCGCACTCTGGGAGGAAGCCACGCGCACGCCCTTCATCTGGGTGGTGCCAGGCGTCACCAAGGCAGGCAGCGTGTGCGAGCGCCCAGTGGATTACACCAGCATCTTCCCCACACTCTGCGACCTCGCGGGGCTGCCGATTCCAGCTCACGCCACTGGCCCGATCATGCGCCCGCTACTGGCCAATGCGCAAGCAGCCTGGGCCACGCCAGCGATCACCACTTTTCACCAAAACAACCACAGCATCCGCACCGAAACATGGCGCTATATCCACTATGCCAATGGCGACGAGGAGCTATACAACCACGACACCGATCCCTACGAGTGGAAGAATCTCGCCAAGGATCCCGCTCAAGCCGCGATCAAAGCGGATCTCGCCAAGTGGCTGCCGAAGGACAATGCCGCTGAGCTGCCACGGACAAACGATGGTGAAGGCGAGGGCGGGGATAAAAAGAAGAAGGCAGGCAAGGGCAAAGCCATGAGCGCAGAAGAGCAAAAAGCCAAGAAAACCGAGCGCCAGAAAGCCAAGGCTGAAGCTGCGAAAAAAGCTGCCGAGGCGAAGTAGTGCAGCAGCAGAGCAACCTCACACCAGGATGTCCTTCACCACCTGCCCGTGGATGTCCGTCAGGCGATAGTCCCGGCCTTGGAAACGATACGTCAGGCGCTCGTGATCAAAGCCCAGCAAGTGCATCACGGTGGCCTGGAAATCGTGAACGTGGACTTTGTTCTCTGCGATGCTGAAGCCCAGTTCATCCGTGCTCCCGTAGTCGAAGCCCGCCTTCACCCCACCGCCTGCCATGAAGATCGTGTAGCAGTCCGGGTAGTGATCGCGGCCCAGCACTTGGCTCGCAGCGGTGCGGCCTTCGCGGAAGGGCGTGCGGCCAAATTCGCCGCCCCAGATCACCAGCGTATCGTCTAGCAAGCCACGTTGCTTGAGGTCTTTGATCAGCGCCGCGACGGGCTTGTCGGTGACGGCCATTTTCGCCGTCAAACCATCGCGGATGTCTTCCTTCGGCCCGGTGCCGTGGAAGTCCCAGCCCCAGTCGAAGAGGTTCACAAAGCGCACGCCCTGCTCGATAAGTCGGCGCGCGAGCAGGCAGTTGTTGGCGAAGCTCGCCTCGCCCGGCTTAGCGCCGTAATCGTCGATGACATGCTGCGGCTCCTTCGAGATGTCCATCACCTCGGGCACACTCATCTGCATCCGATACGCCAGCTCGTACTGCGCGATGCGGGTGATGGTCTCAGGATGCCCCAGTTCTGCGGCTTCCAGCTCGTTGATTTCCTTCAAAGCATCGAGCGTGCGACGGCGCATCGCACGATCCATGCCCGGCGGATTTGAGGCATACAAAACGGGATCACCCTTGCTGCGGCACTGCACGCCCTGATACACCGAGGGGATGAAGCCGCTGCCCCAGCACCCCTGCCCACCACTGGGCTGCACGCCACTGGAGATCAGCGTCACGAAGCCCGGCAAATCCTGGTTCTCCGTGCCCAAGCCATACGTGGCCCACGCCCCCATCGAAGGCCGCCCCTGGCGGATGTGCCCGGTGAAGAGCAGCAGCTCGGCGGGCGCGTGATTGAACTGATCGGTGTACATCGAGCGCACTGTCGTGATCTCATCGGCAATGGTGTGGAAGTTCGGCACCGCATCACTCATCCACAGGCCCGCCTTGCCATAGCGCTGGAAGGTGCGCGGTGTGCCCATGAGCTTCGGCACGCCCGTGGTGAAGGCAAAGCGCCGACCTTTTAAAATCGAGTCGGGGCAATCCTGGCCACTGCGTTTCACCAGCTCGGGCTTGTAGTCGAAGATGTCCAAATGGGGCGGTGCCCCCGACATGTGCAGGTAAATGACGCGCTTCGCCTTGGCTGGGAATTGAGGGCGACGAGCCGCGAGTGGATTCGTGGATGGCACATCACCTGCCGCCTCATTTTTCATCGCGTGCAACGCGATGGCCCCGAGACTGAACTGCCCCGCGCTGTTGAGAAACTGGCGGCGCGTGGTGAGTTGGAGGCTGTCGTGGAGGATGGGGTTCATAGGGCTTGGTGTAAGCTACGTCGCGAGACTTGCCGACATTCCAACCAGCATCCCCGCCTTGCAATGCCCACTCAGCTTGAGTTAAACTCAGCACATGGTCGCCAACCTGCCACAGCCCGCCGAACGTCCCGCGCCACGACTCATCTCGCGCAAGCTCTACGAAGCTATGATCGATAAGGGAATTCTAACCAAATATGACCACGTTGAACTCATCAACGGCTTCATCTTTGAAAAGATGCCCACTGGTTCCCGCCACAATGGAGTTGTTAATCGACTCAACCACTTATGCGCTCTTCTGGGTGACCGCGCAGTGGTCTCCGTTAAAAACTCTATCGCCCTCAACGACTACTCTCAGCCTGAGCCCGATGTAGCACTTTTAAAACCACGCGCGGACTTCTATTCCAAGAGCAACCCACAGCCCCACGAAGTACTACTCGTCATCGAAGTCGCCGATAGCAGCCTCGCCTATGATCGCACGGCGAAGATACCGCTGTTCGCTGCCGCCGATATTCCCGAGGCATGGTTGGTCGATGTGAATGACGGCTGCGTCACGCTTTTTTCACAGCCTGATGGTGCCAAATACCTCAGTGCCAAAGAGTATCGCGCAGGCGATCTCATTCCCCTCGCGTGCTTTCCTGGCGAGAGTCTCGCGGTGAGTGATCTCGGGCTGTGAAGCGGATGTAGAGCGAGCTTCCAAGTTCGCTCCACTTTGCCTACCTTCGCATCACGAACTCATCCAAATTCATCACCACATTCGCCACCGTTGTCCACGCAGCGAGTTCGGCGATGTCAGCCCCTTTTGGCGCGGGGCCGAGCGGATCGGTGGCCATTGCGGTGGCGCTTGCGGCGTCGGTTTTGTAGCTCGCCAGCGCTTCATGGTGCAGCTTCGTTAGCGCGGCGGCTTCCTTGGCGCTGGGCTCACGGGACAAACAGAGTTTAAACACAAAGCTCAGGCGCGAGGCGATGTCCCCTGCCCCTTCGCTGACGATGCGTCGTGCGAGCGCTTGGTTGGCCTCGATGAAGACGGGATCGTTGAGGGTGACGAAGGCTTGCAACGGGGTGTTGGTGCGGCCCCGGCGGATGTTGCACACCTCCCTGTTGGGCGCGTCGAAGGTGCTAAAACTTGGGTAGGGGCTGTTGCGTTTGATCTCAGTGTAGAGGCTGCGGCGATGCTTCTCCGTGCCCTCGCTGGTGACCCAATCCTGGCTGCCGCCAAAAGCTGTGCTAAGCCCCAGGCTGGGCCGCAGCGGGCGCACGGGCTTGCCATAGAGTTTGGGGCTCAGCAGCCCGCTGACGGCGAGGGCTTGGTCGCGCAGCAGCTCGCCCGTGGGGCGAAAACGCGGGCCACGCGCGAGCAGGCGGTTGTCGGGATCGCGCTCGTTCATTGCTGCGCTGCTGTGCGAGTCCTGGCGGTAGGCTTGCGTAGTGAGCATGAGCTTCAGCATGTGTTTCATGTCCCAGCCGCTGTCCATAAGCTCAGCCGCGAGCCAGTCGAGCAGCTCGGGATGAAAGGGCAGGTCGCCCTGGCTACCGAATTCTTCACTGCTCCGCACGATGCCGTAGCCAAAGATGGACTCCCACAAGCGGTTCACGGTCACACGAGCGGTCAGCGGGTTGTCGCGGCTGACGATCCACTGGGCCAGCGTCAGGCGATTGCGCACAGCGCCCGCAGGTAGTGCGGGAAAGACCGCTGGGGTACCTTCGTTGACCTCATCGCCAAGCGCCTGCCAGTTGCCTCGGAGCTGGATGTTGGTCTTGCGTCGAGCCTTGGCTTCCAAGTCCGCCATGATGGGCACCGTCAGTGGTTTCACGGCGTCCACCTGCTTGGTCAAAGCGCTAAGTTTGTCGCGCTGGGCCTTGGTCTCTGGGGCGACATTGCGCAGGTAGTAGTCTTGGATTTCCTGGGTTTGCGCAGGCTTGCGATTGGCCAATGGAACCGCGAGCGCGGCGATCACAGCGCTGGGTTTGGGCTTGAGGGCATCAAGTTCAGGGTGCTTTGCCGAGGCCCATTTTTCCAGTCCTGCGAGCCATTGGGGATCGGGATTGGCAAAGACTGCGCTGGCGGCTGCGGCCTCGGCTTTCAGCTTAGCCAGATGCTCCTTTTGCCCTGGCTGCCACAATTCGTGCAGCGGCGACTCATCCCTTTTATCGGCATCAGCGCTTTGGTTCAGGAAGGCATAGAACTGGAAGTATTCGCTGATGGTGATGGGGTCGTACTTGTGCGTGTGGCACTGGGCACAGGCCATCGTGGTGCCCATCCACACGGCCATCGTGGTATTCACGCGGTCGATGATGGCGGCATTGCGAAACTCCTCATCACTCGTACCGCCTTCGTTCTGTGTCATCGTGTTGCGATGGAAGGCGGTGGCAGTGAGCTGATCGTCCGAAGGGCTGGGCAACAGATCGCCCGCGAGTTGTTCGATGGTGAATTCATCGAACGGCATGTTCGAATTCAGAGCGCGAACCACCCAATCGCGATAGGCCCATATCTCGCGCCCCGGATCGCTGGGATAACCTGCACTGTCGGCGTAACGAGCGAGATCGAGCCACTCGCGAGCCCAGTGCTCGCCGTAGGCCGGGCGGGCTAACAAGCGCTCAATCAAAGCGCTCCATGCCCTTGATTTGAAATCTGTAATTTGAGATTTCAAATCCTCAGCCGGGGAACACGCAGCGACGAAGGCATTCACCTCCGCAGGCGTGGGCGGCAAGCCAGTGAGATCAAGCGTGGCACGGCGAATGAGCGTAGCAGGATCGGCTGCGGGCGAGGGCAACAGTTTCTCCTTTTGCAGGCGAGCGAGGAGGAAGACGTCGATGGGATTGAGGCTGGCAGACTTCGGCACCGCAGGTCGCACGACCTTCTCATAGCTCCAGTGCTTGCCCCATTTCGCGCCTTGCTTGATCCACTCGGTGAGCAGCACAACCTGCTGCGGCGTCACCTTTTTGTGCATCTTTGGCGGTGGCATCACTTCATCGGGATCAGTGGAAGCGATGCGGTCGAGCAACGTACTTTTCTCAGGATGACCCGGCACGATGGCAGCCACGCCATCGGTCATTTTTTTCGCGCTAGCCTCATCGTCGAAGCGCAACTCGGCCTCACGTTTTTTGTCATCAGGCCCGTGGCAGGTGAAGCAGTTCTCCGAGAGGATGGGCCTGATCTCGCGGCTGAAATTGATCGGCGCGGCGGCGTGAAGCGCAGACGTGAAGAGGAAAACGAAAAGGCAAAAACGTGGCATTGTGCAATTCGCTACGCACAGATGGGCAAGCATCTTGCCACAAGGCTTGCCCACGCTGCATAGGATTACAGGGCAATGGATGAACTACCCCAAGAGAGTGGGGAGTATGCGCTCAATAAATTCTGACGGGCTAATCGGCTGCGGGCGGTATCCGAGACCCAACATGGCTTTAAAATGCCGATCCTCGGTGATGATATAACTGGCATTGGCAATGATTGCACAGTCCGCGAAGGCATCGTCATCAGGATCACCTGTGATTGTACGAAAGCGGAAACTAGGCTCAACCTCAATGACTTGTCCCGCCATGTCTGCAAAGCCGATGAAAGCGCTGAGTTCTTCCCTGAAGGCATCTCCATACAATCGCTGGGCGATTTCTTCATACTCTAGCAGAATGGAAGTGGTCACAGCGAGTTCGAGAACACCATCCACAAGTGCATCGGCAATGGCTCGCCAGCGAGCCCTGCGCCCAAAACTGCCGATGAACACATTGGTATCGACACAGACGATCACGCGCCCGCTCTACGCTGCTGACGCACCTCCGTTACCCAAGCAGAAATTTCTGCATCCGATACAGAGGTTGCCCGTGCGTCTGCCAGACCATTCAGCTTTTCCAAACTGCGCACCATTTTCAGACGCGCAATCACCCTCTGCACAGCGATCAACTCGACAGCATCGAGATCGTCGATTTCTCGATGTAGCCTTGGTAAAATGGGAAGCTCGGCAGTCGCAGTCATAATGAGAGACTAGCACCACCGGACAAGCTTTGCCAAGACTGGGTTCTCGAATACCATCATTACCCAAAAGGGTGAGTTCAAGAATTTGAGTTTCGGGATATGCCGCAGCGTGCTTCACTCGCGGCTCTCTTATGCCGCTAACTCTCCGCTCCGCCACCGACTGCCGTTTTGACCTCCTCGCCCTTGGCGAAGTGCTGCTGCGCCTCGATCCTGGCGAAAGCCGCATTCGCACCTCGCGGCAATTCAATGCCTGGGAGGGCGGCGGTGAATACAACGTCGCACGCGGGCTGCGGCGCTGCTTTGGCATGAGGACGGGCCTACTCGGTGCCATCGCCGACAATGAAATCGGGCGCTTGCTGGAAGACCTTATCCTGCAAGGCGGCGTGGATACCTCGCTGATGAAGTGGGTGCCCTACGACGGCATGGGCAAACGTGTGCGCAACCCGATCAACTTCACCGAGCGCGGCTACGGCATCCGTGGGGCCAAGGGCTGCGTGGATCGCGGCCACAGCGCGGCATCGCAAATGAAGCCGGGCGATTTCGACTGGGATGAGATTTTTGGCCAGCAAGGCGTGCGCTGGCTTCACACAGGCGGCATCCTCGCGGGCCTCAGCGAGACGACCACCGCGCTGGCTATCGAAGCCTGCCAAGCGGCGAAACGCCACGGCGTCATCGTTTCGTACGACCTCAACTACCGCCCCTCGCTGTGGCAGGAGCGTGGTGGCTTCGCCGCTGCGCAAGCGGTCAATCACACCCTCGCGCCCTACGTTGATGTGATGATCGGTGTGCTTACCGACCACGAGCCCAGCGGCTCGCCGAGCAACAATGATCCCAGCGACATCTTCGCCGAGCAAGCCACCGCGCTGCGCACAGGCATGGAGGGAATGCTCGCTCGCTATCCCAACATCAGCGCCGTGGCCGCGACACTGCGCCGCGTGCATTCGGCTTCCAACAACGACTGGAGCGCCTGCGCGATGATCGACGGCCAATTCCTGCGGGCAAAAAATTACCCCCGGCTCGACATCCTCGACCGCATCGGTGGCGGCGATGGCTTCGTCGGCGGCCTCATCTACGGCCTCATCACGGGCCAGCCCGCGCAGCTCGCCCTCGACCTCGGAGCCGCCCACGGTGCCCTCGCCATGAGCACTCCCGGCGATACCAGCATGGCGACGCTGGCCGAGGTGCAAAGGCTAGCGCAGGGCGGCGATGCGAAGGTGGTGCGCTAGCCCAGTAGTGCTCTATCGGACAGGCGTTGCCCCCACCGTCTGCTCGATCACCGCAGCATATCGGCGTACAAAGATCGCCCCCTTCACCGCCTCATTACGTAGCTCGGCGATAAGGGCCAGCACAGCGGCTTCGCGGCGCTGATTTTTCAGCATGGCCAGCACCTCGTTCACAGCATTGGTATTCGCTTCGGCAGCCTTGTGCTCCACCACACGGATGATGTGCCAGCCGAGCTTGGTTTTCACTGGCGCACTCAGAGCACCGAGCTTCAGCGCTCGCAGCGCAGCGATGAAATCCGTCGGCATTCGTGCGGCGCTGAACCAACCTAGATCGCCGCCGGCGAGCTTGGTTCGATCATCTTCTGAAACCTTTGCCGTGAGCGCCTCAAAGGTGAATTGACCCGTCGTCAACTGACCATGCAGCAGCCTGATTTCAGCCTCGCGATCCGCCTCACCTATGACTTTGCCAGCCGCGTCCTTTATGGGGTTATGGCTGGAGAGAAATAGATGCGCCGCTCGCCAGCGTTCCGGCATCTGCGACGCTTCGCCGTGCTCAGCAAGCCATTCGCGAGCGGCTTTTTCATCCACTTCATCCACACGAGCGGCGATCTTTTCCTCCACCCACGCGGCGTCTTCATTCGCCTCGCGCATCTGTTCGTAGAGCTGCGCTTCGGTGAGGTGATGCAGCCCGCGCCGCCTTGAGTACTCGCCCACACCCAACTCGAACTGCTGGATAAAGCGCTGCAACTCCTCGCGAGTGACGGCGGCACTCGGCGTGACCTTCAGCCCATTCATGGTGCGGTTCGCATGGATCAGCCGCGCATTGATCATCTGTTCCAGCACCAGTGTGCGCGTCTGCTCCTGTGCCGTGGGCGAGAGCTTCTCCCAGGCCTCACCGCGCCGCCACAGGTGGTCTCGCATCGCTTGCTCCAGCATCAGCCGCGTGATCGGCTGACCATAAACGGTGGCTGCCACTGCGGCCCTGCCCGTGCCGCCCCAGAGCGACTGCCCGCCAGCGAGGCGCTGGTGCAGCGGGCCACGGTAAACCACCATGTCGGCCACTAGATAAGTCGCCAACACGAAGTAGAAGCCGAAGCGCCATGGGAATCCCTTTGCCATTTGTGGCGGCGATCATGGCGGAAATTTTCGAGACAGAAAGACGAGTTTCTGTTGTTCTCACTGCCCAGCCAATTCCGCCATGCGCTCCCTCATCTACCTCGCCCTACTCTCGCTCTCCGCGCTCGCCTCTGCGGCCAGCACCAAACCCAACATCATCGTCATCCTCGCCGACGACATCGGTTACGGCGACTTCAGTTGTTACGGTGCCCATCGGGCCGCGACCCCGCATGTCGATAAACTCGCCGCCCAGGGCCTACGCTTCACCGATGCCCACTGCGCCGCAGCCACCTGCACGCCCACACGTTATGCCCTGATGACGGGCGAGTATCCCTGGCGCAAAAAGGGCACAGGCATCCTACCCGGTGACGCAGCGCTCATTATTCCACCCGGCAGTTATTCTCTGCCTGCCATGCTGCAAAAGGCAGGCTACAAAACAGCAGCCGTGGGCAAGTGGCATCTCGGTCTCGGCAGCGAGACGGGTGCCCAGGATTGGAACAAGGAGATCAAACCAGGGCCGCGCGAGATGGGTTTCGATTACAGCTTCCTCATCCCCGCCACAGGCGACCGGACACCGTGTGTCTTTGTGGAGAATCAGCGCGTCGTTGGCCTCGATCCCAGCGACCCGCTCGCCGTCGGCTACAAGTCGCCCGTGGGCAGCGAGCCGCGTGGCAGCGACCACCCCGAACTGCTCAAAATGAAGTACAGCTACGGCCATGATCAGACCATCGTGAACGGCGTCAGCCGTATCGGCACCATGGCCGGGGCCAAGGCTGCTCGCTGGGTCGATGAAGACATCGCCGACACCCTCGCGACGAAGGCCGTGGCCTTCATCGCGCAGCAGTCCAAGGCCCAGCCCTTCTTCCTCTACTTCGCCACGCACGACATCCATGTGCCGCGTATGCCGAATGCACGGTTCGTTGGCAAATCAGGCATGGGGCCGCGCGGCGATGCCCTGCTGGAGTTCGACTTCCAAGTGGGCGAAGTCCTCGCTGCCCTGGAAAAACAAGGCATAGCCGACGATACACTGGTCATCCTCAGCAGCGACAACGGCCCTGTCCTCGATGACGGCTACCAAGATCAAGCCGTGACCGCACTCGGCAACCACAAGCCCGCAGGCCCACTGCGCGGTGGTAAAGGCAGCAATTTTGAAGCAGGCACACGCGTGCCCTTCATCGTCCGCTGGCCCGGCCATGTGACGCCCGGCACCAGCGATGCCCTCGTCTGCCAGATCGACTTCATCGCTTCGCTCGGAGCCCTCGTCGGACTTGGAAAACCCGCAGGCACCGCACCCGACAGCCTCAATATTTTGCCCGCCCTGCTCGGCCTGTCGCCCGTGGGCCGCGATCATTTGGTAGAAGACGCCAGCCGCCGCTCCCTGCGTATGGGCCAGTGGAAATACATCCCCGGCCTCCCTGGCAAAGGAAAAGGCAAAAACAATGGGCGCGGCGGCAATGGCAACGAGACAGGCAACGCCGATGAGCCGCAGCTCTACGACCTAGCGACCGACCTCGGCGAGACGACCAACCTCGCCGCAAAAATGCCGAGCAAAGTCGCCGAGATGCAGGCGCGGCTCGTGGAGATCATGAAGTAGCCAGCTTCACAGCGCGGGCTTCAGCACCGACTTCAGCAGCTCGCGCAGCGCATCGCGAGAGTAGAGGAAGATATCCGCCTGCCCCTCCACCCGGCCATAATAAAACGGCGTGTCGGCACCGGGCTGGGTGGGAGAGAAATTCAGCGCCAGCACTCGCGTCGTCCCCTCGGGCTTCGCCGCATCCGTCAATAAGGTGAGCTGAATTGTGATGGCTGGGACGGCGAGAGCTTTGGCCCCATCCGTGCGGTCTTGCAGCCAGTCCTGGGCTTGCAACGAGGCCAGTTTTCCACTGAGTTGGTCTGCTTTGACTTGGTCGATGAGTGAGGTCAAATCTTTGCCCGCCGTGCTGCCCGCCCATGCTCCCGTGCTCGGATTATAATCCAGCACCACAGGCGGTGCGGTGCCCACCGAGATGGCGATGCGCTTGAGGGCGAATTGAGTGAAACGCACCGGATTCAGCGCCTTCCAGCGTGAGCCATCACGAGGCAACGCATTCAAGATGCTCGCGCCAATGCGATAGATGAAGGGCGTGCCCTCATACTTGGCATACAGCGTCCCCTCTTTGTTCGTGCCAAACATCAGACTCGTGGACGTGCCCACCAGAGGAGTAGCACTGAAGTCGGTTCCAGGCGCTGGCGTGGGCTTTTCTTTGGGCGTTGCGAGGGCTTCGTTCCACCTCACGGTGAGCAGCGGCATCGACAACCCGTAGGACTCCAGATCAGAGGCGGAATCGGAGACAAACTCCAGCACTGGGGCCTCATTCAGCGATGCGATAACCTTGGCCACTCGCTCGCCACTCGCAGGCTCCCATTGCCCCTGGCGCTGCAACATCCAGTGGTCGGCATCCTTGCGCAGTTCCACCTCGCTTACCGTCGTGCCCGTGACTTGAATCCCATCCACCAGCTCTGCATCAATGCGGGCGAGATGGGGATCACGCACCTCATTCACCTGCACCCACAAGGAGGCGAGACGTTCACTATTGATGATGAATCCCGAGCTTCGCAGCGATGAGGTCGCGCTTGTTTGCGTCGCTTTTGGATCGGCAGGTGGCGCGATGACCAACTCCACCGGAGCAGGCAACGCCGCGCTGGTGAGGGTGATGTGCAGTGCCTCCGCTAGCGGTGCGGTTTTCAAACCAGCGGCGGGGATCAAAGAAACGATTTTCAGATCCAGCAGCGTCGCCACCAGTTCATTGACGCGCTCGTTGTAACCATGCGTTTGCAGGGGTTTCACCAGATCCCAGGGCGCTTTCGGCTTGTCCCTCGCCAGCTCGATCTGCCCATGACCATTCTTCATCACAATACGCGAGAGCGTCTCGGCAGGCACATGCAGTAGCTTGCCATCGCGCCACTGCTCGATGGGTTTATTGAGCAGCGTCGGCAACGTCGTGCGCACGACGTAATGGGCGCGTTCGCCGGGCTTCTCGCCTGGGATACTCAGGTAGCTCGCGCCTTCGATGGCGGATGCATTACCCAGCCAGAGTTCCGCACGCAACACGCCACCACTGGTGTAGCGAATGTGACTCGTGGGCTTGTTCAAGCCGGTGTTTTCCCAGGCGGCGGGCTTCATTTCGCTGGGCTTTAAAGGCTCGATCCACTCGGCCTTGGGCATGGCTTGCAGGATGGCCGTCACATGCTCGGGGTCGGCAAGATCAGCCCAAGGCTTGACCACGCGCCAGGCTCGATCTTTGAGCTGGAGCAAGACACTGCTCTCCCCCGACTCGATCTCGATGCCGTCGATCTGGAGAGGGTCAAGCGTCAAGGGATGCAGCATCTTGGCCTCGCGTTCGCGTGTGCTGGAGACGCCACCGTCGGTATGCAGAATGAGGTAACCGACGGCAGCCGTCGCGATGGTGAGGAGGAGCGTGGTGCTGGAGCGCATGAGTAGCGAGAGACGAGTTGCGGATTGCTTTAGGAAGCTCGGCGTGCCGACCAAACACTGAAGCCGATGGCGAGCACGAGGCCGGGAGCAGCGAAGGCGGTGATCCAGAAAAGCAGCTCGCGCTGATGCTCCGTGAGGCGCAGGCGGTAGAGGGCTTTGCGCTTGGGCGGAATGCCCATGAGTCGCTCGCGACTGAGCATCCAGTTCAAACTTGAGGCGAGGAAATCTTGGTTCACGGCTTGGCGAGTGTCTTTATCTAGCAGCGTCGCATTGCCGATGACGATGAGCCGCGCACTGTCCACGCGCAGCCGTTCATCGGCCACCGCACCGCGCTCCACGGCAGCGGCTAAGAAGACCGGCGGCGCAGTATCCTTGGGCCCGCCAGCGAGCGGTAGATCATCGAGATAACTCTCCTCGCCCCAGAAATCCGAGGCGGCGACGCTCAGCGGAACGACTATGATGCCGCGCTCGCGCAGCTTTTCATCGGCCATTCGCAAGTCGAGCGACTGAGACTGCCCGGCGAAGGAGGTCGTCGCGTCTTTGATCGCCTTGGTGATGTTACTCTTGTCGTTAAAGCTGGCCTGCACGGTGAACTCCTTGCGTGGCCCCGCGCTCGTACTTTCTGCCCGCAGCACGCGATCACCACGCGGTGTGACGCCCACATTCTGGAGGAAGGCATCGAGCTGGGGCGTCTCTGCTGTGGGGTCTAGCATGAACAACGCCGCCGCTTTTTTTTGCGCCCAATACTCGGTGAGAATACCGACCTCGCGTGTGGAGAGATCATACTTTGGCCCGATGAAGAGCAAGCCATTGGCATCGTGCGGCACCACGATCACCTCGGCGAGATTCAGCGGCGCGACATCGAAGTTCTGCTGCAAGCCGAGATCCACCAGCGCCTCCAAGATTTCCGACGTACTCGACTCGGCTCGCGAGCCCTTGCCCGTGATGAAGTAAAACTTGCGGGGTTCACCTGCGATGAGGCTCTCGATGGTGGAAGTCAGCGCATCCTCACCCCGGAAGTCGAGCATCGGATGGTCCTTATCCGGCCCAGGCGACGCGATGATGAGTTCCTGCTCGGGGATGAAGCGGCTGCGCTTGTTCGCCTTCACCAAGATACCGCTCTGCGTGATGCTGAACTTGTTCTTCAACTTCAGATCTTCAGCGCGTTCATGGTCGCGAGTGGGATCCACGAAATCGACTTTGATACGGTTCTTGCCATTGCGCCGATACTCCTCGGTGAGCGCTTGCAGTTGCTCGTAGAGCTTGGATCCACGGGTGAAAATGACGGTGATCTCGACATCTTTGCCCAGCTTGCGCAAGCTATTGAGCGACGAAGAACTGAGCGTGAAATCTTCATTCGAGCTGAGATCCCAGCGCTGGAAGTGCTGATAGCTGAGGTAGTTGATCCCGACAAAAAGCGCGAGACTCAGTAGCACCTGCGCCAGCACGTTGAAGGCAATGCCAAAGCGGCCAAGCACATGGGGAGTATGGGGGGAAGACATGAGAGAGAGAAAGGGGCAACTAAGGCTTCCACCGCCGGAACTCCACGACCTGGTGGGTGAAGGCGATGAAAAGCAGCGCGAGGCTGATGTAATAGACCACCGGACGACTGTCCAAAAGCCCAGCCGTGAACGTGCGAATATGATCCGACGAGGAGATATAGTTGACCCCATCAATGAAGCGCTCGGGGATGTTGCGCCCCACTTGCATGAAGACGCTGAGCAGGAAATGCATCAAGCACATGGTGAAGGACACGACGGCGGCGATGATTTGATTCGAGGTCAGCGCCGAGGCGAGGCAACCCATCGCGAGATTAAACAGACCCATGCAGAAGAGGATGATGTAACTGCCCACCAGCGGCCCCTCGGGTATCTGCACCGCCCCGCCTGTGATCCAATCAAGCAGCCAAAAATTGCCCATGCTCGGCAGCCACAGCAGGCAGTAAAAGAGCACCGCCGCGCTGTACTTGGCCCACACCACATGCCACGTTTGCACCGGGGCCGTGAGCAGCGTCTCCATCGTGCCGAGCTTCTTTTCCTCAGCAAAGAGCCGCATCGTCAGCAAGGGAAAGATGAAGAAGTAGCTCAGCCACGACCACTTCGCATCAAACGTCCACGTGACGATGCTGCGGTCACTCGGCGCACTTTCCAGAATCGTCAGCGCCGCACGCAGGTAGAACCCATTCAGCACCATCACCAGCGACAGCACGATGTAGGCGACAGGTGAGACAAAGAAGCTGTGAAGCTCCTTTTGAAGAAGGATGAAAAAGGGACGCATGGGCAGGAAGACGCATCGTTACCCCTATCGAGCAAAGACGCGAACGCCCAGTATAGCTCAAAATCAGCCCCCGGGGCAAGATTTGCTGCATCGTTCTTCGTCTTGCGGGGGCTTGATATTATCCCGAACGGCGTGTTTCAGCGTGGGTTAGCTTCGGCAAAGCCCGAGTCTCAGGCGGTTTGGCGACGGCAGGACTGTATCGAAGAATACCGAGCCCGCCGTCGCCGAACCGCATCAGGCCGGGATTTGTTGAAGATGACCCTCGATCAAACGCGGCGTTCGGGATTTTGATTGTGCCAACCACATCCACGCCCATAACATCCCCCATGGCAGCACACTACGACGTCGCAGGACAGGTCATCATCATCGCAGGCGGCACCACGGGCATGGGCCTTTCCGCCGCTCAGCAACTCGTCCAACAAGGTGCCAAGGTGCTCGTCTTTGGCCGCTCGCAGAGCAGCGTGGATGCCGCACTAGCCTCACTCGGAGCCCAGGCCATCGGCTTCGCTGGCGATGCTGTGGACCCCGAGACAAGCGAGCGTGCCGTCACCGAGGCCGTGGCGAAATGGGATCGCGTGGATGCACTCTACCACGTCGCAGGCGGCAGCGGTCGCAAGCAGGGCGATGGACCACTGCACGAGATGAGCGATGAAGGCTGGCGCTACACGGTCGATCTCAATCTCACCTCCGTGGTGTATTCCAATCGCGCCGTGGTGCGGCAGTTTTTGCAGCAGAGCAGGGGTGGCTGCATTGTGAATTTGAGCAGCGTACTCGCCTGGTCGCCCTCGCCGCAGTACTTCGCCAGCCATGGCTACGCCGCGACGAAGGCAGCCATCATCGGCTTCAGCAAAGCCACCGCCAGCTACTACGCGCAGGACAACATCCGCGTGAACGTGCTGGCCCCCGCCCTCATCGAGACGCCCATGTCGCAGCGGGCCAGCGGCAACGAAGACATCATGGCCTTCATCGCTGCCAAACAACCCCTCGATGGCGGGCGCATGGGCCTGCCCAGCGATGTGGATGGTGCCGCGCTCTTCCTCCTCTCGCGACAGGCCAGCTTCATCACCGGCCAAGTGCTCGCCGTGGATGGCGGCTGGAGCGTGAGCGAGGGGAGGTAGCGCGGGCTATGCCTTTATCCCAGTTCAAGCGGGGTGGAGGGTGAAGTGCGATAGCGGAGAGGAGCGCGGACACTCTTGTCCGCTTCATGCTTGTTGCGGGCAGGCTGCGCAGCCGCGAAGCGAATGCCCACGCTCCCTTCGAGCGTGAAGAACCGGACGCGTGTCTTCCCCTACCGCCGCCGTGCCCGCAGCTTGGCGCGGGCCGTTGTCCGCAGCAGCGCCGCCAGCAGTTGATCCACCTTGTTGGCGATCGCCTGCACCTCCGCCTGTGTCGGCGGATCGCTCACCGTCATCGCCAGCGGCTGCACCCCGCTGGGATTGCGAGCCGTGGCCGAGATCGCCTCGTTCAGTTGCACCAGCGTCACCTCGCCCGGTGGCCCCTGCACGCCCTGCGGCCCCGTGTTGCCATCCGATCCTTGATTGCCCTGCTGGCCTTGGATACCCTGCTCCCCCTGCGATCCCGTGTTGCCCGTCGCTCCCTCTGGCCCCGCGTAGCCCTGCGGGATGCCAAAGGTGAAATGCACATACGTCCCATCGAAGCTCGTCTGCACCGTCGCCGCATAACCTGCCGGCAGCGTCGTCACCCCATCCACCACCGCGCTGGCAAAGGGCGGCCCCTGGATGCCCTGCGGCCCATCCGCCCCCGTGTAGCCTTGTGGCAGACCAAAGGAGAAATGCACATTCGTCCCGTCGAAGCTCGTCTGCACCGTCGCCGGGTAGCTCGGCGGCAGCGTCGTCACCCCATCCACCATCGCATTGGCAAAAGGTGGCCCCTGCGCACCTTGCTGGCCAGGCTCGCCCTGCATCCCTTGCCCACCTTGCGCCCCCTGGATACCCGGCAAGCCCTGCTCGCCGGGAATCCCCTGCACCCCCTGGATACCTCGCGGCCCCGTCGGCCCCGCAGGCACCGCCTCGATCATCGCCGCCAGCCCCTGGAACTGCCCACGCAGCACCCCCGCCACCACCAGCGCCCCGTCCAGCGGCAGCGCCGGATCATACCCCCCCCCCCGCCGCCCCCGCTGCGCCACCCCGCCCCGCATCGTCCCTGTCTGAAATAGTGTCTTCATAAGTTCTAAATTGTTCGTGCTCCCATCTCCCAGTCTCATAGTCTCCCCCACCCCCTCCCGGAGGGAGGAAAGCCATTAGCCGGTGGTGCAACCACCGGACTGTCCCCAACGAACCTACCCCCGCCAACCCTTGCGCCCCGGAGGGGCGCAAGAAGCGCGGCAGGCGCTAAGGACCAGGCCAAACGACATGGCCCTTCGGTTGTCTCTCGCGCCCCTCCAGGGCACGACGGGCGGGGTCTGCTTTCGATAACACCGGGTCGTCCGGTGGTTGCACCACCGGCTACCCGCTCGCCTCCCTCCGGGAGGCCCTACGCCGCCATGCGTTCCACCACCGGGCTCCAGGCGCTCTGGCCATCGGCACCGCCCATCGCTGCCACGCGGAAGGCGAAGCGCTTGCCCTGCGTCAGCCCCTTGACCAGGCAGACCAGCTTGCTGCAAACACCCGCCTGCGACCACGCCAGCGCCTCGCCGGAGAAGATCTCAGCGTACTCCAGCACATAGTTACGCGCACCGGTCACCGTGTTCCAGCGCACCAGTATCTCGCCATTCACCTGCGTCAGCTCCAGCCGCAGGCCCAGCGGCGCGGGCAGCACGCCCACCGGCGTCGGCGCATTGCGGATCATCAGGCCCGCACTCGCGATCGCCTCCACATTCGAGTTGCTCGCCGTCTGCACATAGGCCCCACGCTGGGCAAACAGGAACTCAAAGTTTTTGCGCGACTGGTCTTTTTTGAAGGTCAGGCTCTTGCCCTCCAGCCGATGATTGTCCAGCGCGGTCATATCTGCCTCGAACGCCGCTAGGCCCGCCGCGAACACCGCCGGGCTAGGCACCGGCGTCGGGTAAATGGCGTTGTCCGTGATCGCCGCGATATGGCTCTCCCCGTATCCCGCCAGATTCGTATCGGAACGCGTGGAGAGTTCCATCTTCACCTTAGCCGTGCCCGCAGGCGGCAACACGGGATCCGTGACCGCATAATGGAACGTGCCATAACGTAGGCCCGTGTCATAACGGCCTTCCGTCGCCGCCACCACCTCCGCAGCCCGGCGACGTTGTTGGCGCGTGATCGGCTTGGGTGCCTCCACCGCCTCCACCGCCGTGCGGGTCTTCGCCGTCACGCCGTGGCCATTGCCGGTGCGCTGGCCGTTGCCGCAGTTGCTTCATCATCCGCGCCAGGTCTGGCCACGCCGTGGCCATTGCCGGTGCGCTGGCCGTTGCCACCGCCAGGGTTGCCCGCTGCCTTGGTTTTTGATCCTGGCTTGTCCTTCGTCCCCACAATGTCCTGCGGAGCCGAACGGCCCGCCGTGGGAGTGGCACTTCCATCGTTACGCTTAGCGACATCCTTGAGCTGATCTGGTGTTTTCATAGCATGGTAGTTGTCTTGGTTATTGCACGTTTAGATTTTGATCTCCCACAAGAACCTCAGGGAATAATTAAATTATTCATAATTTCCATATTCAATCAAGACAATTATTCTTTAAAAACTCCCGCCCAAGATTGGCCGAGCCTGTCCCTTATGCCACATTCGGACTACTACACCATGGTGTTAAGCAACCCAAACCAAGCTCCCGAGCCTAGCTCAGCCTCACGCCAGAGACCTTGGGGAATCAGCCCGAGGTAAGGTTTGCTTGCAGGGTTACATAGGACGCCAAACTTGGTCTTGCCGGTGTCGTCAGCAGCACATGGGCGCGGGCCAGCTTCAAACATCAGGACAGCAGCTCCACGCTGCCATCCGTGTAGTCCTTCAGGTGCAGCTCGTGTCGTAACCCACAGTCATCACACTTCCTCTTCAAGCATCTGCCCGTGCTCCTTCAGCCATGCCTTCGCCTTCTCAGCGGTGGGGCAGTTGGCGCGGACGATGTTCCAGAATCTCGGCGTGTGGTTGCCTTCCATGAGGTGCGCCAGTTCATGCACGATGACGTAGTCGATCACGAACATTGGCGCTTTGATCAGTCGCCAGTTGAAGCTCACGTTGTCCTTCACCGTGCAGGAGCCCCAGCGATAGCGGTTGTCCACGATGCTGGCCTCGCCAACAGCCACGCCGAGGGCCTTGGCGCAGCGCTTCACGCGGGGCAGAATGGTCTCATTGGCACGAGTGACATACCAGTCCCGTAGCACCTCCTTTCGCTTCACCTGCTGGGCCGAGGGAATCAGAAACCGACGTGAGAATTCCACCCTGCCGCTCTTGGTCTCCGTGACTTCAATGCGGTATTCCCTGCCGAGATAGGGGGCGGATTCGCCATTCACCACTTCCTTGCCGGGGGCATGGGGGCGGTCCTGATACTTCTGCGCGTGGTTCACCTTGCCGAACAACCATTGCCGCTTCGTCTCCACCACGCGGCGGATCGTCTCTTCAGCGGTACCTTCGGGAGCATGGACAACAATGGAGCGGTCGCGCTCCACGGTGATCGTGAGCTTCTTGCGCTTGGGCGAACGAAGGATCTGGTAGTTCAGCTCCATGAGTCGGCGAAAAGGATGGTGTCGTGGTTCTTCTCGGCGATTTCCATCAAGCGGCTAATGATGTGCGACCGCTTCCTCACGATACCGTGCAGCTTGGTGAATTCAGGCTGAAGCAACGTCCTTTGCAGGTCTGCCACCAGCTTGTTGCGTGCTGGGATGCTCTCCCAGAAGCCTGTCAACTTCAGCTCCCGCTCAATTTCAGCATAGAGATGCTGCGTCAGCGCCACGAGCGTGCTGATGCGCTCCTCCTCCGTCATGCCATAGGTTACGGGCGCTTCGCGTAGAACATTTTGGAAAGCCTCAGGTACGTGTTCATCGCCAAAGATCTCATGCCGCAACATGCGGAAGATCGGCATCTGCTTCTTGCGATGCAGGCCATACGTCGGTTCTTTGCCTGCGTTCACGATGCGCTGGCGTAGCTTCTCCAGCTCCTCGTAGATCACCTTCCAGTTGTTGGCGAACTCCTCAAAGATCTTCCGCAACGCGTCGGCGAAAGACGCTTGCAGCTCGGGGTCGTCATCCAGCTCCACTTCCAGATGGTGGCGCACCGCGTGCTCGATCTCCGCTGCTTTGGTCTTGGTGCGATCATGGCTCTTCACCTCCTTTTGGAAGTCTTCATCCAGGATGGAAATGGGCTCCACCTTCACGTCGATGCCGCGCGATACCAGGAACGCATCGGTGATCTGGCGCAGCTTGGGCGGTATGCCTTTCATGCTCAGCCGGGCATCGCGGAAGTGCTTGGCGGCCATGACATTGACCTCCACCATCGCCTCATACTCCCGCATGTAGTCCAGCGCCTCTTTGGCGGGGAAGACGAGATTCAGGTTCTTGGTGAACTGCTTGAACAGGCTCATGAACTCGAAGCGCAGATCCTCATCGTAGAATACGTCGAAGAAAGCATCATGATCGCCGAGGTCAGTCAGGCCATGCTGCTTCAGCAGCGCCTTGATGGCGTCGTGGCTGGCCTTTAGATCGCGCAGCTCTTCCTCGGGGTTGCTCAGCGCACCCACCAGCTCTGTTTGCTCGCGCTCGTCGTAGGTATCGAGCGCCTTCTTCAGATGGTGGCCGATGCCGACATAGTCCACCACGAAGCCCTTATCCTTCGCCTCACCCGCCACGCGGTTCACGCGGGCGATGGCTTGCAGCAGGCCGTGGGCGACGATGATCTTGTCCAGATACATCACCTGCTCCACTGGCGCATCGAAGCCGGTCAAGAGCATGTTGTTCACGATCACGATGCCCACGTCGCCGCTCACACCGCCATCCTCTTTGCCAAAGGGCAGCTTGAAACTCTTGATCGTCGTCTCGTGCTTCGACGCATCCGTGTAGTCCTTCAGGTGCAGCTCGTCGTTGTGGCTGCCGGAGATGATCACATCGCTCTTCAGCCGCTTCAGCGTTGCCAGTTCGGGGGCATTGGGATTCAACTTCTCCCGCCCAGCAATCGCCTCCGTCACCGCTGCATCGACATACTCCTTGTAGCGCACCGCAGCTTCGCGGGAGGTCGCCACGATCTGCGCCTTGTAACCGTTGGGGAAGACATGCGTGAGGTAGTGCTCCACCATGTCCCTGGCCTTCGCTTCGATGGTCGTCTTGGACTCCAGGTAGGCCCGGCGTCCACCTGCACCCATGATCTGGAAATGCTCGGGCAGCGTGTAGTCGTGGAACACGTCCTTGAACATGCCGTCCATCCCCGTCTTGTCCGCCACCTCCGCGTTGTGCGTGCGGCCCTCGTAGATGATCTCCAGCGTCACGCCGTCGGCGATGGCCTGGCGCATGGTGTATTTGTCGATGTAGTCGCCGAAGACCTTCTCTGTCTTGTCGATGGGCGTGCCGGTGTAGCCGATGCGGCTGGCGTTGGGGATGCCCTTGTCGAGGTTGGCCGCCAGCTTGGAATACTGTGAGCGGTGCGCCTCGTCGGTCATCACCAGGATGTAGGGACTGGTGTTCAGCTCGGGGAACATCTCCGCCAGGTCCGCCTCGCGGAACTTGTGGATCATCGCCATCACCAAATCGGAGGCATCGCTGGCCAGCAGTTCCTTCAGCTTCTTGATATTGTCCGCCACCTTTACCGTGAAGCCAATGCTCTGGCTTGTCTCGCTCAGTTGCGCCTCCAACTGCGTGCGGTCCGTGACGAAGATGATCTTCCACTTGGCCAGCGACGCGTGCCGATACATCTCGCGCACCATGAACATCATCGTCAGGGACTTGCCACTACCCTGCGTGTGCCAGATGATGCCGCTGCGTTCGCGCGGATTCTTGCCGGCCAGCAGGCGCTTCACCGCCAGCTTCACCGCGCGGAACTGCTGGTAGCGGCCCACTACCTTGATCAGCTCGCCTTTGTCGTTGGTGCTGAACAGCGTGAAGGTGCGGATGATGTCCAGCAGGTTGGCGTGGTCCAGCATCCCAGCCACGAGACGCTGCTGGTCATTGGGACTGCTGGTGCCGTGCTCCAGCTCATTCAGCGAGCGGGGAAACGGGTCCGACCAGCGATAGAAATGCTTCTCGTTGTGGGTCGTGATGGTGCCGAACTTCGCCTCCTGGCGGCAGGTCGTGACGAGGAACTGGTTGAAGTAAAACAGCGCCGCGCTGCCCTCCCCCTTGGCCCCGCGCTGCTCGCTGTAGCGCAGCAGTTGGTCGATGGCTTCGGGGATGGGCTCCTTCACCTTCGGGGACTTCGCCTCGATCACCACCACCGGCAGGCCGTTGAGGAACAGCACGATGTCCGGGATGATGTGGTGCTCCGTGCCGAGGATGCGCACCTTGAACTGGCAGACCGCGATGAAGCGATTGTTCGTCTTCTTATCGAAGTCGATGAACATCACCGTCGGGCTCTTCTCGCCGGTCTTGCGGTTCTCGCTCACGCTGGTGCCTTCCAGCAGCAGGCGGAACACATGCTGGTTGTTTTGCAGCAGGTTCGAGCTGGGAAAGCTGGCCGTCAGTTGCTTCACCACCTCATCCACCTGATCGTCCTCCAGCCAGGGCTGGATCACCTTCAGTTGCGCCCGCAGCACCGGCAGCATCACCACCTCGGTGAAGCTCGTGCGGTGGCTGTCGCCGGGGTGCTGCTTAGTCTCCAGGTCGAGGATCTCCCAGCCCAGGCCATGCAGTTGGTCCAGCAATGGCTTCTCGACGTGGTTGCGCTCGTCGATGCGGAGCTGCTTGTCGTCAGACTTCACAGGTTATGGGGTTCCGGTTCGACGCTCTTGTGATGATGCTCTGAAACCAGCTCATAGAGGTGATTCTGCCAGGAATCCCACTGCAACTGGGCAGCGAAGTCTCCTGGTGGCGGACCTGTGATGCCTTCCGGCAGTGTGGATTTAAACTCAGCGAACTGACGTTCGATCTCTGATGATGGACGGTAATAGGTTGGCATATCAGAGGTAGCGGGCGCGGAGGTTAAGCTTATTAAAGTAAATTGACCAGTGTGGAACGGACGTTCATCGAACTTTCCAGCCAGCCATCGAGGGCTTCAGGTTTATTCCCGCCTTCCCCGGACAGTGGCCGGAGAATGTGACCGCACTCCCACTCGGCAGGCAGGAGGTCGATCAATTGTGCGGACAGTGTCCGCGCTATTTGAGGGTAGGCCCAGTTTTACGGTCACATTCATAGTTACACGATTGCGCGATTGCACGAGCGCAGCAACCCAAGAAGGTCGGGTGCCATTGGCGTTCATGTGGTGCAGAGGATTTTGAAATTGCTCATCCAATGAGAGCGCCTAAACTCGCAAGGTATGACTCTGACCATGACCATTCCCGACGACCTCACGCGCGACCTGAACGCGGGGTTCCAGGATCTGGGCCGCACCGCTATGGAGGCGCTCGCGGCGGAGGCGTATGAACATGATGTGCTGTCGCTGGAGCAGGTTCGCAGGCTGCTTGGGTTGGCATCGCGCTGGGAGGCCCAGGATGTACTGTGCCGCCACGCCGTCTGGCCCGGCCAGACGGCGGAGGAGATCTTGCAGGATGCCGACACCTCCGCTCGTTTCCGCGCCACCCTGCCGTGATCATCATCAGCGATACCTCCGCCCTTTCCTGTCTCGCTGAGCTGGGGGAACTTGACTTGCTTCGTCAACTGTATGGCAGTGTGACCATCACGGCCACAGTCCAACGGGAGGCTCTTCAAGCCGGTGCTCCGGTGGCCTTGCAGCAGTTTGTCGCCACCCCGCAGGCCTGGCTCACGGTGGTGGCCGATGT
This sequence comes from Verrucomicrobiota bacterium, assembly GCA_031411235.1. GTDB lineage: Bacteria > Verrucomicrobiota > Verrucomicrobiia > Verrucomicrobiales > Verrucomicrobiaceae > JANOAR01. Next base: position 14,462 of record JANOAR010000010.1, on the reverse strand, counting down.
CCAACCGTATCTGCCGGAAACCAGCGCGCTGGATCCTGGCGAGGCTTCCGCGATCACCCTCGCCTGGCAGCACCGAGCCTCCAGCCTGCTGATCATGGATGAAAAACGGGGCCGTCGTGTCTCCGCTGCGCTGGGCCTGCGCATCACCGGTGCCGCTGGTGTGCTGACAGATGCCGCTGCGGCGGGCCTCATTGAATTTGAAGCCGTCTTCCAGCGTCTCGCCCTCACCAAGTTCCGCCTCGCCGCCCCGGTGGTGGAGATTCTGCGGCAGCGCTATCGCGCCAACGCGGTTCCTCCGACGACGTGACCAGACAGCACCGCTGGCCGGGCCGTCAGCCTAGCTTGAGCAAGGGCGTGATCGGCGTGGCGCAGCCACCTTGGACCACCTCAGTGAAGCTCGCCCGGTGGCTGTCGCCGGGATGCTGCTTGGCATCCAGGTCGATGACCTCCCAGCCCAGGCCATGCAGTTGCTTCAGCAGCGGCTCCTCGACGTGGTTGCGCTCGTCGAGTTTGAGTTGCTTGGCAGCAGATGAGCCTTCGAGATTCTTCATGATGTCTTGATCTAAACCTACATGCCGTAGTGTTGACGGATCGTTGCCAGAACGGCGCGGTGATTGGCTTCCAGCTCCACGGGTGACCGAGTGTAGGCTGCGTGGATCTCATTTGATGTTCGATCCATATTGCTGGTGTCTAAATAAGCGCCTTTCAGATTCTTGGTCTGAATGAACGGGATCCCTTCGGGCACATGAACTCCTGGTTGAACGATTCCATATGTGATCAGTTTTGAAGTGACATCCGAAAGCTTCATTACCTCCCACTCTACGGGGATGCGGCCGAGGGGGGAGTCTTTGAAGGGGTGGGTGGCTTCAGAGCGGAGGTTGCCGTGGGCGTCGATGCCTCGGGTGGCTTCGTCGCCCCCTAGTGCATCAAAGCGAGGGATGTTTAGCAGAGCAAGATTTTCTTGGGAAAGATACGGAAGTGTCCGGCAGGAGGAGAGACCGAGTGATGGTTGAATGGTAGATCGTCAGAGAGGAAGCTCTGGACGCGGTGCATTAAGCCCGAACACCGCGATTGATCGGCGACTCTCTTCACCCATCCTTGGCCTAATGCGGTTCGGCGACGGGGGCTCGGTATTTTCCAATACAGTCCCGCCCTCTCCAAACCGCCTGAGACTCAAGCCTTGGCAAAGCTAGCCACCGCTGAATCGCGGCGTTCGGGTTTAACTCTGCCTCTTCTCTGTCAAAACAAGTGGCAGGGAAAACCTTTGGGTTCCGGCTAAAGGTTGTGAACTCGACGCTAACGTCGTGACCGTGATAAAGCCGCTCAGACCTTGGCTGGAGTGGCGAGGCCTCTCGAATATGAGAGGTGTAAAGACGGCTTGCCTGGGGGCGGTGGGCTTCCTTTGCTAATGGCACTAAGGCTGCGCTGGGGGCAAAGGGGCTGGAGGTGAGGGGCGAGGCTGGGAGTTTCGACTCTGGAAATGATAATCTGACCCCAGGAAACGGTTTTTTGCCGTCAGGAAACGATTTCGATGGGTACGGCTGGAGCAATCTGGGGTCAGACTGGACCAATCTTGGGTCAGACTGGACTAATCTGGGGTCAGATTGGACCAATCTGGGGGCAGACTGGACCAATCTGGGGGCAGACTGGACTAATCTGGGGTCAGATTGGAGCAATCTGGGGGCAGATTGGAGCAATCTGGGGGCAGACTAGACCAATCTGAGGGCAGACTGGAGCAATCTGAGGGCAGACTGGAGCAATCTGAGGGCCTTCCCGAGCTGCTTCGGGGGAGAAAAGAGTTTCCCGAGGGCAGGGCCGAGGGCGCGGGCGGCAGGGAGGCAGCCAGGAGCCACAGATTTATCCTGCATGGCTGGCGGCTGAGCCCGAACGCATCAACGCGGCACCACCAGCACGTAGTTTCGCACGGGCCAGCCTGGAGGTTTGTCATGGCTTTGGCCCGTTGCCTCCTGCCACCACAGGCCCGTGGAGGGGCCACCGTCGAGATTGAGCGCCATCTGTATCGTGAAGCCGGGAAGCACGCCCTTGGCTCGTAGCGCGTCGCTCATTTCTTGCAGGCCCATCGCGGTGCTGTTGCCCATGACCCAGTGGCCTTGGTTGTCGGTGAGGATGAAGGTGCGTGGGGCTCGCGGGCCACCGCTCATGTCGGCAACGGGCTTGCCATTGACAATGAACAGCGGGCAGCACTGCACGAACTCGGTGACATCGGGAGCATCGACGAAGGTGGTATCGACCACAAGCTGCGCCTGCCCACCGCGTACGACGAGGGCTCCGCCAGCGTTGCCCATGTTCGGCACAATGTCGGTGGCGATGCGCACGCCATTGGCGATCTGCAAGCCATGCGGGCCAAATTTCGGCGAGAAGTAACCGCCGTTGCAACCAGCGATGGCGTGTAACTCGGTGGCTGCTGCCGCGAGTCGCTTGTCGCCGGTGCCGTCTTTGCCGCGGCGCTGCACGGGCTGGTCGTACACACGAAGGGCGAAGTGCTCGGTGTCGAAGAAGACGAGACTCAGTTGGAATTCCTTTTCACCTTTGACCTTGGCCGAGATGAAGCGTGCTCCGTTGCCCATGTCCACAGGTGCGGAGGCCGAGACGAGCTGCATGTCCGTGGCGAAGATCGTGGCCCGCAGGGCGTAAACGACAATGGCCATGAAGACCATGAGGATGGGCCAGCGAAGGCGAAACTGCGCGAGAATGGAGTTCATCTCGCTGAGGCTACCATGGACTGAACCAAGGCGTCGAGCAGTGATGTCGCCATGCCCGGAAGGCGAGCTGGGCAGCCCTTGTCTAGCGGAGTAACTAACCTCACTCGTCGGCGAAGTCTGTTTTTGCTTCTTTGAGGTCGAGGTCTTTGATCCAGGTATTGCGATAGCGCACATCGTGCCCTTCGCACTGGAGCTTCAGCCCGCCGGGCACATCGGTGATGCCTTTGCCGCCGTCGTTGCCACCATCCATGCCCGATTTAGGCCCACCCCAGACTTGGTTGATGGCGACGTTGTCATGCACCTTGATGCCATTGAAATACATCGAGACCAGGGGCTTCTGCACCAGCTTGCCATCGGTGAAGCGAGCGGCGCGGAAGACGATGTCGTAGGCGTTCCATTTGCCGATGCCAGCGTAGGCGTGGTAGGGCGATTCGGTCTCATTGATCACGGCCCCCATGCCATGCTTGGTCTTGTCGCCGTCGAAGACTTGGATCTCGAAGCGGTTTTGTAGATACACGCCGCTGTTGCCCTTTTCCTTGGCGATGTAGAACTCGATGTGCAGGCGGAAGTCTCGGTAGGCCTTCTTGGTCACGATGTCGGCTGTGCCATATTTGCCGCCGTCGGCGACGCGGTCGTCGGTCATCAAGGCAGTGCCTTTGTCGATCGGGTCTTCAACGATCTTCCACTTGATCGGCATCGCCGACTTGAAGCCTGGGCCTTCCCAATACATCCACTTGGAATCGAGCATCATGCGCGTGCCGTCGATGATCATTTCAGCACCCGCAATCGGTTTGGCAGCAACGCCGATCGTGGGTTCAGCGGCAAGCGCTGGACTGGCAACAAGGGCGGCAATGAGGAATGCGGAGAAGGGGCTGGAGAACAAGTGTTTCATGGGTGTGGATCGGTGAAGTGAGCTGGCAAAACGTCTGATACAGGTGCGCTGTTGCGTGAGGCAAAGCAATGGCCTCATTAAGCATAACCGATCTTTAAACTTCACTCATGATCATGCCTCACAATATTTTCACCCCCCTGCCTCCCGCCTCATCCGCTGAAATCATAGAGACCCTGCACGCCGTGGGCAGCACGCGGATCGAGCGCATTGTCTCGCATGGGCAGGCGAGTGCGCCTAGCTACTGGTATGACCAGGAGCAGGACGAATGGGTGCTGGTGCTGCGTGGCGAGGCCACGCTACAACTGGAACCGGGCGGCAGGGTGGAGCTGCGAGCGGGGGATCACCTTGTTATCCCGAAGCACTGCCGCCATCGCGTTGAGCGCACAACGGCGGAGACGCTGTGGCTCGCCGTCTATGGCTAACTATCATAGATGAGCGCACTCCTTTTTGAATCCACCGTAGCCTCAGTTTGATGGGGAAGCATGAGTGGGGTTACACCCCATAGAAACCTGTGCAGCATGACATCATTGTCATCCTCGTAAGGGTTGTCACTCTGACGGCCAACATAACCAACCAAAGAATATCACCCTATGACAACACTCGAAATCAAAGGCGATTGGAACATTGCCAAAGGCAAGCTCAAACAGAAGTGGGCGACACTCACCGACGACGACCTCCAATACGTCGAAGGTAAGTCTGATGAACTGCTGGGGCGCATTCAGAAGCGCACGGGCGAAACTCGCGAGGCTATCGAAAAAGCCCTCAAAGAAACCTGCTCCAACTGCAACTGCTAAGCACTAACCTTCAAATCAAAATATTCTTATCATGAAATACAACACACTCATCGCTCTTTCTCTCTTCTCCTTCCTCAACGTCGCTTGCGACAAACAGAAGGCCGCCGTCGATAATAACAAAGAGGCAACCAAGGACGCCATCGACAAGCGCAAAAACGCTGTGGATGCCGCCGCCACAGAAGCAAAGGCACAAACCGATGCGAATGCCGCCATTGATAAGGCGAACATCGAAGCCAATAACGCCAAGATTCAGGCGCAGCTCGACGCTGACAAGAAAAAGGCTGACGCTGATGCCGTCGCTGAGAAGGCTAGGCTGGATGCTCTGAAGAAGTAAGGGAGGCCGCAAGAGATTCGGCTTGGACTCATTCGCTAACCACGAATGCGAATGAGTTCAGCCCGAGTCCCTAGTGGCTCCAAGGTGAGATAGCGGAGGTTGCCGTAACTCGCCCAATAGGCCGGACTCGAACCCTCGCGCCCCGGGAGAGGCGCGAGGGACACTTGCGTACTGTAACTTGCGAAATAAATGTCTCCCAACTCAACATTCATTGAGAAACCTGAAGCCAAGATCTGGCACCATCTTGCTATCGAAGAGGTACTTTCTGCGCTGGGTTCTACGAGCGCGGGCATGTCCGCTCAAGATGCTGCTAAACGCTTGGCTAAAGATGGGCCGAATGAGCTGAAGCAAAGCAAACGCATCAGTTTGCTGATGATTTTCCTGGGCCAGTTCAAGAGCCTCATCATCTGGATTCTCATTGCCGCAGGCATTGTTGTGGGCCTGCTGGGGGAATTCGTGGAGGCCGTCGCCATCCTTGTCATCGTTGTTCTCAATTCGGTCATCGGCTTCTACCAGGAGTTCCGCGCCGAAAAGTCCATCGCTGCGCTCCAACAAATGACTGCACCGCAGGCAAAGGTGCGTCGTAACGGCGAAGTCATTGCCATTTCAGCTAGCACAATCGTCGTTGGTGACGTGCTGGTCTTAGCCGCTGGCGATCTCATTGCAGCCGATGCGAGATTGCTCACTGCCGCCCTGCTGAAGTGTATTGAGTCCGCGCTCACGGGTGAATCGCAGGCCGTATCAAAACAACCCGCAACGCTGACACAGATCGATATACCGCTCGGCGACCGCGAGAACATGATCTTCATGGGCACCAGCATCGCGACTGGTATCGGCGAGGCCGTCGTGGTGGCCACCGGTATGAAGACAGAGCTAGGCCGCATCGCCGAGCTTATGGAATCAGCGGGAGCAGATGAGGGCACGCCCCTGCAACAAAAGCTCGACTCGCTCGGGCGCGTGTTGGTCTGGGCAGCATTGGCTATCGTGGCGCTGCTGTTCGGCTTGGGGCTAGCGCGTGGCACGCCGCTGTTTGAATTGACGATGACATCCGTGAGCCTGGCCATCGCTGCCGTGCCCGAGGGATTGCCCGCTATCGTTACTGTTGCATTAGCACTGGGCGTGCAGCGCATGTCGCGCCGCCATGCTCTCGTCCGCAGGTTGGCCGCAGTCGAGACGCTCGGCTCGACGAGCATCATCTGCACCGACAAAACGGGTACCTTGACCGTGGGCGAGATGACGGCGCGAGCGCTCTATGTGTCGGGCAAAACCTACGAGATCAGTGGCGAAGGTTATGGGCCTGAAGGGGAGGTGAGCTGTGAAGGTAAGAAGGTCAATGGTGAACATGCAACGCCGCTGCATGAACTCGCTACCGTTCTGCTCGCCTGCAACAGTGCCCGCCTCACTAAAGAAAATGACACCTGGAAAACGATCGGCGATCCCACCGAAGGCGCACTGCTCACCGCAGGCACCAAAGCTGGTGGTAACCAAGCGCACATCGAACTGACGCTGCCGAAGCATCACGAAATCCCTTTCGACTCTGAACGCAAACGCAGCGCAACCATCCGCACGATGCCCAATGGCAAACTGCGCGCCTACATCAATGGGGCACCTGATGTGATGCTCAAGCATTGCACCCAGATCTACACCAGCACCGGAGTGCGCCCCATGACAGATGAGGATCGCCAGACAATCGCTGTGCAAAACACTGACATGGCAAAACAAGCCCTGCGTGTGCTGGGCTCGGCCTTTCGCGATCTCGACCAAGCTTCTCCTTCCGACCTCACCGCCGAGGCTGTGGAGCATGATCTTGTCTTTGTCGGCCTCACTGGAATGCATGATCCACCACGTCCCGAGGCCAAAGCCTCTGTGGCCAAGTGCCTAGCTGCGGGCATCCGCGTGGTCATGATCACTGGCGATCATCCACATACAGCGGCTGCCATTGCGCATGAACTTGGCATCGCATCGGCCATGGTTGCTGCCATTTCGGGAGCTGAGCTTGATCACCTCAATGATGATGAATTGAGACAACGCGTGGCCGAAGTCGCCGTCTATGCCCGCGTCACCGCAGAGCACAAACTACGCATCGTTCGTGCCTTGAAGGCTAACGGAGCCGTCGTAGCCATGACTGGAGATGGTGTCAATGATGCCCCAGCGATTAAGGGCTCAGACATCGGCATTGCGATGGGGAAATCCGGCACCGAAGTCACCCGACAAGCGGCAGATATGATCATCACCGACGATAATTTTGCCACCATCGTTGCCGCTGTCGAAGAGGGGCGAGGTATCTATGACAACATTCGTAAAACGCTGCAATACCTGCTCGCAGGTAGCACCGGCGAGCTGCTGCTAATGCTCATCTGTGTTGTTATAGGCACGCCCACACCGCTCATGCCGATCCACCTGCTTTGGATAAACCTCATCACCGATGGCCTGCCTGCGCTCTGCCTTGCCACCGATCACATCGACCCAGATGTGATGGCTCGCAAACCACGTCAGCGTGGAGATAGCATGACGGATCGTAGCTTTTTCTACGCCATGATTTTCACTGGCGTGCTCACCGCAGGCATCGCCTTTGCCGTATATTATCATGTCTTGCACACTAGCGGCATTGAAGCCGCCCGCGCCCATACCTTTGCCGTGCTGGTCTTTGCGGAACTCTTACGCTCGTTTGGCGCACGCAGTAAAACCAAGCCCATCTGGCGCATCGCCCACTTCACTAACATCCATCTCCTCATTGTCGTCAGCGTATCCTTCGCCCTGCAAGTCTTGAGTCAGCACAATGCAACGCTGGGCCACTATCTTAAGACCTCCTACATGCCCTTCATGGATTGTCTGCGACTGCTCGCCATCAGCACCATTCCCCTCGTCGTGTTGGAGATCGTGAAGGCTGCCCGCAGAGAAAAAGATCGGGTTACACCCCATAGCAATGCCAGTCCCTCATCAACCATGTTGCGCCCATAACAGAGACTTCTCTGCCCCACGAAAAACATCCGAGCTGAATAGCCACCTCCCATGAAACGCAACCAACCCTTCCCTGTCATTGCAATTGCTCTCGTCCTGGCCATGCCCGCCATCGCCCAACTTACAGCGCCGTCCCCATCAGCCGCGCCCAGCACGATGCATCGAGGCATGCCTCATCCACGTGAGGATCGCTTGAATGGTGCGGCAAAAGCCAGTGACGTCCTCGGCATCGCGGTCAAAAACGACCTCGATGAAATCCTCGGAAAGGTTACTGAAGTTGCGCTGGATTTACCCTCAGGGCGCATCGTTCAAGTGATTCAATCCACCGACGGGCCTAATGGCACAGCCATGACTGCCGTGCCAGCACAGGCCTATCGCCACGACATCAAGAACAAGGTGTTGCGTCTCGATTCCGACAAGGAAAAAATGAAAGCTGCGCCGCTACTCTCCATGTCTGAGTGGGCAGGCTCTTTCGACAGCACACGACTCAGTGAGTCCTATCAGTATTTCGGCGAACCCTCTACGCTTAAATTCATTCATAAAGGCGAGACTGCGGTGAATGGGCTGATTCCCGAGTCTCGCCTCGCGTACCTTCAGAAAGCCACAGTAATCATCGGAGCGCCCGTTGTGAGCCCGCAAGGAGATCGCATTGGCACAGTGAATGACATCCTGCTGGATCTCGCCTCGGGCCGCATTCTCTTGGTCATCATAGCTTCTGGAACCTACCTCGGTCTGGGCGATGTCCTCAGTCCTGTGCCGCCAGAAATGTTTCAATCCATTGAAAAAACAGAGAGCCTGCAACTCGATGTCACACATGAAAAACTTCGTAATTCTCCGCACTTTATCTCCACCCAATGGCCCGACTATGCTCTGCCAAGTCGAACTGAGGAAATTTATCGAAACTACCGCATTGAGCCTTATTTCAAGATAAGCGCCGATAAAGATGCCGATAACACTGCACGCAATGCCAATAACCGCAGCGCCCTAACCCCACTCGATCACGGTAGCAGCAAGGCAGATCTAGACATCACGACTCAAATTCGCAAACAAATCATCGCTAACACTGGTATGTCTATCAATGCTCAGAACGTGAAGATCATCACCATTGAAGGGCACGTCACCCTACGCGGGCCTGTGAATTCGATAGAAGAGAAGCAGCTTATTGTTAAAATAGCAGATCGTATTGCACGCGCAGTGAATGTGACAAACCAGCTTGAAGTAATAGTCGCAAAGTAGTTCACCATAAAATTCCAAATCAACTAACTTAGCCAAATTATGAAAACATCCGTATTTTGCATCGCCAAATCGCTAAACCAAGCCGACCGCATCGTCGATCAGCTCAAGACTTGCCAATTTTCCAACAATGACATTTCGTTGCTCCTGCCAGACAAAGGCACCACGCACGACTTCGGCCACGAAAAACACACCAAGACTCCCGAAGGCACTGTTGCAGGTGCAAGCACTGGCGCTGTTCTCGGAGGGGCACTGGGCTGGGTCGCGGGGATCGGGGCGCTGGCGATCCCCGGCGTTGGCCCTTTCGTCGCCGCAGGCCCCATCATCGCCGCGCTCAGTGGTGCCGCCATTGGAGTCGCCGTGGGCGGGGCCGTTGGTGGACTCGTCGGCATGGGTATCCCGGAAATCGAAGCCAAGCGCTACGAAGGTAAGCTCAGAGAGGGCAATATTCTCATCTCTGTCCATACCGACAACGACCGCGAAATCGCTCTCGCTCAGGACATCTTCACCAAGGCAGGCGCACATGACATCTGCTCTACGGGTGAATCCCGTGTACCATTGAGCCGTGAAATCGCTGTGGGTGCCACCTCTCATATTTACTAACTCATTTGGGGGTGTTGACCCCATAGCATTACCTCAACGTACAGAACTAAAATCACAGCCATGAAAACACTCTACATAACTCTGCTTGGCCTCTGCCTAGCAATTCCTCTTCACGCCCAAAAGCCCGAGGATTCTCCGCCGCCATTTAAACTCAATGCCGCCGAAATCGAAGAACTCGTTGGGCCTATCGCTCTGTATCCTGACGCGCTTATTTCGCTCATTCTACCAGCATCAACCTACCCCGCAGACATTGTCCTCAGCGCCCGTTATATAGCCTCTCGTGGTGATCTCGTACAAGTTGAAAGCATGGCCTGGGACACCAGTGTAAAGGCTCTCACTCGCTATCCAGACACGCTCGCGTGGCTCGACGAAAACCTTGAATGGACGACCCAGTTGGGCGATGCCTTTATCGAACAACCTGTCGAAGTGATGAACTCCATTCAAGTGCTACGTGCTCGCGCCAAAGCGCTAGGTAATCTGGTGGACACACCTGAGCAGAGAATCATTCTCGATGAAACGTATATCCGCATCATCCCCGCACGTCCAGATTACATTTATGAACCGCGCTACGATCCAGAAGTAATCTATTATGAACGCCGAAACAGCTCACCTCTGCTCTATTTTAGCGCGGGTTTTCTTATCGGCTCGTGGCTCAACTACGATTTTGACTGGCATAATCATCGTCTTTATCGAGGTGATTACCACGAAGGCTGGAATTACGACCATGACCACAATCACAGAGAGGGAGGCGACTCATATCGAATCAATAACAATTTTACCAATGTCCGTATTTGGCAACCTGATTCATCCCGCTATAGCGCCCAATCTCACGCCCGTTATGAGCGTAACAATACTCGAGTTGTTACAGAAAATCGCCAGCAGAGCAGTGCCCCCAATTCCCCTTCAGACCGCAAACACCAGGATCGCATCGCTCGCCCTACGGCTATCGTCGGAGCACCTCATCACAAGGACGGTATCAAAGATGGAAATCGCTTCGTGGGCAAACCAGACAACAGGCAAGGAGTAAAGCCTGGAGACCCACGCGGTGACAGGCCTGGGAATAAGTCTGGCGACTTACCAGGTGCTAAGTCCGAAGTAAGACCTGGGATAGTGCCAACGCCGCCTAGAACTAATAAACCCAAGGCGGATGACATCCCCAAAGTGCGCCCTATCATGCCCAAGGCTCCAGCTCCAGCTATGACTGGCGATCGCAACAGACCTGATGACAAGCGCAGCTCAGATGAGCCCAAAAAGCCCAATGCTAAGCCCGAACCAGGCATTCGCCCCAATCCACAAATTCCCGGCAAAGCGCCCGGTAGCGACATTCGCCCAGATATGCCCCGCCCCAAAGGTAAGCCTGATAGCAAGCCACCCAGTTCGATAAAGCCCAACAAACCGAAGCAGGAAACTTCCCCAGCGCGAGTTGAACCGCCAAAGGAAACCCCCAAGAAAGCCACTCCCAGACAAATCGCCCCCAAACAAGATACCCCGAAGAAAGTCACACCACGGGCACCTTCAAAACCTGAAGCACCGAAGCGGACACAGCCTCCTCAACAGTCAGCCCCAAAAAAGGTAACACCTAACCCGTCCCCATCTAAAGCCCCTGCAAAGTCCTCGACTAAGGAAGAGGACAAGAAAACAAAGGGCAAAGATAAATAAATTTGAGATTAGCGCCGCCCGTTACTGGGCGGCGCATTTATGCGGCTAAGGTCACGACCAACTTTCCACAGGTATATTAAAAGCCTTGGATAACCTTCCACTGCCCCACGGCCTTGCCTCTCAGCCCGCCGAAGCGCGAGGTATTTCAGATTTCGGGACGCTGAACTCGCGCTACCATGGAGCTCCTCATGCTCCCTGCCGATCTGCCTATCCACGAACTTCGCGACTCGCTCATTGCCGCACTGCGCAATGATGCCTTGCCCAATCTCCTCATCAAGGCCCCCACAGGCTCGGGCAAGTCCACTCAGGTGCCGAAGTATGTACTGGACTCCGGCATCCTCGGCGAGGGGCAGCGCGTGTATGTGCTCCAGCCGAGACGCATCGCGGCGCGGATGTTGGCTCAGCGCGTCGCTTCGGAGCGTGGTGGCAAGCTGGGGCAAGAGGTCGGGTATCAGGTGCGATTTGAGAATGTGAGCAGTCGTGACACGCGGCTGATGTATGTCACCGAGGGTGTCTTTATGAGGATGCTCATCGACGATCCGCAGCTCGCGAAGGTCGGCTGTTTAATCATCGACGAGTTCCACGAGCGACACATAGACAGCGATCTCTGCCTTGCCTGGGCACGGGCTTTACAGCGAGCACGGCGACCCGATTTGAAAATCATCGTCATGTCCGCGACGCTGGTTTCCGGGCCGCTCACCGAGTTTTTGCAGCCCGTGAAATTGTTCGAGTCGGCAGGCCGCACCTTCCCTGTCGAGGTGCGCTACCAGGCTCCGCAGAAGACCAAGCTCGGCTATGAAGAGTTCGTCTGGGATCAGGCTGCGCGGGCTTGCGAGGCGCTGCTCACTTCGCCCGGCTTCGATGGCAGCATCTTGGTTTTCATGGCGGGCGGTCACGAAATCAGGAAGACCATCGCCGCGCTCAGTGGTCGCAGTTTCACCAGAGGCTGCCGCATCGTGCCGCTGCATGGCGAGCTGTCGCCAGCCGAGCAAGACGCAGCGCTGAACCCCAGTCGCGAGCCGCGCATCATCGTCAGCACCAATGTCGCCGAGACCTCGCTGACCATCGAAGGCATCAAGGCCGTCGTCGATGGCGGGCAGGCGCGTGTGGCCTCGTACGATGCGCGTCGTGGCATCAACACGCTCACGGTTCAAAAGATCAGCCGAGCCTCCGCCGAGCAGCGTGCAGGCCGCGCCGGACGCCTCGGCCCTGGCATCGCGGTGAGGCTGTGGGCGGAGCGCGAGCACCTGCATCGCAGCGAGTCTGAGGCGGCTGAAATCTTCCGCCTGGAACTCAGCGAAACCGTGCTCGCCGTGCGTGTGGCCAGCGAGCGGGCGGGTTTAAAAATCGACTGGTTCGAGCGCCCGCCCGAGGCATCGCTCGCTCGCGCGGAGAAGCTGCTGCACGCGCTCGGAGCAGTCGATGCCGATGACAAAATCACGCGCCTCGGATTGAAGATGAGCGCCTTCCCATTGGAGCCGCGTTTCTCGCGAATGCTGCTCGCCGCTGCCGAGCAAGGCTGCCTGGAACAAGCAGCCATCTGCGCCGCCATCGCCCAGGGCCGCGACATCCTGACCACCGACAAAGACAAGAGCCACAAGGGCAACGAAGACTTCTGGGAGAACACCGACCTCAGCGAATACCAGGCGCTGCTGCGCGCCTTCTACCGCGCCGACATGATGCGCTTCGACACACAGAGTTGCATGGCCCTCGGCATCCACGCACGAGCCGCGAATGATGCCGCGCGCGCTGCCGATCAGTTCATGAGATTATGCCAGCGCATCGGCTTGAAAAACGAGCGCGAGACCGAAGACCCCAGCGCTCTCGCCAAGACCTTGCTCGCCGCCTTCAGCGATCACGTCGGCTGCGAGACTGGAGTCGGATCGCGGGTTTACAATCTCACTGGTGGCAATCGCGGGCACCTCGCCAAAGACGCGCACATTAAGGCTCCACGCTTGCTCATCGCCAGCGAGATCATCGAGATCCAAGGCAAGGCTTTGCAGGTGCAACTCGGCAACGTCACGCGCATCGAAGAAGACTGGCTGCGCGAGATATTCCCTGGCGATGTCGTCGTCGGTAAGCGCGCCGTGTACGATGCCACGCAGCGCCGTGTGATGAACCTCGAAGAGACGCGCTTTCGCGATCTCGTGCTCACCAGCAAAGAGCGCGGCGAGCCCGATGAAACCACCTCTGCCTCGCTGCTCGCCGATGAAGTCATCGCGGGTCGCCTGCGCCTCGAAGGCTGGGGCGAAAAAGCCGAGCACTGGATCACGCGCTTGAACTGCCTTTCCAAGTGGATGCCCGAGCTAGAACTGCCACCCATCGGCGACGACGACCGCCGCTTATTGATTGAGCAAGTCTGCCACGGCTGCATCGCCTACCGACAGCTCAAAGACAAAGACGCGCTTCCGGCCCTGCACCAATGGCTCAGCCACAACCAGCGCGAGATGCTCGACCGCTACGCGCCAGATCGCATCGCGCTGAAGAACGGCAAGACCGCGAAGGTGACGTATGACGAGAAGCAGCAGCCGAGCATCAGCGTGGTGCTGCAACAGCTCTACGACATGAACGACAACCCCAAAGTCGCGGGCAACAAGGTGACCGTGATCGTGCATCTGCTATCGCCTGCGCAGCGCCCGATCCAGACCACAGGCGACTTGGGAAGGTTCTGGAAGGAAGGCTATCCGGCGGTGAGGGCACAGTTGAAGGGACGGTATCCGAGGCACGAGTGGCGGTAGCGCGGCACATGCCCGCCCTACGGATGCCGTGACGATTCAGTTCTCGCGGCTGTTACAATATTGCGAGATAAAACCAACACACCGCTCTTGCGAAAACCGCCGTTGGGCGGACATCATGGCGTCCTCGCAATCCCAAATCATCGCCATGAAGACAGCCCCTCGTCTCGCCCTACTGCTCAGCAGCCTCGCGCTCGTCGCGCCTCCCCTTTTTCTCGCTGCAGCCCCTGCGCCAGCCAAGTCGATCAAGCCTGCTCCCACAGTCGTCGCCACCCCTGCCCCACCGCCCGCGCTGACGGCAGACATCGCCATCAATCCGCCAGACCTCAGTCCAGACTCCACCATCGAACTGCGTTTCCCCACGCCGATGGTGGGCAAAGATCGCGTCGGCAGCAAAGAAGCGACCTCGCCGCTCAGCGTTGAGCCGCCACTCACGGGCAGCTTTGAATGGACGAGTTCGCGCAGTGGTTTGTATCGCCTGTCGCAGACGCCGCGTTTCGCCCAGAGTTATAAGTTCATCCTTCGCTC
>JANOAR010000009.1:0-21534 GCA_031411235.1 Verrucomicrobiota bacterium | reverse complement strand
CCGCCGCGTGGGACGCTGCCGTTATTCGGTGCGACGAGGCCGCCAGAGAAGATCATTTTCATCGCCTCCTCAATGCTCATGGGAGCATCGTGGATGCGCTCATTCTCCACGATAAGCAGTAGGCCCGTCATGGGACTCAGTGCGCCAGGGACGAAGAGGCAAGTCATGGGGCGTTGCTTATGCCGATCATAAAATTCGCCAGTCACAAAGGCCAGCATCCACATGCCCGCCGAGGGATAATCGACATAGACGACGCGCTTGAAACTAGACTTGCCGCCGAGCCCCTTGAACGCGTCGATGACTTGCCGAAGCGACTTGTAGATGAAGCTGATGAAGGGAATGCGCAGCAGCAATCGGTCGATAGCTTCAACGATGCGCACACCGATAACATTGGTCGCCATGAGCCCCAGACCCACGAGCACGAGCACCGGAATGAGCACGCCGATGCAGCGCTCGAAGAGGATAAACCCTGGGCTCCTGGGGTTGATCAGCAGCTCATTGGCAATAGCCCCCGCAGGCGAGGTCCAATCGGCAAGCTGCTCTGGACTGAGCTGGCTGTAAGCCGCTGCCGCTGCGGGCGTGGACCAGTGATTGAGCTGCTCCACGGCGAACTGTAGCACGGGCTGGCTGAAGCCGTGCAGCGCGCCGTAGATGAACTGCATGATCCAAAACGTGAGGATCAGCGGGATAACGAGTGCGAGCCCAGCGAGGAACTTATTGCGAAACCAAGCCACAGGGCTGGAATGCGCCACGGGTGCCGAGACGCTCGTGCCTGGTGAACCAAAATGATCGGGAATGAACATGGGGTAAGTGGCCAACCAATAACTCTGTGCGGAGCGACGGCCTAGGCTCCGATGAGCAACCTAGCAGGGTTCTCGATGCAGTCCTTCACTCGGACAAGGAAGGTGACGGCTTCTTTGCCATCAACAACGCGATGATCGTAGCTAAGCGCGAGGTACATCATCGGGCGGATGACGACTTGGCCATCCACCGCCATCGGGCGCTGTTGGATGGTGTGCATACCGAGGATGGCGCTCTGTGGAGGGTTCAAAATGGGCGTGCTGAGCATGGAGCCATAGACACCGCCGTTGCTGATGGTGAAAACACCGCCCGTGAGGTCGCTGAGCTGGATTTGCCCAGCTTTGCCTTTGTTGGCGTAGTCGATGATGTCCTTCTCGATCTGCGCAAACGACTTGGCCTCGGCATCGCGGATGACGGGGACGATGAGGCCGCGCTCGGTACCGATGGCGACACCGACATCGTAGAAGTGGTTGGTGATGATTTCATCGCCTTCGACGCGGACGTTGATCTGCGGCACGGCTTTCAAGGCATCGACGACGGCTTTGATGAAGAAGGACATGAAGCCGAGTTTGACCCCATGCTTGGCGACAAAGGCATCCTGCAACTTGCTGCGCATGGCCATGACGGCGCTCATGTCGCACTCGTTAAAGGTGGTCAGAATCGCGGCGGTCTGCTGGGCGCTGACGAGCTGCTCGGCGATCTTACGGCGCAGGGGAGACATGCGCTTGCGAGTGGTGCGTTGGGCGGAGGAAGCGCTGGCTGCGGGAACTGCTGGGCTGGCGACGGGCGTTGCTGCGGGGGCAACAGTAGCCTTGGCGGCGGGCTTCGTTGGCGCAGGAGCAGGTTCCGCTTTCGGAGCCTCAACAGATGCGGGTGCCTTGGCTGGGGCAACGGCGACAACGCTTTCATCAATGCTGCCGACGACGCTGCCCACGGCAACATCGCTACCTTCGACAGCGATGATTTTCAGTTGGCCCGAAGCATCAGCCATGATCTCTGCCGCGACCTTGTCGGTTTCGAGCGTGATGAGCAAATCGCCCTTCTGCACGGCAGCGCCATCGGCGAAGTGCCACTTGGAAATTTGACCGCTGGTGACGGATTCACCGACTGCTGGGATTTTGATGTCGTGGGGCATGGGATGGGGGGATGAATGATGACTGCGCGCTGGTGGTTGAATGCTCTCGCGTGGTCATTAATGGATGAGTTTTCAGCAACCGAACACTTGCAGTCCCTCGGCACGGGCGAGGTCGGCTTGGCGTTTGTCGAAGGTGTAGAAGTGGGTGAGCCCGAGATCGAGAACGCTAGCGACGTGGAGGATGTCGAGGCTGCGTGAGCCTAGTGAACGAGTTTGTTTTGCCGCTAGAAGTGTGGCGTGGGCGAATACATCGTTCCAGCCAAGGGCAACGCGGGCCAATGCGCCTTTGGCCAAATCGGCGCTTACCATTTGCCATCCAGCCGCAAGTTCCTCTGCAGTTGCTCTTCCACGGAAGATACGCTGCTCGAAAGCGTTGGTGAGTTCGAGTTCATGAAACATACTCAATGCAATAGGTTGTGGAGCGGCAGACAGCATGCCAATGGCCACCAGGGTGTTGGCGTCCTGTTGATACAGGCTCACCATGAAGCTGGTATCACAGTAGATCATGCGTCGTAGCTGGCGCGCTCATCCAACACTGCATTGCCAGGCAGAATGCGATCTCCATAGATGGCTTTGAGACGGCCTGCATAGTCTGGCGGAACGTAGCCCGGGGGGGCTTCGTTGGTGACTTTAAACACAGGTTTTGCCGTGAGGTCGGTGGCCTTCCCGTCCCGCAAAAGCCTCACGACTTGGCCAGAATCAAGATCGTCTAGCACAGCGCTTAAGTTGCTTTGCACTTCCTCGATGGTCATTGTTTTCATATGTGTGAGTCTCGCTGACTTCGGCCTTTGTTTCAACGATGGATTGCCTGCCCTCACACCTCGAACGCATCCGCCACGAGCTTCTCTTGTTCGCAATAGTGGATGGCCTTGGAGCCTGCCGCTGGGCTGCTGCTGCGCTCTCTAGCGGAGCAGCGGAGGTTGTGGTCGGCTAGGTCTTCCAGCCTGGGGGCGATGTGGCTCCAGGCTCCCATGTTTTTGGGTTCTTCCTGACACCAGACCCATTTCTTTTTGGGGTTGGTGTAGCGAGCGACGATGGTCTTTACCATCTCGTAGTGCAGAGGGTAGAGCTGCTCGATGCGGATGATGGCGACATTCTTTATTTTGTGCTCCTCGCGGTATGCCAGGAGGTCATAATAAACTTTGCCAGAGCAGAAGATGAGGCGGGTGACGCGCTCGGGGGCGGTGGTTAAAGTGTCGTCATCGAGGACTTCGCGGAAGGTGGTGCCCTCGGCCATGTCGGTCAGTTTGCTGGTGGCCTTGGGATGGCGCAGCAGGCTCTTGGGCGACATGATGACGAGGGGCTTGCGGGTCTCGCGCTTGAGCTGGCGGCGCAGGGCGTGGAAGAATTGCGCTGGGGTGGTGAGGTTGCAGACTTGCCAGTTGCCACCGGCGCTGCTTTGCAGGAAGCGCTCTAGCCTTGCGCTGCTGTGCTCGGGGCCTTGGCCTTCGAAGCCATGCGGGAGCAGCATGACGAGGTGGCTGGGCTGCTGCCATTTGCTCTCGGCGCTGGCGATGAATTGATCGAGGATGACTTGTGCGCCGTTGACGAAATCGCCGAACTGCGCCTCCCAGCAGATGAGGACTTCCTTGGCTAACAACGAGTAGCCGTAGTCGAAGCCGAGCACGGCGGCTTCGCTGAGCAGGGAGTTATAAACGCAGAAGAGGCCTTGGTCGGGGCCGAGGTTGCGCAGGGGGAAGTGGCGCTCGCGGGTCTCAGTGTCGTAGAGCACGCAGTGGCGATGGCTGAAGGTGCCTCGGCGGCAGTCTTGGCCGCTGAGTCGCACACCGAGCCCTTCGGATAACAAGGTGCCGAAGGCGAGGGCTTCGCCGTGGCCCCAGTCGAAGCCTTCGCCGCTGTCCATGGATTTGCGCCGAGCGGCAAGGAAGCGTTTTTCGATGGTGGGGTGGAGATGAAATCCTTCGGGGACTTCCAGCAATTTGTTGCCCACGACTTTCAGTTGAGCCAGCTCGACGCCCGTGGCGATGGGGGCGTAGTCGTAGTCGAGCTGGGCCGAGGGCGCGGTGCCTTCATACGGGTTTTCGCCTTTGGTTGCCTCGGCAGCTTCGAGGGCGGTGATGCCTGCATTCAGCGTGTCTTCGAGTTCCTTGCGCACGGCGGCGCAGTCGGCTTCGGTGAGGATGCCGTTTTGCACGAGCTGGGTGCGGAACACCGCTGAAGGCGTGGCGTGCAGAGCGATGGCGCGCGCCATGTTGGGCTGGGTGAAGGCAGGCTCGTCGGTTTCGTTGTGGCCGTGGCGACGGTAACAAACAATGTCAATGATGACGTCGCGGGCGAATTTTTGCCGGAACTCAAGAGCAAGTTTTGTCACCCACGCGACCTCCATGGGGCAGTCGCCGTTGACGTGGAAGACGGGGGCTTCGATCATCTTGGCCACGTCGGTGCAGTAGTCGCTGCTACGGGCATCCTCGGGCGAGGTTGTGAAGCCGATCTGGTTGTTGGTGATGATGTGGATGGTGCCGCCCGTGCGGTAGCCGTGGAGCTGCGAGAGGTTAAGGACTTCAGCGACGAGGCCTTGGCCAGCGAAGGCAGCATCTCCATGCACGAGCAGAGGCAGGACTTTTTTGCGCGTGTCGATGTCGTTGATGAGGCGCTGGCGGGCGCGAGCCTTGCCTTCGACGACGGGATCGACGGCTTCGAGATGGCTGGGGTTGGCGGCGAGGTTGAGATAGACTTCGCCGTGTGCGGTGTTGCGGGTGGTCTCGTAGCCGAGGTGGTATTTTACGTCGCCATCGCCAGCGACGAGGTTGGGCACGTAGTTTTCGCTGAACTCATAGAAGAGCATTTCGAGCGGCTTCTTCAAAAAGTTGGCGAGCACGCTGAGACGACCACGATGGGACATGCCCATGATAATTTCTTTTCCGCCATGCTTGGGCAATTCTTCGACGAGGGTTTGCAGAGCAACCATGGTGGCATCGCCGCCTTCCAGGGAGAAGCGTTTTTGGCCCACATACTTGGTGTGCAGGAAGCGCTCGAAGGTTTCGACTTCGAGCAGCCAACGCAGGGCATCGCGCTGTTCGTCGGCGCTGGGTGCGGGCTCGGTGACGCGGGCTTCGACTCGTTCCTGAAGCCAGGCGCGGACTTCGGGGTGATGGATGTGCATGAACTCGAAGCCGATGCGGTCACAGTAAATTTGGCGCAGTTGGTCGAGCATGGTGCGCAGCTTCATGCGCTGGCCATTGGCGAAAAATTGGGTGGCGACTTCTTCGCCGAGGTCGCTGTCGCTGAAGCCCAGGGAGTCGAGCGCGAGAGCGATGGGCTTGGGCGCTTCGTTGCTGAGGGGGTCCAGCCAAGCGCCCGTGTGGCCGAGCGAGCGGTAGCGCATCACGGCTTCAGCGACCTTCATGCGGAAGGCGAGAATGTCTTCGGAAAGCGGGGCTCCCGAGCTAGAGTCTGTTCTGCTTGCACCGCTCGTTGCTGTCTTTGGAGCGAGATGCGTGAGCCCTATTTCGAAGCCCTCGAAGAACGATTGCCAATGGGCATCGACAGACGCGGGGTTGAGTTTCCAGGCGGAATAGTTGGCTTCGAGTAGCTCGAGATGGACTCGAGCAGAGAGTGTGGCGCTCATTGAGTGGGAAATGGGGGGCGGGATAGTGGCGTGGTTTACGCGGCTTTCAAGCCTAGTTGGTGACTCTTATTCAGGAGTTTGCGAGCCCACGAATGCCCTGCGTTGCGTACCCCGCGCGCGCCCTCCACCCGTGACATCATCCGTGACAAAGTGACAGCGATGGGGCTACGGTTTTTTGCACTGGACGCCAGCGCCAAGGCAAATCGTGCTGGAGAAAGCAAAAGCGAAGCCCAAGACATCCTGGTGGTCAGAATATGAGAGGAAGAGCCTCGTCGTGCTCGACTCAAACTAAATTTAATATGAAAAATATGATTTACACCGTAAATCATGTGTGATAATTATCTCAATTCTGAATCTCAATGAAAACTTACTTCCGCAGCTTTACTTCACGCGGCTTCACTCTCAGAGAAAACCTTTTGGCTCTAACTATCATGGTGGTTTCGGTCGCATTGATCGTGCCTGTGCTTGCGGTAATGAATGACTCGTGTGAGCTGAGAGACCGATCAAACGCCCAGCAAATCATTGCTTTTTGCGAATATGCCCACGCGAATGGTGCGTTGATCTCTACCGCTGGGGATGTGCAGGTGACATTGCGTCATCTCGCTGCGGGTGTGCCTTGTCGCTCTGCTCAAGGAGCGCGGGTTTGGTATCAACTACGGGGCTACACGGCAGACGACCTTTTGAGAGCCGAGCGGTTTCTGGGCGTTTCCAATGATGCTCTGATCTACCTCCCCCATGGCGTAAAATATCTCGGGTAAGCAGCAGCAAGACTTCGCGTTTTTGACTTTCAATTCTGAATCTATTTGCAAAAAGTAGAAATTTCGCCTTACCAACATCATCACATTGATAAAATTACCATAATTTAAACCGCCATCATGAAGTCATTTGCCTCTAAGCCTCGCTGCAACGGATTCTGTCTATTTGAAATGCTAACGTTTCTGGCTGTGCTGGGAATCATCGTGGGGCTTATTTTGCCCACTCTGACGTCAACAGGCGATTACGAGCTGGCGCGCAATCGTCGCAATGCTCAAGAGGTAGCTGTCATTTATTCAGCGGCCCAGATTGCTGGCTTAAACCTCGAAGGAGAGACGCTGGAAGCAACCATTCGCAAGGTGATGGCAGGCGGCAGCCCAGCGGCTGGGGTGTTCAAGAATCAACGATTTAGCGTAGGAGGGGTGGCAGAGAGCGACGTCGAGGGCATAGCTCGCCATCTGAGTCTGAAGAATGGCCAGCTCATCTACTCCCCGACGGCCATTGCAGCCACTCCACCCCCCGCAAATTCAGTGTCATCGAGCAATCCCACCACTCCATCCAGCGCTCCCGCAGTGAGTTCTTCAGTCAGCGAACAGGAGATGGCAGCGGTACCTCCTTCGACAGAACCCAGCCAGCCCGCAGGCATCCGCAAGCGGATGAGTCTGTAACCCGAGCGGTTCCACGCATTCGTCTCTGGGCTAAAACCTGCGCAACACGGTATCGCTGGGCTCACGAGAATTATCCAGTGCAGGGTAGTCGGCAGTGTAGTGCAAGCCTCGGCTCTCGTGTCTGCGAATCGCGCACTCGACGATGAGCGAGGCTGTCTCGACAAGGTTGCGTAGCTCCAGCACTTCGCTAGTGATGTTGTAGCTCCAGTAGAATTCCTGCACCTCGCGCTTCAGATTACGCAGCCGGGCAGCAGCGCGTTGCAGGCGCTTATCGGTGCGGACGATGGAGACGTAGTCCCACATGGTGCGACGGATTTCATCCCAGTTGTGGTAGATGACCACCAGCTCATCCACGGCGACGGCGTTGCCTCTACGCCATGGCGGGATGTCGTAGCTCTGCGCAGCGGGTTTGCCCACGGGCAATTTTTGCATGAGATGCTTCACCGCACGTTTGGAGGTGACGAGGCACTCCAGCAGTGAATTGCTGGCGAGACGATTGGCCCCGTGTAATCCCGTGCAGCCGACCTCGCCGACGGCACAGAGCCCGCGCAGGGTGGTCGCGCCATTGATGTCGGTGAGCACACCACCGCATTGGTAGTGGGCCGCTGGCACAACGGGGATGGGGTCTTTGGTGATGTCGATGTCCACCTCCAGGCAGGCTTGGTAAATGTTGGGGAAGTGCTCCATCACGAAGTCCTTCGGCTTATGCCGGATGTCGAGATAAACGCAGGGGCCGCCCGTGCGCTTGATCTCGTGGTCGATGGCACGCGCAACAATGTCACGCGGCGCGAGCGAGCCACGCGGGTCATACTTCTGCATGAACTCTTTGCCATCCGCACCGATGAGCACCGCGCCCTCGCCGCGCATGGCCTCGGTGATGAGAAACGAGCGCTTCTGCGGATGATACAGGCACGTCGGATGGAATTGGATGAACTCCATATTCGCCACGCTGACGCCTGCTCGCCAAGCCATCGCAACGCCATCGCCCGTGGCAATACTGGGGTTGGTTGTATAGAGATAGACGCGCCCGCAGCCGCCTGTGGCGAGGATCACACGATCACTGCGCAAGGCATGAACCTCGTTTTTGACTTCGTCCAAAACATAGACGCCAAGGCAGCGATCCTCGGAAACGAGCCCGAGCTTAGCCGTGGTGATCAAGTCGATGGCAAAGTGTTGCTCCAGCACCTCGATGTTGGGGTGGGCCTTCACCGCTAGGATCAGCTTCTCTGTCATCTCGCGGCCCGTGGCATCTCGCGAATGCAGCACGCGTCGCCGCGTATGACCACCCTCGCGCGTCAGATCAAATTCCAAATGCCCATCGGTCGCTTCCTTTTGGTCGAAGTGAACGCCCCAGTCGATGACCTCCGCGATGCGTGCTGGCCCCTCGGTGACGATGGTGCGCACAGCGCGCTCTTTGCACAGCCCTGCGCCAGCGATCAGCGTATCGCTCACATGCTGCTCGATGGAGTCATCATCCGCCTGAACACAAGCGATACCGCCCTGCGCCCATGAGGAGTTCGATTCGGGTGCCGTCTTCTTCGTCAGCACCGCCACACGCCCATGTTCCGCAGCATGAAGAGCCGCCGTGAGGCCACCTGCTCCGGTGCCGATGATGATGAAGTCGTAGTCGCGCATGAGTTTTTCGGGAATGCACGGCCTATAGCAGCCTAGCACGGGCAGCACAACGACGGGAGCGAGTGGCGAGAGCCTCTTCTCGAACAGCCCAAGCTGGTAACCCGTGGCGATCTTACTTGTCGCAGCGCCTTGCCTCGGCTTTGATCGCGCCGCTTTGAACGACACCCGTGAAGACCTCGAAAATTTCGTCATCGACGTGATCCTGCACCACAAGCGCGGGCTCCGTGCTTCGGCGTGTCGCGTCGTTTTTTTGGCCCTGTCCAAGGTCTTTGCCAGCATCACCTCGCTGCGCCTTTGGCTCTATGAAAAGCGCTACCTGCGCGACCACCATCTCGGCGTGCCCGTCATCAGCATCGGCAATCTAACCGTGGGTGGCACGGGCAAGACACCCGTCGTTGAACTCTTCGCTCGCACCCTCCGCGACAAGGGGCGCACCGTCGCCATCCTCAGCCGGGGTTACAAAAGCAAGGCCGATGAAAAACCCCCGCTCTGGCGCCGACTCGCCGCCACTTTGGGCATCGTGCCAAAGCCCAAGCCACCACCACCGCGTATCGTCTCGGATGGACGCGAGATTTTGCTCGATAGCCATCTCGCGGGCGATGAGCCCTGGATGCTCGCGAGCAATCTGAAAGGCGTGCCCGTGATCTGTGATCGCAATCGCGTGAAAGCGGGCCGCTTGGCGATCAAAAATTTCCAAGTCGATGCGCTGCTGCTCGATGATGGCTTGCAGTATCTCACCCTGAAGCGTCGCCTCGACATCGTGCTCGTGGATCGCACCGCGCCCTTTGGCAACGGCTACATGCTACCACGCGGCACCCTGCGCGAGCCCGCCCGCAACCTCCGCCGCGCCAGCTATATCTTCATCACCAAGAGCGATGAAAACCCCAACGACGAACTCATCGCCACTCTGCGGCAGTTCAATCGCGTGGCCGAGATCGTCGAGTGCCGCCATCGCCCTGTTTATTTCAAAGACATGCACACCGGCGAGCAGATGGACATCGCCGCCATCAAAGGCAAATACGTTGGCTCGCTTTCAGGCATCGCCGTGCCCGAATCCTTTGAGAACGGCCTACGCAAGCTCGGTGCCAAAGTCGAAGCCACCGCTCGCTTCGCCGATCATCATCGCTTCACTGACCGCGAACTGACCCAATTCCACGAGCGCTGCGTGCGCAAAGATTTGGAATACATCGTCACCACCGAGAAGGACATGGTGCGCTTCCCCCACCTGCCAAAGATGGATATTCCCATCATCTACATGCGCGTGGAGATCGAGATCCTGCGCGGTCAAGAGGTCTTCGACAAGCTCATCCGCATCATCACCGAGCCCCGCGCCGTGCCGCCTGGCGTGCTGATCCCAGCGAATTGAGATTCACACGCCCATGACACCACTCACCCTTATATCCCCATCCTGGGAAGCCGACGCAGACCTTGGCATCCGCTACGCGATCCTCATCAACGCCGTCCTGCTCGCCCTTCTTTTCATCACGTACAAACTCTGGACTCGCCCCCTCGAAACCCCAGCGAATGACGACCCGCCGCGCCCGGCCAAGCCCCGTTACTACCCGCTTGCCGTTGCTGCAGCCATCGCCGTGCTGGCGGGCATCTACGCCATGAGCAGCTTCGCCAGTAAGAGCCTGTGGTGGGACGAGGCATGGCAGATGAAGCAAGCCTCGCACGGTGCCTGGAAGGCTGATAAAAAAGACCCCGAGCAGCTCAAGTTCAGCCCCACGACCTGGAAGCGCTGCGCCTTCTATTACCAAAAGCCCACCAACCACGCCCCTATGTCGCTCGCGCAAAAGGCCAGCCTAGGCGTGTGGCGAACGTTCACGGGCCATGCCGAGGCTGAGTTCAGCGAACTCGCCGCGCGTGCTCCTGCGCTCATCGCCTCGGGCATCGCCGTGCTTTTACTCTTCCGAGTCATCGGCTTTGGCGGTGGAGCCACATTGATGGCCGTCATGCTGCTGCTGCACCCGTGGCACCTGCGTTATGGCGTCGAGGCGCGGGCTTATGCCTTCATCGTGCCGCTCACCCTCTCGGCCATCCTCGCGGCGCGTAGGCTGGCAGTGAATCATGGGCGCGGCGGGAGCACCTGGGCTTGGCTCGCGGTGAATCAAGCCGTGTGGATATGGGCTTACCCGAACGCTGTGTTCGACGTGAGCGCCTTCTTCATCGTCCTCGGCGTGCTGCTCTGGCGCACTGCCGAGACTCCTCGCGACCGTTGGACATGCCTCATGCGCCTGCTCGTCGCGCATGTCTTTGCGGGCATGTTGTGGCTTCAGCTTTTCCTGCCGAACCTCATGCAAGCCCGCCACTGGGCTGGGCAGGAGGCTCAATCCCATTATCTGGATGCAGGCCTCGTGCGCGACATGCTGAGCAGCCTGACCTACGGCATGGAGTGGGCACCGCAGCCCGCCACCGTGGAGGCCGAGGGACTCACTAGCCTCGTCGCCGTCTGTGGTTCTTCCGGCCTCGCCGCACTCGCCGTGCTGCTCGCCCTCGGGCTTAGCGTCTTCGGCCTGCTGCGCACCGCCATGCAGCGCCCACGGCTCGGCTGGTTGCTGCTCTGCCCGGTGCTGGGCAGCCTCGCCTACATGGCCGTGGGCCGGGCGCTCGATTTGTATTTTTATCCGCGCTTCGTCATCAGCCTGCTGCCTGTTTTTGTCGCCGGCCTCGGCTTGGCCATCCCAGGGCTCACCCTCTGGGCACAGCGATACCGCTACATCGCACTCGCAATGCTGGTGCCCTTTGCGCTGCTCACGCAGAGCCAGCGCACCGTGCTGAAAA
Source organism: Verrucomicrobiota bacterium (assembly GCA_031411235.1). GTDB lineage: Bacteria > Verrucomicrobiota > Verrucomicrobiia > Verrucomicrobiales > Verrucomicrobiaceae > JANOAR01. The sequence goes on along the minus strand of JANOAR010000009.1, from coordinate 10,169 downwards.
CTCGGCCCTACACCCCGCTGCGCGATGTCGCGGAATTCGTCCACGGTTGGAATCCCGAGCGCCCTCCTGTGACCCTGTGTTATGGCCTGGGGCGCGAGGCCATGCCCGTCTATGCCCCCACCATGATCGCCAGCGACAAGGCTGCCGACATCATCGTCGCCAGGGATAAAGCCAAGGCCGAGGGCCGCGACTTCCTCGTGGTGCAAGGTTACAGCAGCTTCAATCGCCATCTCCTGCCCGAGGCCTTTGCCCTGCTCGATGATCCGCAGCAATTCATCGAAGTCCGCGCCTATCCCGGCATTGAGCCCGACTTCTATTTCCGGGTCTTCAAGGCTAAGCTGCCATAAAACCCCAAATTTCAGGAATTTGACCTCCTGGGAAACAAAGGTTTACAAACCTTAGCCTTTGGCATTATTCTCGCTCCCGCGTGAAAACGCCAGGTGCCTCTCCCAGCCTACGAACCTTTTTTCCTTTTTCTCCCGCTCTATGTCCCAACTCATCTCCAATGGCGGCCCCCTGGTCTGGCTTTTGCTGGGCTGTCTGTTACTCGTGGTTGGCGTCTTTATGGAGAGACTCTCCTATTACCACCGCGCAGGATTGAACGTCGCGGAATTTCTCGTCGGTATAGCCAGCCTTATCCGTCGCAAAAACTACGCCGAGGCGCTTCAGGAGTGCGTCGCGACGCGTGTGCCCGCAGGCCGCGTGATCCATGCGGCCCTGCTCCGCCACCATGCCCCACGCGAGCACTTAAAGGAGATCGTCCAGGAGGCTGGGCAAATGGAAGTGCCGCGCCTGGAGCGCTATCTCTCCATCCTGCACACCGTCGCCCATGCGGCCCCGCTCATCGGCTTGCTCGGCACCATCATTGGCCTGTTGGACAGCTTCACCAGCCTGTCTGCCTTTAATAACATCGCCTCGCCGACCGAAGTCGCGCGCGGCGTTTATTCCAGCCTCATCAACTCCGCCCTCGGTGTCGGCGTGGCCTTACCTGCCTTCCTCTGTTACACCTTCCTCTCGGCCAAGGCACGCCACCTTATGCATGACCTGGAACGGGCGGGCGTGGAAATCGTCAACCTCATCGAAGACTCCCGTGCCGACACCAGCATCCTCACCTTCAGCGCAGCAGGTGCCAAGACGGTGCCAGCCGCTGCCGCGCCCAGCGAACCCATCGCCGCTGCCGTGCCCGCCGCCCGTGTCGCCAAGGCCAAAGTGCCCAAGGTGTAGTCCAGCCAAGCGGTTCATTTTCCTGCGATGAAGCTCATCAGCCATCTGCCCCAGGCTGGCCCAGCGCTCTACATCGCGCCATTGATCAACACCGTCCTGCTGTTGCTCGTGTTCTTTTTCCTCGGCTCCAGTTTCATCGTCCAGCCAGGCATCCCCGTCACCCTCCCGCAGTCGCCCTCACGGCTCACCGGGTTTGATCGCGCCCGCGTCATCACCATCGCCGCGATGCCCGAGGCACAACTTTATCTCGATGGGCAAAAAATGACGCTTACCCAGCTCAGCGATGCCCTCTCGGTCAAGTCGAGCACGCGCCGCAGCGCCATCATCCATGGCGACCAGCGTGCGCCCTATGGCAAGGTCATCGAAGTCACCACCCTCGTCCTCGCGCTCGGGTATGAAGTTGCCCATGCCACCACCGCACCCGCCACGCCATGAAGCCTGCGGACACAGAGCCACGCTCGGCACTCACCTTTGACTGGTCTCTGCGCGAGAGCCGCGCTCGCGCCTTTTTCCTGGCGCTCGTCTTAGCCTTCATGGTCGGCCTCATCTCGTTCGTCCTCTTTCAAATCACCAACAGCATAAGCCGCAAACCCGAGGCTCCCAGTCAGGCCATCATCATCCTCGATCCCGCCTCGCTCGCCGCGCAGCGGCTCATCGACCGCGCCAACGACCAGAGCTTTCTCCTGCTGGCCGACAACAACGCCCACGAGCAACCGCAGACGACGCTCGCCATCGCAGCGCCCGTCTTTGAGCCAGGATTCAAGAACTTCCGCCTGCGCCTACGCGACCTCGGGCAGACCCAGGCCCCCGAGCTGCGCCCGCGCCTTTTTGCTGCCGCGCACCCACTGTTGCCTCCCATCAGCACCCCAGCACCCGCACCACTGCCCGCCGCAGCCACCGCAAAAAAAGCAGCCAAGCTCGTCGCCGAAGTCTCCCAGGAACTGCAAGCCCGCTGGCAGCCCACCACGCGAGCCATCCCCAGCGCCCTCATGCAAATGAACGCCAGCCTCACCTACCGCATCGCCGTCGATCCACGCGGCTGCGTCATCACCGCCCTGCCGCTCGATGAGTCTGCCGATGAATTCACTGCCACGAGCACCACTTCCAGCGCCAGCATCGAGGAATTGCAGCGCTACATCCGCAGCCTTCGCTTTAAACCCGAGCCTACCGCGCCAGCACCGCAATGGGCCATGCTCACCCTTTCCTGGCAGAAAGACGCCCAGCCATGATCCCCGTGACGGAGAGCCTCATGATCATCCTTATCGCCTCGCTCGGGGCCATCAGCGTCGTCATCGCCTGGCTCGTCAGCGTGCTCCACAGTCGCCAGCGCGAAGTCAGCAAACACCGTGGCGTCATCTGCTGCCGCGTATGCAGCGTCAGCTACGAATGGAGCGGTGCTGTCGAAATCTCCAACTGCCCCGCCTGCCACACGCCGAATGAGACACGCAGCCAGGAAGTCATTTGAAGCGGTAAATGGTTGATGGTTGATCGTTGATGGTTGATGGCCAGAAACAAGAAGCATCGCCTGCACAGTCAGTTCATTGACTTGCCTGGCGAAAGGTTGCGACCTCCGACGAAACTCACCAACCCCGAACGCATGAAACGCCTCTACCGCCACGCCAGCATCGCCTCTGAAGACTCCCCCACCCTCGCCCGCGCCGATGTACTCGTGGAGGGCGACCGCATCATCGGCGTGGGAGCAGACCTTGGGAAAATCGAAGGCGCGGAGGTCATCGACTGCACCGGCTGCATCATCTTACCCGCCTTGTTCGACATCCACGTCCATGCCCGCGAGCCAGGACGCGAGGACAAAGAAAACATCCAAACATGCAGCGAGGCCGCCATCAACGGCGGCATCACAGGCATGGTTTTGCAACCCAACACCACACCCGCCATCGACACCGCAGGCCTCGTGCGCACCGTGCTGGAGATCGGGCGAGCCAAGTCGCGCATCGCCATCCACACCACTGGCTGCATCACCAAAGGCCGCAAGAGCGAGGAGCTAGCCGCCATCGCCGCCATGAAAGCCGCGGGAGCCTGCATGATCACCGACGACGGCGATCCCGTGCACAATCCCCAGCTCCTGCGCATCGCCATGGAGTATGCGAAGAACTTCGGCCTGCCCCTCGCAAGCCATTGCGAAGTGCGCGAGCTGAGCCACGGCGGCTCCATGCACGAGGGCAGCGTGAGCTATGCGCTCGGCCTGCAAGGCATCCCCGCGTGCAGCGAAGAAATCTGCCTGGAGCGCGACATCCGCCTCGCACAATTCACTGGTGCCCACCTGCACATCCAGCACGTCTCGACCGCCATCGGCATGAACGCCATCCTCCGCGCCAAAGAAGACGGCGTGCATGTCACCTGCGAAGTCGCGCCCCATCATTTGATGTTCAACCACACGCACATCGGCGACTACGACACACACTACAAAATGAACCCACCCCTGCGCACCCCCGAGGACAACGCCCTGCTGCTGCAAGGGCTGAAGGACGGCATCTTCGACGTGATCGCCACCGACCATGCCCCGCACACCGAGTTTGAAAAAGGCAACGACTTCGCTGCCGCCCCCTTCGGCATCACCGGCCTAGAGACCGCATTGCCCTCGCTCTACGACCGCTATATTAAAGCAGGCATCCTCGGCTGGGATATCATCGTCCGCCGTTACAGCGCCGAACCCAGGCGCATTTTGAAGCTGCCCACCGTGCCCGTTGTCGAGGGTGGCCTCGCCGAGTTCATCGTCTTCAACCCCACACGCAGCAGCAACTTCAGCCGCGAGTTCATGCGCTCGAAAAGCATCAACACACCCTTCCTCAACCAGACGCTGCAAGGCCTCGTCGAGCGCGTCATATACAAAGGTGTAGAGCTGCTGGCGAGGTAGCCGTGCGATAGCGGCAGCTCGTCGGGAAAGTGGAGCGTGGCGTTTCCAATGAGATTCACCTATGGAGTAAACGCCCGTTGGCTACCTGTTGCCAACAGGGGCAACTCGCTATGATATCAACAAACTCTCCGCGAGAAAAATGGGATATTTTTCTCGCTCGGCTCCTCTTCACCTGATACAAACCTCAGGAAATTCGTGAAATAATTCACGCACCTGTCTGCCACAAGTCCTTCAAACGCTTATGAACGCACAAAACAGTTCCACTCGGCCACTCGGATATTCTACGTCGGTTAAGGCGTAGTTGGTTGGTCAAGCTTCAAGTCGTTGCCGCCTTCAACTGGGCCATCCTTCTCCCAGCGGCCCAGTACCTTCCCGATCCTGCGGCCTCCGCGCCTGTTTGGACGCAGGCCCCCATATGGGATGCCGATGGCGAGCCGCCTGAGTCCGGCCCTGACCTGGGCAACAGCGACTACGACACACTGCCCAACTGGTACGAAGACTATATCGGCACGGACAAATACAATCCTGACACCGATAACGACGGGATAACGGATAGTGATGAGCTACTCCTTACCAGCACCAACCCGCTGGACAATGATAGCGATGATAACGGCTGGACTGACTACGAAGACCTTGTGGGGTCTAGCCAGCCCAGCGCCGACACCGATGGCGATGGCCTGATTAATAGCGACGAAACCAACCTCGCCACCAATTCTCATGTGGCCGACACCGACGGCGATGGTCTCAGCGATGGCCTGGAAGCCAATTCTGGCGGCGCTTACAGCCCGCTCAACCCCGATACCGACGGCGACACCTACTCCGACTACCAGGAATACACGGGCACCTACACCCTGCCTGATCCGCCGCCACCCACCGACACCTCTTCCTCGAACGACAACACAACCACAACCCCACCGCCCGACAGCGATGGTGAGGGGCTCGACGACCCCAGCGAGGCAAGCTACGTCACCAATCCCAACAGCAGCGACTCCGACTCCGACGGCCTCGCCGACGCCACCGAAATCGCCATCGCCAGCAATCCCAACAACCCCGATAGCGACACCGATACCCTGCTAGACGGCTACGAATACAACACCTTCGGCAGCAGCCCGACCGATGCCGATAGTGATGACGACGAAGCCACCGACGCCCAGGAATATGCGCTCTCGCTCAACCCCAACGACACCGATAGCGACGACGATGGCCTTACCGATGGCTTCGAAGTAAACTACACCGCAGGCGGCGCTTCATCGCACTACAACGCCGCCGTCGCCGACAGCAATGGCGACGGCTTCAACGACTATCTCGACTACACGGGCCAGCTCCCTCCCAGCACACCTCCTGACATTGATAATGACGGCCTTGACGATGCCCAGGAAGCCGCCCTCGGCACCAATCCCACGGTAAAAGATAGCGATGGCGACAACCTCGAAGATGGCTTCGAAGTCGGCTGGGGCAGCAGCCCCAACGATACCGATAGCGACGACGATGGCTTGACGGACGACGCCGAGTACAGCGCTGGCACCAATCCGACAGTGGCAGATACCGACAGCGACGGCTCCAGTGACGGTGCCGAAACCCTCACCGCTGGCAGCGATCCGACCGACCCCGACACCGATGGCGATGGTTTGACGGACTCCTACGAAGTCAACGTCTCCTTCACCGACCCGCTCGCGGTGGACAGCGATCTGGATCACCTCACCGACTACGAGGAGGTCAACTGCGCGACTCTCTTCCCAGGTCTCGACTATGCCATCAATCCCCTCATCACCGACAGCGATGGCGACCACATCCCCGACTATCTGGAAGTCTCTGCGTGGTTGCTGGACAGCGATGGCGGCGGCATCCCCGACCGCCTCGAAATCTTCTACGGCTTGGATAAAAATGACGCTGGCGACGAGCAAGGCAATCTCGACGGCGATGCCCTCACCAACCTTGAAGAATACCAGACTGGCTACTCGCTGAACTCCAATTTCAACTCTGCCTACGACTGGGATGCCGACGGCATGAGCAATGTATGGGAAGCCATGCACGGCTTCAATCCCCTTGATCGAAACGATGCCGCTGAAGACCCCGATGGCGACTGGGTGCTCAACATCGAAGAGTTTCGTTTAAACTTCGATCCCGCCTTCCCCGAATCCTGGTTTTACAGCCCCATGCCAGATGGCACTTACCTCATCCGCGCTGAGGGTGCGAGCCAGGCAAACGCCGACTGGGACTCCGACGGCGAGAGCAATCTCCACGAACTGCTAGACCTTAATACCGATCCCCGTTCGCCAAACATTCCTGATAACGGTGGCGGTGGCGGTGGCGGTGGCGGTGGCGGCGGCGGTGGCGGTGGCGGCGGCGGTGGCGGTGGTGGCGGTGCCTGCGTCTGCGGCGGCAGCCTCTGCGCCTGCACAGCGGCCATATGCACTGGCCCCTGCAACCCACCCACCCCGTGCAGTTGCAGCGGCACCGTCCCCGACAGCAGTGGCAACGTCGCTTGTACCTGCGCCACGGCAGATGGTTGCACGAGCAGTTGCGGCAGCCCCCCAGCCTGCGACTGCGGCGGCGGTGCTGCCTGCGGTTGTACCGAGGATGGCCAATGCTCAGCGACCTGCACGGATGAAGACGAGGACGAGAGCGAATGCTCCGACTCAGAGTACTAAGCCCCTCATTTTACCCACTCCTTTTCAATTTTTTCTCCCTCCATGAAACGCACCCTGCTTTCCCTCAGCCTCCTCCTCGCCCTGCCCCTCTCCAGTCTCCACGCCCTCCCTGTGGATCTCTCCATCCCGCCCGGTGGCCTTGGCCCCACCAGCGATTCAGGTTCCGCCATCCATTGGACTGACCTCACCGAGATCGACTTCGGTAACGGCCTCACCCTGCCGTTGCGCTTGTCCTTCCTCAGCAGCCGCAAGGAGGACTCCCCCGACTTCGGCCTCGGCCATTGGCGCACCCCGTTGCACGACTCCCGCCTGCTCACGCAAACGCCCAACCGCTGGCCCGTGCTCCTGCCTTGTGGCAAGGTCATGCCCCTCTTCCCCCAGCCCGGCCAACCCGACACCTGGGCCACTGCCGATGCTGAATGGGTGGCCAAACCCAAAGGCCCCAACACCCTCGTCAGCCGCGAGGACGGCTGGGAAATGGAGTTCAACAAACGCGGTCAACTCATCCGCCTGCGCACCGACACCGGGCGCAACATCCTCTGGAGCCGCGCCCCCGACGGCAGCGTCCGCAGCCTCGCCGAACTCATCGATGGCAAATCCGCCGCCCCCGCCTACACCGTCACTCGTGATCCCGCCACAGGCCGCATCCTCAGCCAAACCGCCCGCACCGCCCACGGTCTGCGCAAGTGGAGCTACGACTACGACGCCCAGAGCCGCCTCGCCGCCATCCACTTCCCCGACACCAGCAGCGTCCGCAGCGCCTACACCGATGTCCCCAGCATCACCATTACAGGCCGCGACCTCGTGCAAACAAGCCTCACCTGGAACCGCGAAACCCGCGCCCTCCTCAGCGACGGCACCTGGGCCTACACCATCACCCCGCAAAAAGGCAACAACCCCCTCATGGCCCGCGTCGGCCCCTACGGCGAGACCGATAGCTACCAGGACGACGAACTCGGAGCCCGCACCCTCTTCACCAGCGCCGAAGGCACCCAGACCCTCAAACAAAAAGTCAAATCCGGCCCCGCCAAAGGCAAGCTGGAGAGCGTGACCCGTAGGACAGGCGTCTCGCCTGTCGCTAGTGCCACGGGCATCCTGCCCGTTCCCCCCTCGAACAACGTCCCCACCTCTTCCCCAGCCCCGCAGCCCACTGAAATTTACCGTGCCACCTACGACCCACGCGGCCTCCTCGCTACCGAGACCGACGCCCTCGGCCACACCACCACGCACAGCTACACCCTTCACGGCAGCAGCATCCACAACGGGATAAAAACCCACACCGTCACCGCCCCTGCCCAGGTATCCCCACCCTCAACAACGACCGAGGAGTTCGACAAGCACGGCAACCTCATCGCCAGCACCAACGCCCTCGGCCACGCCACCAGCTACCAGTACGACAGCCAAAACCGTCGCACCCACACCCTCGGCCCCGACGCCACCCTCGTCGAAGCCCTCACCTACAACACCGCAGGCCAGCTAGCCACCCGCACCGACGCCCTCGGAGCCACCACCACCTTCGGCTACGACAGCGAAGGCAACCGCACCACCACCACCGACGCCCTCGGCCACACCACCCGCGCCGAATACGACAAACGCGGCAACCGCACCCGCAGCATCGACGCGCTAGGCCGCGTCACCACCTACCAGCACGACGGCGGAGGCCGAGTCATCCGCATGACGTTACCTGCCGCAGAGGTGAAAGGGCCAAGCGACAAGAAACAAGCACAAGCCCCAGTCCCCATCCCCACGGAAAACGGGCAACGGAAAACGGGCAACGAAACGACTTACACCTACGACCCCGCAGGCCGCCTCCAAACCACCACCGACGCCGCAGGCAACACCACCCGCAGCACCTATGACAAGCTGGGCCGCATCGCCACCCGCACCGACGCCCTCGACCACACCACCACCTATGCCTACAACGTCCAGCACGGCAGCACCGGCTGCATCGCGTGCAGCGCCAGCGGCCTCCCCACCCTCATCACCCACCCCAGCGGACGCCAGATAGCCCGCCGCTACGACGCCGACCGCCATCTCGTGGAGGAAACCGTGGGCGTCATGGGGAAAGACAATCAGACCATGAGACAGGGAGACAAGGAGAAGGGGTATCCCAATCCATTAACCAGCTCCACCACCACGCATCAATACGACGTCGTCGGCAACCTCACAAAAACCACCGACCCGCTTGGCAGAGTCACCCAATACCGTTACGATGCCGGAAACCGTCGCGTCGCCATGATCTACCCAGACAAAACCGAGCGCCACTACGCCTACAACGCCGCAGGCCAGCTCACCGCCGAAACCAACGAACTCGGCCAAGTCACCAAGCGCAGCTACGACGCCCACGGCAACCTCGCCACCCTCACCGACCCCGCAGGCAACATCACCACCACCCTCTTCACCAGTAGCGTGGGCGTCCCGCCCGCATCAGCAAAAGGGAGCGCGGGCGTCCCGCCTGCATCGGGAGGCATCCCGCCTCCGCAAAACAACGCGACGAAAGGAGCCAAAAATCTCCCCAACCTCACGACCACCCCAAGCTCATCCCCCGCGGAAAACGGAAAACGGCCAACGGAAAACCAACACCGCGCCGCCCACCGCCCCACAGGCACCCGCACCGCCGCCGGAGTCATCACCCAAGTCGAATACGACCTCCTCGGCCACCGCACCGCCCAGACCCTCGGTGAGGCGGAAGCCAATCAGACCCTCAGACAGGGAGACAATCAGACAGGCCAAAAATCCCCAGCCGTCGCCTCAGCTTCCCCGCTCCCCAACTCAAAGTCTCCCCCTCTGATAGTCTCCCCATCTTCCCCCTCCGCCCCCGCTATCACTCGCCACCAATACGACCCCCTCGGCAACGAATTGGCAACCACCTCCCCCACCGGCAAAATCACCCTCCACACCTACGACGCCCTCAACCGCCGCATCACTACCACCGACGCCCTCGGTCGCGTGTGGAAATACAGCTACGCCGCCACCACTGGCCCCACGGGCAATCCCCCTTGCTGCGGAGCCGACCCCACCAATAACGCCCGCGCCGCCACCACCACCTTCCCCGACGGCACCCAAGAAACCCGCATCACCGACGCCGCAGGCCAACTCGTCGAAACCACCGATGCCAAAGGCGACAAAATCCAATACGCCTATGATCCCGATGGCCGCCTCACCACCCTCACCGACGCCAACGGCCACATCACCCGCTGGACGTACGACCCCAGGGGCAAGCTCGAAAGCAAAACCTACCCCGACAAAACCGCCGAGTACTACGCCCACGACGCCGCAGGCCAGCTCCTCACAAGAACCCGCCCCGACGGCACCACAGCCGTTCACACCTACGACCAGCGCGGCCACCTCCGCACGATCCGTTGGAACGACAACAAAACCGAACCCACCACCTACACCTACGACAAAGCAGGCCACCT
>JANOAR010000008.1:0-2733 GCA_031411235.1 Verrucomicrobiota bacterium | reverse complement strand
CTCATCGACGAATTCATCTTCCACGACGTGCAACTCTGCGCCCCTGAGATCCGCCAGCTCGCTCTGCTGCCAGAGACCTCCAAGCCCGAGGACTGGTTCCAGTGGTATCTGCGCGAGCGCGATGACTCCTATCGCTCCCTGAGCGCCAAGCTCCACAAGGCTCGCAGCAAAGAAAATGAACTCAGCGCCCAGGCCATCGACTTCATGATCATGAAGGAATGGACTGGCCCCAAGCGCCCCACCCACATCCTCGCGCGTGGCGAATTCAACAAGCCAACCGTCGAAGTCCAGCCCGATACCTTGCCCGCTGTGTTGCCCTTCCCGCCTGAACTCCCACGCAATCGCCTCGGCCTTGCCCAGTGGCTTACGCATGAAAAAAACCCGCTGCCCACCCGTGTCGCCGTGAACCGCCTCTGGCAGCACTTCTTTGGCAAGGGCATCGTCAGCACCTCCGAAGACTTCGGAACCCAGGGCCAAGCCCCCACCCACCCCGAGCTACTCGACTACCTCGCCACCACCTTTAGAAATGACGGCTGGGACATCAAAAAAATGTGCCGCCGCATCGTCCTCAGCGCCACCTACCGCCGTGGCAGCACCGTGGCTCAGCCCCTCAACCCTCAACCCTCAACCCTCAACCCAGCGCAGCTCTTCGCCACGGGCCCCCGCTACCGCCTCAACGCCGAGCAAGTGCGCGACGCGGCCCTCGCTGCCAGTGGCCTGCTAGTCGCCAACCTCGGTGGCCCCAGCGTCAAGCCCTACCAACCCGCTGGCCTGTGGGAGGAAGCTGGCACCCAGCACACCTACGCCCAGGAGCACGGTGCCAATCTTTATCGCCGCAGCTTTTACACCTTCTGGCGGCGCACCCTGCCGCCGCCGTCCATGACCGTCTTCGACGCGCCTACCCGCGAGTTCTGCAAAGTCCGTCGCGACCGCACCAACACCCCCTTGCAGACACTGGTGCTCATGAACGACCCCCAATTCATCGAGGCCGCCCGCAGCCTCGCCGAGCGCCTCGTACGCGAGCACAGCAACGATGACACCGCCCGCGCCCGCGACGCCTATCGCCTGCTCGCCAGTGACCAGCCCAGCCCCGAGCAACTCGCCGTACTCACCCGCTACCTCGCCGAGGAACGCCAGCACTTCACCGCCACCCCCGCCGCCGCCGAGGCACTGCTGAGCAAAAACGGCGAGCGGAAAGCCGATGCGAAACTGGCCAAAATAGAAGTGGCCGCGACCACGCTGATGGTTCGCTTATTGCTTGGGTTTAATGAGACGGTGATGAAGCCGTGAAGCCCCGTGTAGCAAGCAATCACCAACGATAGACCGCAGCGCAGCACCCTTGAACAAATCCAAACCCAAGAGTAGTATCACCCTGTCATGAGCACCATTATCGAAATTGAGCGTGCCATCGAGAGTCTGCCCACAGCGCAGATGATCGAGCTATCAGATTGGTTCGTCACGCAGCATAGCAGCATTGCAGCTTCCGAAGCCATCTTCCAAATGCTCGACGAAGAAGAAGGGTCGCTTGGCTGGGTATCAAACTTTAACGACATCACTTCGTCATCACAATGATCCCCCCCCACGCTCCTCTTTTCTCCCGTCGCGAACTCCTCGCTCGCACGGGCCATGGCCTTGGCGCGATGGCCCTCGCCAGCCTCGTCAACCCAAGCCCCAGCGACGCAGCCGCTACCCTGCTCCCCGGCCTGCCGCACTTCGCCCCCAAGGCCAAGCGCGTCATCTTCCTCTTCATGTCTGGCGGGGCCTCGCAGTTCGAGAGCTTCGACTACAAGCCCAAGCTCAATAAACACCAGGGCGAGGAATTACCCGCCTCCCTGCGAGAGGGGAAGGAGATCGTCGGCATGTCCAAAAACCAGGCCAAGTTTCCCCTGCAAGGCTCGGCCTACAAGTTCGCCCAGCATGGTAAATCTGGGGCCTGGGTGAGCGAACTCTTCCCCCACACCGCCAAGGTTGTGGATGACCTCTGCTTCATCAAGTCGATGAAATCCGACGCGGTCAATCATGACCCCGCACTCACCTTCATGCAAACGGGTGCCCCCCTGCCCAGCCGCCCCACCATGGGCTCCTGGATCAACTACGGCCTCGGCAGTGAAAACGCCGACCTTCCCGGCTACATCGTCATGGTGACGAACAAAGGCGCCGACCAACCCCTGACCTCGCGGCTCTGGGACAGCGGCTTCCTCCCCACGCAGTTCCAGGGCGTGCAGTTCCGCGCTGGCAACGAGCCCGTGCTTTACTTGAATGACCCCGCAGGCATCTCGCGCAGCAGCACACGCCGTATGTTGGACAAGCTGCGCGAACTGCACCAACTCGGAATCGCCACACGCGGCGAAGCCGAAATGGACGCCCGCATCGCCCAAGCCGAAATGGCCTTCCGTATGCAAGCCGCCGTGCCCGAAGCCACCGACCCCAGCCAAGAGCCCAAAAGCGTCCTCGACCTCTATGGTTCCGATGTGCTCAAGCGCGGCACCTTCGCCAGCAACTGCCTGCAAGCCCGTCGCCTCGCCGAGCGCGGCGTGCGTTTCATCCAGCTCTACCACCCCGGCTGGGACATGCACGGCGGCCTGCCTACTGGCATGAAAGACAACGCCAAAGAAATCGACCAAGCCTGCGGTGCCCTCATCACCGACCTCAAACAGCGCGACATGCTGAAGGACACCCTCGTCATCTTCGGCAGCGAGTTTGGCCGCACCTGTTACAGCCAGGGCGTCATCA
>JANOAR010000007.1:0-22663 GCA_031411235.1 Verrucomicrobiota bacterium | reverse complement strand
GTGTAAAAGACTGTTTAGAGCATCAGGTTTCATGGGCGGGCCAGCACTTTGCCACCCGCTTGCCCGTTGGTAAACAGGGGCGAGAGCCCTCAATGCACCCCACGCTCCAACTCTTATGACTTAACTTTCCCGAAGAGCCGAAAGTACTGCTGATGCTTCCTCCCACTGGAGCAACACCCAAAGACCGATTGCCGCCATTCAAGAGATTCGTGCTGATGGGTTGCTCAATCTCGATCTCTGGTGCCGATGGAAAGGCTCCGACGGTTTCAAGCAGTCCTTCAGAGCCTCCATGATAGCCTCCTGAAATATAGCCTTGGGCACGGATCAAGCCAGAGGTTGGCAAGCTCAACCCTGTCAGCTCCCATCCTCCACTTATTCTAGTGGCTGAGCCAAGCGATGACCAACTAACGCCAGCATTGATAGATGTCGCGAAATCCACCTGCAATGTCTCTGGCGAAGAGCCACTTCGTAGCCATTCAATTCGACTAGCACTGGTGGCAGTTAGGCTTTGTGAAACAGCATCATTATCTATCCTGACAAGATAGTTGTTAACTACTCCTCCAACCGATGTGAACACACCGCCCACAAGAATTTTCCCATCGGGCTGGATGGCTATGCATCGAGAATTGCTATTCGCATTGGGATTGAAACTCGTATCGAGTGTCCCATTTGCATTGAGCCGAGCAATCCGGTTGCGCGCAACCCCGCCAACGATGGTGAACTGACCGCCGATAACAATCTTCCCATCCGATTGAATGACGGCGCTTGAGACCGAACCATTGGCATTACCCAAGAAAGATGAATCAGCGGAACCATTTGCGTTCAATCGAAATACGTAGCCATTGATTCCCACGCCGATAATAATCTTCCCATCGGGCTGCACCGCAATACAGTCCACATAGCCAGTCGTCGTGCGGTTGAACGTCGAATCCACTGTTCCATCAGTATTGTAGCGCCCCATACCATTTCGTGAAATGCCACCCAAGGTGCTGAATTGCCCCCCAATGAGCGTCTTGCCATCTGCCTGAGTCACGCAGGCAAATATTGCTTGGTTCGCATCAGGATTAAACGCAGGGTCAACAGTCCCATCAGCGTTCAGGCGAGCACATTCATTTCGAGTCACACCACCCACGTTGTTGAACCATCCAGCAATGACGATTTTGCTATCCTGCTGAACAGCGATGCTATTCACAATGCTGTCTGCATTGGGGTTAAACGCAATGTCCAATGTTCCATCCGAGTGCAGTCGGGCAATGTTGCGGCGAGTCGTTCCACCGATTGAAGTATAGTTGCCACCGACGAGTATCTTTCCATCGGGCTGAATTGCTGTGCAATTAACTGTCGAGCTAACATTGGGATTGAAGCCAAAATCCAATGAACCGTCAGCGTTCAATCGAGCAAGGCGGTTGCGTGTCAAGCCACCCACGGTTGTGAAGGTGCCACCGACAATAATTTTCCCATCAGGTTGCACAGCAACGCTCAAAACTTCGCCATTAACATTGGGATTGAAGCCGACGTTGACATCGCCGGGGGCCGCAAAGGCAGATGGGAGATACACAGCGGTGATAAGCACAAGCCAGAGTAAAACTGCCAGATGGTTAGGATTGCTCTTCATCGCTAATGCGTGTGCTTGGTAATTGAACTTGAACCTTGCTTCGGCCACCTGAATGCCAGGGGAGAAAATCGAATTTGGGCACTTGGCATGGGCATTCCACTGCGATTTGTGAGACATAGCATTTTTCTATACGGGTTTCGCGAGTGCAGAGGGTGTATGCTTACGAGCAGAAGCACAATGGTCAATCGCGAAAAAGCGACAATGCGTCCGCTTACATCTGGTCATCCCTCTCAAACTGTGGCGCTCGTTGAAACGGAACCTGCGAGTCACCCTGGGGCTGAATGTGAACCGACTCCGACAGGCGCGTGAGCTGACTCAAGAGAAGCTCGCAGAACTGGCGGAGATTGACCGACGCTACGTGCAGCGCATTGAGCGGGGCACGGCGAATCCTGGTATTGAGGTGGTGGGGCGGTTGCGTGAGGTATTCGGTGTGAGTTGGGCAGAGTTGCTGGGGTAATCGTTCGTCATGACGGTTTGGTTGCATCACTCGAAAGCAGATGGCATGATTCAGCATGAGCACTGAGACGATGGAACATGAGATCGCGGTATTGAAGCAACGCGTTGACAAGGTCGAGGCGAAGATGGATCACGCACCACGCGGTGCATGGCGGGAGTTGATCGGTTCGCAGAAGGACGATGCGTTATTCCGCAAGGCGGTGCGCCTCGGTGCAGAATGGCGTGCGCAAGCGAATGCCGAGGGGAAGTAGAACCATGTTTGTCATCCTCGATACCAATCACTTTGTCGCCTTGGTAGCGGGTGGTTCTCTGGCGATGAAGCTTAATCGACGAGCGACTGAGCATGATGCGGACTTTTTTACCACTATTATTACTGCACAAGAAATGAGCCAAGGATGGCTGGCCGCGATCAATGGCGAACAGGCTGGCGAAGATCAGGTCTTCGGTTATGAGCGGTTTCAAGGGGCGCTGAAGGATTTCAACAAGATCACTATTCTTCCCTTTGATCGCGAGGCCGCTTCAAGGTTCGTGAAGCTGCGCAAGCAACTCTCGCGTGTCGGCACGATGGATATCAAGATTGCCGCCATCGCCATGGCTCACGATGCGCTGTTGTTGAGTCGCAACTTGAAGGACTTCAATCAAGTCCCTGGCTTGCGTGTGGAGAATTGGCTGGATTGACTTCCTACTCAGTGATGCCGCGAGTTTCATTACAGGGCAAAACCTCGCCGTGGATGGTGGCTGGGTGGCTTGGTGAAAGAATGGGCTGGGTTTTGTATCATGCTCCGCCGCTCGGTAATCACGGACAAGGCTATGCGCGGATTTGAACAACTCTCATTCCAGCCTTCCCATGCGTGCTGGGTTGCGCTTAAATTCAGTGCTTTCACTCATGATCTCGCCTCGCTTCCTCCTCGCCACGTCGTGCCTCATCGCTCTCGTTTCATTAGCCCATGCCGAGGCTCCGAAGCCTGCTTTAACAGCTCCAGTTCTGCCTGCCAAACCGTTGCCTACCGTCCACTTCACCGGGCCGGAAGTGGTGAAGCTGGACTGGACGACGCGCAGCCCGCGTGCTGCCGACTTCAATGGTGATGGCTTGGCGGATCTCGCAGTGCTGAATCTGGATCGCTCGCGTATCGAGTTCCTGCTTCAGCGAAAGGAGGGCGTGCAGATGGGCAAGCCTGATGGCAAGAGCCGCAACGATCTATGGAATCCTGTGCTGGAGTTGTCGCGCTTCGATAAGGTGCCGCTCGTCATAGGTCGCGAGACTCATGCGCTGGCGGTGGCCGACTTCGATGGCGATAAGCGGCCCGACATCGCCTATACCACGGATGACCATTTAGTCGTGCGGCTGCATGGCAAGGAGATGGCCGACTGGACGGAGAAGCGCGAGTGGCCCATCGAAGGGGCGAATGATGCAAGCGACTCCTTCATCACTGCTGATCTCAATGCTGATGGCCGGGCCGATCTGGTGCTGCTCACTGCCACACGGCTGCTGGTTTACCTGCAAGGTGAAAAGGGTGCCTGGGCCGATGTGCAGACCTATGCGCTCTCGCAAAAGGGTGTGGGCGGGCTGCAAGCGGCGGATGTGGATGGCGATGGCCGTGTGGATCTTTTCTGCACGTCGAACACGGCAGATGCACTGCTGGTGCGCCTGCAAGCCAGCGATGCAAGCTGGGGCGAGGAGTGGCGCATCGAGATGCCGCAGGGCCGCTGCTGGGTGATGCCGATGAAGCTGGGCAAACAGGTCGCGCTGGCCACCATGCAGAGCGCTACGGGCATGGTCGAGATCGCGCGGCTAGCCGTGGCGAAGTCGGCTGCGGATACCGAGTATGCTGCGGCGATCCGCCACGCGATCCCGCCCGGCGACTCAAAGACTGCCGCCACGGCCTATGGCGACATCACGGGCGATGGCATCGCCGATGTGGTCATCGCCGAGCCAAAGCGTGCTCGTGTGTGGGTTTTCGCAGGAGGCAAAGATGGGCGCTACGCCACGGCCAAAGAATACCCCGCGCTGAGTGGCATCACCGCCGCGGCCATCGCCGATGTGGATGGCGACAAACAGCCCGAGCTGGTGCTGCTGAGCCCCGATGAAAAGTGCCTCGCCGTGGCTCGCTGGGCGAAGGGGCGGCTGGCCTACCCCGAGGTGGTGCATCAAACCGAAGACACACTGCTGGCCATGACCACAGGCAGCATTGGCGCGGCCAAGGGCACCGCGATCATCGCCGTCACCGAGGTGAAGTCGAAGTCTTCGCTATTGTCGTTAACATGGTCGGCCAAGGACAAAAAACTCATCGCCGTGAGCACTGAGCTGGCCAATGCGCCGTCGAAAATAACAGGCATCCGCATCGCCGATGCGGATCAGGATGGCCAGGGCGACGTGGTGCTCTTTTCCAATCTCAGCGCCACGCAGATCCTGCTGAGCCGTGCCGATGCCGAGGCACCGCTGAAGAAAGCCGAGGGCCTGCCGGACAGCTTCATGAGCAAGCTCTCGCCCAGCTCGCTTACCGAGGCCGACATGGATGGAGATGGCAAGGCGGAGCTGATCATCGCGCACGAGGCATTGGCCCGCGCCTTCCGTTTCGATGCTACGGGCAAGGTGAAAATCGTCGAACAGTTCAATGCGCCCGATGCCACCGCCATGCTGAATGCCGCGCTCGTCGTGCCCACCGCAGACGGCAAGGGCAAGCGTGTGCTGCTCATCGACAGCACGGCAAAAAAGCTGCACGAGCTGCTCGCGGGCAGCGATGGCGTGTATCGCAGTCAGCGCAGTCTAGCGCTCTCGGCGATGTCGCTGGAGAGTGCTCGCGCCTTGCCCAGCAGAGAAGGTTTACGCCTACTGCTGCTGGGCCGCACGAGCTTCGAGATCATGCCGCTGGAGGGCCAGACGATGAAGCTGGAACGCCTCGCGAGCTTTACCACGGAACTCAAGGACACCGTGCCGAATGACCTGCTTGCCGCCCCCTTCAGTGGCAACGGCGTGGACGACCTAATGCTGCTCGACACCAAGAAAAGCCGCATCCTGGAGTTCTACCGCAGCACAAGCCCCGAGCACAAATCCTGGCAGAGCTTCAGCTACTTCCGCGTGTTCCAGAGCGATCCTTTTTACAAAGGTAAAAGCGGCTACGAGAACGAGCCGCACGACTACGCGGCTATGGACATGAATGGCGATGGCAAGCCCGACCTGTGCCTGCTCGCGCATGATCGCCTGCTGCTCTACGTGCAGGAGTGAGTGTCGAGGGCGCGTATGGACTGCCTCTCATCGCAGCCTTCGCCTATGCACACTGCCCCACTCCATCGCCGCTTTTTTATATTCTCCGCGAGCACGCTCATTCTCGCTGCATCATCCGCCCTTGCCGCCGATGGAATCAAGTCGCTGAACACCTATAAACAAGCGTATGGCGACACCAAGACGCCTGTGGTCATTGACCCCGCGAAAGACTTGCCGCGCGATCCTGCGCAGTCGCCTGATGAGGCGCTGAAGAGCTTCAAAATGAAGAAGGGTTTCGCGTTGGAACATGTCGCGCATGAGCCGCAGGTGCGCTCGCCCATCGCGTTGTCGTTCGATGAACTTGGGCGCATGTTCGTCGTCGAGATGATCGACTACTCCGAGCTGCGCGATGTCACGCCGCACCTCGGGCGCGTGTCGATGCTGGAGGATCAAGATGGCGATGGCTACTTTGAAACGAGCACCGTGTATGCCGATGATCTGCCTTGGCCCACAGGGGTGATTTGCTCCAAAGGCGGCATCTACGTGGCCAGCACGCCGGACATTTGGTTTTTCAAAGATACCAGCGGCGATGGCAAGGCCGACATGCGCGAGAAGGTCTTCACCGGCTTCGGCACCGGGCTGAAAGTGCTCAATGTCCAAGGGTTAATGAACTGCTTCAACTGGGGCCTGGATGGCCGTATCCACATGCAGTGCGGCGGTGGCAATCGTGGTATCATCAAATGCGTCGCGAGCGGTGAAGCCTCCAAGCAACCCGAGCAAGAAGTTGCAGGACGCGACTTCAACTTTAACCCCATCAACCATAGCTTCGCCTTCGAGCCCGGCGGCGGGCAGTACGGCTTCAGCTACGACTCGTGGGGGCACAAGTTCGTGTGCAGCAATAGCGACCACTTGCAGTTTTACGCCCATGATGGTCGCTACACCGACCGCAACCCCTTCTACAGCCTACCCAATCCACGCCAGAGCATCGCCGTGGA
This sequence comes from Verrucomicrobiota bacterium, assembly GCA_031411235.1. GTDB lineage: Bacteria > Verrucomicrobiota > Verrucomicrobiia > Verrucomicrobiales > Verrucomicrobiaceae > JANOAR01. The sequence goes on along the minus strand of JANOAR010000007.1, from coordinate 16,392 downwards.
TGGCGGTGCCGCCGAAGTCTATCGCGCAAGCCCCGATGAGCCCTGGCGCATCATCCGCACTCGCTGGCGTATCTCCAACGTGGTCAAAGGCAGCGTCGAAGGCGGTGGCCGAGTCTCCGGCTACTTCACCGGAGCCACTGGCACCACCGCGTACACTGGCGATGCCTATGGCCCCGAGTTCGTGGACAACACCTTCACTGGCGACGCTGGTGGCAACCTCGTCCACCGCAAGCTCATCCTCCCCGATGGCGCGAGTTTAAAAGGTCAGCGCCCCGATGACGAGCAAGGCATGGAGTTCCTCGCCAGCAGCCACACTTGGTTTCGCCCCGTCAACTTCGCTAACGCCCCAGACGGCTGCCTCTACGTCATCGACATGCATCGCGAAGTCATCGAGCACCCCTGGAGTATCCCTGAAGAGATCAAAAAGCATATCGACCTGAACAGCGGCAGCGACCGAGGCCGCATTTATCGGATTGTGCGGGATGAGGCAAAGCCGCGCCGCGCTAGCGAAGTCCCGCTGCCCGCCGCCACTGAGGCGCTCGTGAAGCTGCTCGGCCACTCCAATGGCTGGCATCGCCAAACTGCTGCACGCCTTCTCATCGAGCGTCAGGACAAGGCGGCTGCCACACTGATTAATGCCGTGCTTTCAATCGAAAAAACGACCTCTACGGCGCACTTTGCCATGCTGCATGTTTTGGCAGCACTGGGTGAGCTGAAGGATGGCCACATCATCTCTGCGATGAAGGACAAAGATGAGCATGTGCGCGAGAGCGGCGTGCTGCTGGGCGATGCGTTGATCAATGCACCCGGTGCCTCGAAGGCACTCAGCGAAGCCGCGCTGTATCTGCTCCAAGACCCAGCGCCATGCGTCGTCATGGCTGCGTGCTCGGTACTGGGCAATGCCAGAGATGTTGCTGTGGGCAGTCGCTTGCTCGCGGTGGCTGGCCGAACCACCGACTCGTGGATTCAAGCCGCCATCCTCAGCGCGAAGCCCGACCTCCTCGGTCAAGCCTTTGCCACCGATGCAAACGGGGCTGGGAGCAGTAGCATTGGCAGTGAACTGATGGCGATGATCGGCGCTCGCAACAACCCCAGTGAAGTCGCCGCCGCTATCGCTGTCGCCGCTGAAACAGGTAACGCCAAGCGTATCGCAGCCCTGGGCAATGGCTTGAAGAAAGCCAAAACATCGCTGGCCGCCGCAGACACACAGCAACGCCTCGCGCCTGTGTTTGCGAAGGCCTTGAAGACCGTGGCTGACAGTGCCGCGAAAGACAGCGACCGCCTCGCTGCCCTGCCGCTCGTGGCGCTCAGCACCGCTGCCGAGAGCACACCTGTGCTCACGGCTTGCCTTGGCAAAGGCACTGCGGCGAAGGTGCAAATGGCAGTGCTCGACGTCATCGCTACCCAGCTTGACGACAAGGCTGCTGACCTGATTCTCGGCCACTGGGGAGCGCTGCAAAAAGAAGCACGCGGTAGCGCTGTGACGGCACTGCTCGCACGGCCTGCGAGTGCGCTGGCGTTGCTGAAGGCGGTCAATCCCACGACAGGCGATTTGCCCAATCAGCCCAGCACCAGCGACCTCTCTCCCAGCCAAATCCAGAGCCTGCTGCACCATGCTGATAAGGCCGTGGCTACGCTGGCTGATAAAGTCCTGGTCTCGGTAAAGCCCAAGTCGCGGGCCGAAGTTTTTGCGCAGTTTCAGCCCGCACTGGGACTGAAGGGCGATGCCGCGAAGGGGCAGGTGCAGTTCATGGGGCGTTGCTTTGCCTGCCATCGCGCGGGTGGCCAAGGCATGGCCGTGGGACCGGATTTATTGACGGTGAAAACCAAGGGCCGCGAGGCCATCATGACCGCCATTCTCGATCCGCACAAAGAGGTCGCGCCGCAGTTCATCGCCTTCACCGTGAACACCAAAGATGGCCAAACCATGAGCGGTATCGTGACCAAGGATGACGCCACCAGCCTCACTTTAAAAAGCATGGGCGGCATCGAAACGGTGTATCCACGCGCTAACTTGAAAGGCACCAGCTCTACGGGTCAGAGCCTGATGCCAGAGGGTTTGGAAGCCGGGCTCGATGGGCAGGGCATGGCCGATTTGCTCACGTTTGTCGAGGGGCTCACGCAGTAGCGCTGTTGCTAAGGCGCTGTGCGCACCATGCGGTGCTCGATGAGCAGTTGCCCTTGCCGATGGCGGCGGAATTCGATGGTTTCCACGGTGGCTTTGCCTTTCTCCGCTGGGCCATGCTCCAGGGTGATGCTGATGCGCTGGGGCCAGGTTTGCATTTTCGTAATGCGGAAGATCGGCGCACGGCGCGTGCGGAAAAAAATGTGCAGTGGGATGTGCGCGTGCGCGGCATTCCACAGCCAACGAGCCGGGGGGAAGTCGGGCAGCTCGGCGAGGGCGTAGAGCACCTCGCGCACCAGTGGCTCGCCGTGTTGGCCCGTGAGTCGGCTCGCTTCGCGACGGTTGAAGACCTGCTCCACAAAGGCGGCGATGGGGTTGACGTGGGCCTCCTCCATTTCCTCGATCAACTCGCGGGCATGGGCTGCCATGCAGGTCTGGAAGTCTTCGCGGCTGATGCTGCCAGCATCCAGAGCACGGAATAACTCGCGAGGTGAGGGCAGGGGATGAAGCGGGGGCATGACGAATGGATAATACCCGATTTAGGATTTCACAGCATGGGCGTTGATCCATTCGATCACCTGCCGTCGCTGCACGGGCAAGGATTTATGGACGGCCATTTGCAGGGCCAGTGCAGGCTTGCGATTCTCGCCATTGCCGAGGCCGAGATCCTCGGCGAGGCGCAGTTCATAGCGCTCCAAGATAGCCAAAGTGGGGTCGTGGGTGGCGAGGTGATCCAAGGCTTTGGTGAGCAGTTCAAACAGCGCTGGGATGGGCGTCTCGCGCTCCACCATCAGCTCTAGGAGCTTGATCAAATAGGTCGCGGCGAGCACTCGCCCATAACTCTCGCGCAGGCTCAGTCGAGGATTCGTCCACTCGGCTTCAGCGAGGTTGTGCAGGTCGCTGGACTTGCTACGGATGAAGCGGATGTCGGCAGAGATGAAGAGGTCGAGCTTGCCTGAAAATGCGGATTTGGGACGTAACGCACCTTTGGCGACGGTTTTAAAAAGACCGACCTCGGGTGCGCACCAACTGACGATGAGACTGGTCTCGGTGAGGCGCTGGCGGCCAATGAGAATCGCGGGTGTTTTGTCCATAGCAGTGACGCAGCCCGAGGGGAGGGGTGGAGTGCTGGAGTAACGGAGTGCTGGAGTTTTGGAATCACTAGCCTCTGCACTCCGTCACTCTAGCCCCTCACAGGGCGTTGATTTGCGCGTACCCGGCGAGCAGTCCACGCTGGGCATACCAGTCGATCTCGGCTTCGCCTACGGCTTGGAGTTTCACGCGTATATCGCTATCCACTCCGAGGATGTGGTCGCGGATGAGCGCGGTTTTTTGTGCCTGGAGCGCGAGGTATTCAGCATCGACGACGGGCGTGGTGGGCCACTGGCCGTTGGCTTGTCCCGCACGCAGCAGTTGGGTGAAGGGGACGCCTTCTTTGGCAGCCTGGGCCTTTGCGGCATTCACACCGGCGAACCATTCGGGGTGCGCGAGCTTGTAGTAGTCGCGCATGGCTTGCTTGTTGTAGTGCAGGATGAGGCGATGGCCATCGCGCTCGGTGGTGCTGGTGGCGCGGAAGCTATCGGTATCCACGGTATCGACAAAAAAGGCGTCCTGACCATCGACGGCGAACTCCCATTTCATGTCCCAGAGGGTGAGGCCGATGTCGTCGAGGATACTGCGCACGACGTAGGCTCCGAGCAGGGACATCTTCACCGTATCGAGGAAGCCCTGGGTGCCGATGCCGCTCATCAGCAGCGCTTCCTGGCGCGAGACGTTGCGATCCTCAGGCTCGTACTTGCTGGTGAGGTCGTAGATGGGGTTGGGCAACATTTGCCAGGGCTGCATCGGGCCGCTGAGGCCTAGCTCTTGCTCGTAACCACGGCGTGCGGCATCGCCCATCGCCGTGTGTTTACGCAGAATAGAAGAGCCGCTGGTGATGCCGAAGCGGACGATGTATTCGAGCGGGATGACGTAAGTGCTGGATTGGTAAAACTGCTCGTAGTCGAAGACATGGCCGCCGAGGAAGGGGCGATGCGGAGGCTTCATCACAGGGAAGCGTCGCACGACATTGAAGCAACTGGGATGCTCGGGCATGATGTCGCTGACGATGCTGCCGCTGGCGGCATCGACCATGCCGAGGTGATGGGTCATGCCACCGCTCAAGCACATGGTTTCGAGTGGCCCGCTGAGGATGTCTTTCTTCCACGCGGTGCTGATGGCGGGGTCGCGCTCAATGCGCTCCTTCACCATTGCCCAGGTGGCTGGTTGGGCGAGGCGGGTGTAGAGGGCGTGGCGGAAGACCGCGCGGTTGAGGTCGTTGTCGGCGATGGTGAAAATGCTGCCGACGTCGAAGACCGAGCCCGCAGGCGTTGTCTCGGCGATGATGTAACCGGGATGCTCTGGGATGGAATAGAGGCGCTGCACAGACCCGTCGTAGAGAAGCGGGCCGAGGTTGGCGAGATTGATATGGGTGGGGATGGGCATGATGAGGGCGGCGCGTTGAAACTACCGTTTCAGCTTTTTCCGCAAGCGCATCCAGGTCGGAATATCGAGATCTTCGCCTTGCACGATGGCAGGCTCGGTGTCCTTGAAGCGGCCACGGTCTTCCTGACCGAGGCGGAAAGTCTGCTGTTCGGCGGCTGGTGTTGTAGTCGCTGGAGCAATCGCCACGGGAGTGGCCTGCATGGTAGTCACGGCTGGCGTGAAGAATTCATTCTCTTTATTCGGCTGGGGCTGGCGAGCCGCAGGCGTCGCCTCCACGGTGCGTGCGCGCACGGTGGTTTCGCGGCGGATGGGTATCGCAGCCGTCTCTGGCTGGGCTTGTAGCACAGGTGTCAGCTCTACATGGCCAGTCACCTCGAAGGCATCATTGGCCTCTGTATTGGGCGACTCTGGCTCGGTGCCCAATTCGATTTCATCGACTACTTGTGTAAGGCGAGCGGTGGCTCGTGTGGCGGCTTTGCCAGTGCCGAGGCCGATGACTTGGGAGAGTTTGATTCCCTCATCGCGGTTTCTCGGATTCATCACGGGAGCTACGACTTCTTCCTCTTCCACCTCTTCATCGGCATCACGTTGATAGACGACTTCGACTTCCTCTGGCTCTACCTCGGCTACTGGCTCTGGCAGGGGTTCCGGTGCGGGTGTGGGCTTGGCCACACGAGCGGGTGCAGGCTCGGGTGCGCTGGGTTTAAACAGCTCTGCGGGTGGCGGTGGCACACTGGCGACTGCTGCCTTCATGGCGACGGTGGGCCTTGTTTCTAGCTCTTCGTCGCTATGCACTCCATTGCCATTGCTGCTGGCGAATAGCTCCAGCGTTTGGGGGCTTTTAGGCGCTGGCGCGGGACGCGGTGCTCGGCGCTCCACTGGGGCAGGCGCGAGTTCCTCGGCTTCCTCGATGGAAAGGGAGGCCAACTGAGTGGCGCTCAGCGCACTGATTAGCGTGACGCTGAGGCTCTCGCCCAGCTTGGGATCCACGCCCAAGCCGAAAAGAATCTGCGTATCATCGGGCACATGACGCCCCAGTTGTTTCATGATGACTTCCACTTCTGTAATCGTCAGCGACTCGCCGCCGACGACGTGGACGAGCAGGTTCTGTGCGCATTGCAGCAGTTGCCCTTGGTTGATGAGTGGGCTCTTCAACGCCCGTTTCAGCGCTTCCGTGCCACGGTTCTGTCCCTTGGCTTCACCAAACCCAAACAAGCAACGACCATCGGTGACGCGCAGCGCTGATACCAAATCCGCCAGCCCGAGCTTCACCAAGCCTGGTGCGCTGAGCATATTCGTCACCGCTCGCACACTCTGACTGATAAGGGTATCGGCCAGGACAAAGGCCTTCTGAATGCCTTCCTTGGGCAACAGCAGTTCGCCCATGCGATTGTTTTCAAACAGGATCAGGGCATCGGCGCTTTTTTGCAGCCGTTCCAGGGCTTCACGAGCCTGTGTGGTGCGGCGACGACCTTCAAAATTAAACGGTACAGCGGCGAATACCAGCACGGTGGCCCCGGTGTTTTTAGCGATCTCGGCGATCACTGGGGCAGCGCCCGAGCCCGTGCCACCGCCGAGGCCGACACTGATGAAAATCATGTCGTGGCCATCAAGAACTTCGCGGATTTGCTCCTTGGAGTACAGCGCGGCTTCACGTCCCAGGTCGGGGTCGCCGCCTGCTCCGACACCGCGCATGAGTTCGATGCCAAGCTGAAGCTTCTTCGGTGAGATGCTATTGTGCAACACGCGCACATCGGTCTGCATAGCGACCAGCGTGGCATCCACCGTGCGATCCGTGGTGATGCGGTCGATGACATTTGAGCCAGCGCCACCGACGCCAACGACACAGATTTTCAGTCCTGATTTTTCGGCTTGTTCCCGTTGCTGGGTGCGGTCGTATTCTACCATAGGATGAGGGGGGTGATGAAGTTTGGGGCTAAGGGCTGGGTTTCAAAAAGAGTCCCAGCCGAGGGGTGTAATTATACGATGTTGATGAGGTCGGCCATGCGGCGTCCGAGGCGTGCTAGAGGCGAGAGAAAGGGCTTTTCACTGTCGAGTATCTGAGCGTAGCGGATGAGTCCAATGGGAGTCGAGTAAATGGGGTTCTCAAAGGTAGCTGTGACACCGCTAACGGAGGCCGAGCCAGCCCTTGTGACTTTCAACCCAAACACTTCGCGAGCCGTAGCGTCAATCCCTTTCATCAAGCTCACGCCACCTGTGAGATAAACACCTGCGGCGAGTTTGCCCAGATGCTCCTGCACGCGGTCGCGCACTTGGCCCAGGATTTCCTCGGTGCGCAGGTAGATGACTTCATTCAAAAAGCCACGCTCCACCTCACCAATGACGAGCCCGTTGTCGTCCTCGACGCGGATCAATTCACCATCGCGCACGTCTTGATAATTGGTGCTGCCTTCAGCGATTTTAAGCCGTTCAGCACGGCCATGATGGATCTGAAAGGCCTGCGCGATGTCTTGCGTGATGTGCTCACCACCGAGCGGAATACAACCTGTGGCTGTGACCATGCCGTCCTCGTAGAGCACGTAGTCCACGGTGCCCGCGCCGAAGTCGAGCATCAGCGAGCCCTGTTGCTTGGCCTCGCGATTCAGCACCACCTGCGCGGCGGCGATGGGGTTGAAGACCACGTCCTCGACTTCCAGCGGTATCTCGCGCACGCAGCGGATGGCATTTTGAATCCGACCGCGCACACCGTGGATGATGTGGTAGTCGGCTTCCAGCGTGCGTGCTTCGCGGCCTATGGGCTGGCGCACGGCCTCCTGGCCATCGACAATGTACTGCCGTGTGATGCTGTGCAGGAAGACATTCTGCTGTTGAATCTCCACGTTGCGGGCGATCTCCTTGGACTCTTCCACATCGTCCTCAGTGATCTCGTTTTGATCTTCAGGCAGGCGGTAGCAACCCCGGTTATTGAGGCTCTCGATGTGCGCTCCTGTGACGCCGAGGAAGACGTTGCGGATCATCACATCACTGCGGTCTTCAGCACGCACGAGAGCATCGTTGAGGCAGGTCTGCACCTTGTCGAAATCGACGATTTCACCTTTGCGAACCCCACGCGAAGGGGCTTGCCCAACGCCGAGGATTTTGATCGCGCCATCGCGTTTTGCCTCACCGACGACGACGCAAATTTTCTGCGTGCCGATTTCGAGTCCTGCATAAATCGTGCTCTTGGCCATATCGTTATATTCGTGGGAGGGGTGTTAGTTGCGGCGGGTGCCAGCCTTGGGGCTGCTGCGTTTGGGCGAGGTGGATGAATTGCTAGCGACGGACTTTGTTTTGGCGGCTGGGGCCGTGTCAGGCTCCTGGGCCGTAGTGCCTACGGGCACTCCTTTTTCATCCAGCGCGGCAAAGGGCATGTTGAACTCAGCAATGACATTCAGCGACTCGATGACCCATTTTTTCGCCTTGGCCTCCGCCAATACACGATCAAACCGCAGCACCTGAGCTTGCCTATTGTCATGGCCAAACGTGATACTCGCACCGCCTGAAAACTTCGCGATCAAGGCGTATTTATTGGGCATCGAAAGGCTCAGCAGCGAAGTCCCATTGCTCGCTTCGCGCTCCTTCAGCAAGTGCAGCAGAGCCAGCGCCGACTTGAATCTCGGCGTCTCAATGATCGCCCCAGGTGTCACTTGGTCGATGGTTTCGTCCTCTAGAATAGGCAGCGAGTCATACTCACTCAGCACGGTCTCCGCAGGGATCGCGTGGCCTGCGGCATCCACGAGCAAACCTCGACCACTGGTCTTCGGCAGGTAGCGCAAGCGCTCGCAGTGAACCCACGCGATAGGCTTGCGTTGCCGCACCTTGATCGTCAGCTTGCCCTCGAAGTCGCGAGCCACCTCGGCCTCACTCACGGCAGGTAAATTCAACAGCCGCGTGCGTACGTCGGCGAGGTTCACGGTCAAAAGATTGACTTTCTCTGGCAACTCCGTCGCACGGCTAATCTGCTGTGGGGTGAGCATCCCTTCGGTTTCGACAAAGACCTGCTTCAATGAAAAACGCGGATTGGCCAACAGCGTTTCCTCGATCGCCGCATGACCTAAAACGCCGAGCGATCCCACGATGACGAGCCCCAGCGCCCAGCGCAGTGCCTGGCGACGCATCTCCGCATCGCGATGCTTGCGCATCGCAGGCGTCTCGGGTTCCAGGTTCAACGGCTGGTACTGGGGATTGACCAGCGGCTTTTTCGCGCGTGTACGGAAGAGCCAGTTCTTCTTTTTAGCTTTACGCTTTTTGGGAAGTTGTGAGTCTGGTTCTTCAAACATGGGAGTAGCAGGAGCAAAGGCTAAAGGGAGGGCTTCAACAGGCCACTCAACCGTGGCTTGTGTGAGAGGGCGACCACGCTGGGCCGAACGCGAATTACTTGATTATTTAGTAATCCTAACTTTCCTGGTCAACTATTGCCACAAGAATTTATTCACATTTGCCAGAGTGAGTTTAGCTTCCCAGGCTAGCATCCACAACGCGGTTGGTGTTGGTTTAGCAGCAACGTTTATTGGTGTTCACCTCGCTGGCTGCGCCCTGCCAGAAAGATGTGGGTATAGCTCAGGGCTTGGCTGCGCATTTTTATCGGCCCGGCCTGCCCTTCACGCTTGTTTGCCCCGCGTTTCTACTTTCCCTTGCGGGCTCATGTCGCTCTCTCTCCAAGACACCCTCTCGCGCACCGAACGCGCGGTCACTCCGCTCGATGGCAAAACGCTGCGCTTCTATTGCTGCGGCCCCACGGTCTATGGGCCAGCGCACATCGGCAACTTCCGCAGTTTCATCGCTCAGGATGTCTTTCGCCGCGTGGTGGAGCTGGATGGCACACCGACGCTGCATGTGCGCAACCTCACGGACGTGGATGACAAGACGATCCGCGACTCGCAAAAGGCAGGCAAGACGCTCATCGACTTCACCCAAGCGTGGACGCAGAAATTCCACGCCGACTGCACTGCGCTGAATACACTGCCGCCTCACATCGAACCTAGCGCGGTGGCCCACATCCCGCATCAGGTCGCGATGATCGAGACGCTCATTCAGCGCGGCCATGCCTACGCGAGCCCCGATGGCTCGGTGTATTTCCGCGTGGCCTCGTATCCCGACTACGGCCGCCTTTCCCACCTGGAAGACCGCGAGCTGCGCGTGGGCAGCGCGACGAGTGCGAATGACAGCGATGAATACACCAAGGACAGCCTCGCTGACTTCGCGCTGTGGAAGGCACGCAAGCCCGAGGACGGGGCGAACTACTGGCCCAGCCCCTGGGGCGAGGGCCGCCCTGGCTGGCACCTGGAATGCAGCGCGATGATCCTGGAGTATCTCGGCGAGGACTTCGATCTGCATAGCGGCGGCGTGGATCTCATTTTCCCGCATCATGAAAACGAGATCGCGCAGAGCTGCTGCTCCACGCATGGCCGTTTCGCGCACCACTGGATGCACGTCGCGCATCTCATGGTGGATGGCGGGAAAATGAGCAAGAGCATCGGCAATCTCTACACGCTGGCCGATCTCGAAGCCAAAGGCTACACCGCTGGCGAGGTGCGCTATGTGCTGATCAGCGGCTATTACAGTGCGCCGCTGAACTTCACTTTCCATTCGCTGGATGCTGCACGCCAGGCTCTCGCCCGCCTCGCGAAGCATGAGACTTCGCTGCGCACCAAGGCCGGAGCCACCGAGCCGCCAAGCCACGAGGCACTCGTCGCGCACGGCTCGCCTGGGCCTTTTGCCGAGGCATGGAAGACGCTGCTCAAAGACCTGAATGCCCCCGGTGCACTCGGTGCGGTGTTCTCGGTGATCAAAGAAGTGGACGCGGCTGCCATCGATGCGGCGAGTGCGAAACAGAGCTGGCTAGGCCTGTGGTTCATCCTCGATGCCCTCGGTCTGACTCTGCCCGTGGCCGATACCCGCGTGTCCGAAGTTCCCGATGAAGTGCAGCAACTCACCGCCGCCCGCTGGGCCGCGAAGCAAGCCAAAGACTGGGCCGGAGCCGATGTGCTGCGCAAACAAATCGCGGACGCAGGCTGGATCATCAAGGACTCCAAGGACGGGTATGAGATTGTGAAGGCATGAACGACAACGAGCATCAAACCACGCGCCGCGCCTGGCTTCGCCGCCTCATCTACGGCGGTGGTAGCCTGGGCTTTGTGTCGTTGAGTTTTGGCAGGCTCATCGAGCCGCACTGGCTCAGCACCGAGCGCCTCGACATCGCTCTGCCGCATCTCCCGCCCGAGCTGGATGGACTGCGCGTGGTGCAGATCAGCGATCTGCACCTGGAGCCCTACACCACTGCTGCCGACATCGAAGCCACGGTACGTGCCGTGAATGCTCTAAAGCCCGATGTCATCGCACTGACAGGCGACTTCATCACCAGCACGGTGAAGCCCATGGGCACCTGCGCGGACATCCTGAAGGCGCTCACTGCTCCGCTCGGTGTCTATGCTTGCCTGGGCAATCACGACCACTGGCACGGTGCCAGCATCGTGGCACGACGGCTGCGCGAGGTCGGCATTCAGGTGCTGATGAATGAGAGCGTCACCGTGCAGCATCGCTGGCAATCCCTTTGCATCGCAGGCACGGAATCCGTGTGGGCAGGCAAGCCCAGGCTAGAGACCACGTTTGCCGGACTGCCCAGGGACGCGCCCACGCTGCTGCTCGCCCATGAGCCTGACTTCGCCGACACCGTGGCCGCCTATGGCCGCCCCGTGCTCCAGCTCGCGGGCCACTCGCATGGTGGTCAGGTACGTATGCCCTTGCTCGGCTCCATCCGCACGCCGAGCTGGGGCAAAAAATACGTCATGGGCCACTACCAGCTCGGCACCATGCAGCTCTATGTGAATCGCGGCATCGGTTGCGTCGGCGTGCCCGTGCGCTTCGCATGCCCGCCCGAGATCACCGAGATCACGCTGCGGGCACCGAGTTCACATCGAAAATAAAGAGACAGACGAGTTTCAAGCCACCCTCTATCCTCGCCCATGCCAAAGCGCCGCAAATCCCTCCGCTCTCGCCTTTCGGGCGTCATGGACACGCCATACTGTGTGGCTGCAAGGTTGAAGCGTGATGAGGTCAGCGACTTCGATGTTTATCCCTTCTGTGTGCCCGCCATCCGTCATTTGCACGAGATCGAGTTCCATCCGAAGGTGACCTTCCTGGTGGGCGAGAACGGCTCGGGCAAGTCCACGTTGCTGGAAGCCATTGCGGTGAAGCTTGGGTTCAATGCCGAGGGCGGCAGCAAGAACTTCAACTTTAGCACGCGAGCCACGCACTCTGCGCTCGACAAGAGTCTTGTCGTCGCACGCAGCCATCTGCGACCGATGGATGGCTACTTCCTGCGCGCCGAGAGCTGGTACAACGTCGCAACCGAGATCGACAACATTGAGAAGATGCCTTGGTGCGGCGGCTTGCTTAATTCCTATGGCGGCAAGAGCCTGCACGAGCAGTCGCATGGCGAGTCGTTCTTCTCCCTGCTCACCCATCGGCTCGGTGGCCAGGGGCTTTATCTTTTTGACGAACCTGAAGCCGCTCTCTCGCCACAGCGCCAGCTCGCGATGATGGTGCGGATGAAAGATCTCATCGACGATTCCTCACAGTTCATCATCGCCACGCACTCTCCCTTTATCATGGCCTATCCCGATGCGTGGATCTACCAGCTCGGGGCAGATGGCATCCAACGCGTTGCCTATGAGGACACCGATCACTACCAGATCACCCGCGCCTTTCTCCGCGATCATCACGGCATGATGCAAAAGCTGCTGGGACGTGATGATGAGCTGAACCTGGATGACCGTCGGCCAGGGGCATGACAACAATCCTCAGCGTCTCCTTGCCCCATGCTGAATCACGCGCATAATCCGCGTTCGCTTGTCGCGGCGTGCTAAACAAGCACGGTGCGGCAAACCGAATGCGCCTGTAGCTCAATGGTTAGAGCAGGGGTCTCATAAACCCTTGGTTCCCGGTTCAAATCCGGGCGGGCGTACGCGTTTAACGTATTGTGGCTGTGCGCACGAGCGCTGCCGTGCGTGGCATCGTATTCATCCTGACCGAGCGCTTTGGACACGGCAACATCGCGATTGCCCGGCGCAAATTTTGGCGCTACTCGGTGCGTTCAGACTGCCCGTTTATTTGCGGCAGAAAACCAACAACGAGGACACCACGATGAAAACTAAGGACGCGAAAAAAGAGACCAAGAAGGCCCCCCTGAAGTCCGCTAAGGAGAAAAAGGCAGAGAAGCGCGAGAAGAAGGGGAAATAGAAATCTGAATGACAAGGATCGAATGACGAACCCCTGAATTTTACCTCAGGGGTTCGTCATTTTTTTATTCGTCAATTCGTCATCACCACCTCATGCGTGTGGATCGCTGGGTTTACCACATCGCGGACGAAGGGCGCGGGATCGGCACCCTTGCCGAAGACGTAGATGCGCTTGCGCAGCGTTAGCTTGGTGAGGCTGAAACCGGGCTCAGTGAGCGTGCGGTAGTAGCCGAGGATGGTTTCCTTTTCGAGATCCAGGGCGGCGGTTTTCATGCCGTAGTCCAGGACGAAGGCTGCCTTGGGCCAATGCAGTGCGCCGCCGATGTGCAAATCCTGGCTGATGGGGTCGAGCAATACGCGCTGGACGAAGGCAGTTAGAGCGGCCTCGTCGCCCTCATAGTCGATGCGATAGCATTGCTGCTCGCGATACGTCAGGGGCTTATCCAGCGGGGCGTAGAGGAGCTTGTTGCAGGGGCTTTCGCTGTCGAACTTGCCAGTGATCTCAAAGGTCTGTTGCACGGTGTAGAGGGGGATTAAAAAGGGCGGTTTGAATGCGTCAGGAAGCCGGGGGCTGCAAGGGAGAGTTGGCGAAGCCTTTCGGAGCGCGGCAGGAAATTTAGCCGATTTGTCCTTGTTTCATTGCATCTCTTCTGCTCGCCAAGTTGCTGGCTATTTTTCCGAAAACGTGATGTGCGGCGGCCTATCTCTTGCCGACCCCTCGGCGTGGCGTTGCATGGTTACGGGAGGACGGGGCAACAGGCAGGATGCCTGTTCCACTCTGGGGGGAGACCTGAATCGTGCCTTACTTCACCGACGGCTAACAGCTTTCCTTCCCACGCTGGGCCTCCTCCCCGCAGTGCTCGCGCTTGACGCTACTTTTTGAATCCTAGCGTCCCTACGGCGAGATGCTCGGCATTGTCGGCGATGCGTTGCTTCATCCGGGCATGGATGGTGCGTGCGCCCGTGCCTTCTTGCTTCGAGCAGACGAGTGCTGTCAGTAGGCGGACGAGGCCTTTCACGTCTTCGGTCATCACGTACTCGGGCTGTATGGTCTTGTCTTCGCCCACGTTGTGGTAGTGGCCCAGGGGTACGGAGATGCCAGCACTGCGGTAGCCTAGGGCTTGCAGTGCGGAGGCCTCGCAGGCACCTGCGTCGAGCAGACAGCGCTGGACGCGAATGCCCTGCTCTTGGGCAGTGCGCACGATGGCATCGGTAGCATCGGCATCGAAGACGGAGAGCCGGTCGCCCACACGAATGATCGGGCCTGCGCCAAACTCGGCACCATTCACGGGGCGGCTGGTTTCCAGCGAAAGGAAGACGGCATCATCGTCGAAGGGCCAGTGCTCACCGAGTGCCCAGGCACCCAGCCAGCCGACTTCCTCGGCACGGGTGAAGACGGCGTGAACCTTGGCTTCCAAGTCGAGGCGTGCCATTTCCCAGAAGGTGCTGACGATGGAGGAGCAACCGATGAGGTCATCGCAGGCGTTGGCGGAGATACGCTCGGCGTCGATTTTGACGGGGAAGTTCCAGTTGGCGATTTGCCCGCCCTTGACGGGCTTGCGCAGCCCTTTTTTGACGCCTTTGGCGACGATCTCTTCCTTCACTCCGCCGAGGAATTCCCAGTCGTCCTTGCCACTGCGGCCATCCGTGGGGCGCACGAAGCCGGGATGATCCATGTGTGAGGCGAGCACCCATGTCGGGCTGCTGCGCTTCTTGCCGTGTTTGTAGGTGGCGATGAGGTTGTCATACTTGTCGCGCTTCAGTTTTACATGAGGGCAATCTTTGAGCAGTGCTTCGATCTCACTGAGCACATAGTACTCATGGAAGGGGGCGGTGGGTTGTTTTAGAATTCTCTTGAGAATTGCGGTCAGTGTTGGAACAGCCATCCCGCATACTACCCCTATTTCCCAAGACACAAACGCCCAGGTGAAGAAGCTCCGCTATTTTTTTGAAGCCACTCTCGTGCGTGGTATGACCTGGATGTTCCCTCGGCTCTCGCGCACTGCGCTGATGTGCTTGGCTCGCGTCGTGGGGGCGCTGGCCTATTTTTTCGACTGGAAGGGGCGGCCCACGGCTCTGGCGAATCTACGCGCGGCCTTTGGCGATGCCTTGCGTCCAGACCAGGCGCGGCGCATTGCCTTGGCCTCGTATCAAAACTTTGCCCGCACGTTTTTCGATCTCTTCTGGTCTGTGAAGATGACGCATGAAAACTGGCGGCAGTATGCCTCGGTATCCTGCGATCCGCAGATCGAGGCGTTGGCTCATGAGCGAGGTTCCGTGTGGTTGACGCCGCATTTTGGCAACTTTGAGTTCATGGGGTTGCTCTTGGGCTTCAGTGGTTTCCCGCTGACGATCATTGCACAGGACTTCAAGAACCCGCACCTCACGGGCATCTTCAGCAAGCTGCGTGCAGGCCCAGGGCACACGGTGGTGCCGCAGCAGTCGGCCTTGTTGCGTCTCGCTCGTTCGCTTGCCAAGCGGGGGCATGTGGCCTTGCTGGCGGACTTGAACATCAAGCCGGGGCCGATGGCTGCGGTCGTCGAGTGCTTTGGTTTACCTGTCTGCGTGGCCGTCGCGCACTGCCAGCTCGCCCAGCGATTCACCTTGCCCATCGTGCCCTGCATCTGCATCCCACACGACGATGGCACCTACCAGACCAAGGTGCTGGGCGTCGTGATCGCCGAGCCTGAGGCCCGCCCTAGCGACCTCGCGCAGCGGTGTTGGGACATGTTTGAAAAAGAAATCCGCGAGCGCCCCGAGTTGTGGATGTGGATGTATAAACACTGGCGCTACTTACCGGGCGACGAGCGCAATGAGCGCTACCCAGACTATGCGAACAGGCAGCGTGACTTCGAGCGCATGGTCGGCAGGCAAGGGTAGGGCGAACCACTGAGCGGTGTCTTCGCAATGAGCTGTCGGAGGGGCAAGGGGCAAGGTTCAAGGGATAAGGGATAAGGGGACTGCCTTCGGGTGTGCTTTTTATCAATGGGCTGTGGTTATGAATTCAACCGCGAAGCCACTCCCCTTATCCCTTGAACCTTGCCCCTTAGACCTCTCGGCTTGCTTTGCTATCACGCGTGACTAGGCTAGCCCTTCTCTTCCTATTTCATGCCCAACTCCAAGACCTCCGACGACCGTGCCAGCCGTAAACTTTGGGATCGCGATGCCTGGAAGGGCGCGGCTTTTTTTCTCGACTACCTGAGGCCGCACAAGTGGGTGTTCATCCCGGCCTTCGCGGCGCTGTGCCTCACGGCGCTGGCGACGGTGTGGTTCTTCTCATTGCTCGGGCAGATGGTCGGCATCGCGATGGATGGGGCGAAGGGGGCGGGGATTATGGAGCGGGCGAATCACCTGCTGTGGGTGGCCATTGCGGTTGTCATCGGTCAGGCGTTCATCGCGTTCTGGCGCATTTGGCTTTTCGCCAAAGCCTCCGAGCGTGCGTTGGCGACGCTGCGCAGTGCGTTGTTCAGCCGCATCATTCGCCTGCCGATGGCTACGCTGGGGCTGCATCGCGTAGGCGAGTTGGCCTCGCGTTTATCCAAT
>JANOAR010000006.1:0-8376 GCA_031411235.1 Verrucomicrobiota bacterium | reverse complement strand
TGCGGGTGATGCTCGGCGAGTTGGGCGATACGAGCTTGATGCTGGTGTCGCCCCAGTGCTGCCATTGGTAAGCCAGCGCATCGCCATCGGCATCGTTGGCCGTCGCGGTGAAGGTGACAGTCGTGCCAGTCGGCACCACGTTGGCCGAGGCCGCGAGAGCCAGAGTCGGCGCATGGTTGCTGCTGAAGTCGCCGATGTTGACGAGCACATCGACATACTTCGGTGTGCTGCTGCTAACGCCGACCGTGGTGATGAAGATGCCCGCCTCGGTATCGCCAAACGTGCTGCCGAGAGCGATGGCAGCATCATCTTTGGAATACGGCGAGCCGGGTGTGGTGTCGATGAGCTGGATGTTGCTGCCACCATTGGCGCTGTATTTCCAGCCGAGGATCATGCCTTGGTCGGCCCATGGGCGCGAGCTGTTGCCCGTGTAGTTTTGCCGCAACTCGCCCCAGTATGTCCGCTGCGAGTCCTTGGTAATGGTCATCGCGTAACGATTGCGCGGGTCGAGCACCGGCTGGTCAAAGGCATAGATACGATACAAGCCACTGCTCGTCACATTGAGCACGTAGCTCGCTGGCAACCACTTGATCTGCACCTTCGCCGCTGCGTTGTAGTGGTCGGTCGGCACGCCGCCACCGCCCATCACATCGTAGCTGTCGCCATACTCCGAGTTGGCCCCTGGGCCGATGGCGCTGGTGCCTGCGGTGTCCCAAAAGTTCGCATGGGCAAGGCCAAAGCTATGGCCAATCTCGTGGGCCGCGACGCCCACGCTATCGCCATAGACCCACACACTGCCACCGCCGCCCCAGCCACCGGTGGCGCGCGGCCCACCGATGAGGCGCAGCACTGTCACGTCGTAGTCGGTGTAGTCGAAGCCGATGCGCCGCGCCTCTTCGCGAGCATGAGCCATCTCGATGCCGAGACCGTCGATGTCGCCATTGTTCGAGCTATCGCGCTGCACATACCAGGCCTCGTCCTTGGGCAGCTTGATGTGCGGAGTCACGGTGGTCAGTGTGGTCAGCTTGCCGAACGATGACTTCGAGTAGTAGTCGGCGACGTTGCGCATGATCTCGTAGCACTTCGACTCGGTGGGGAGCTGGTCGTTCTGATCCTGGAACGTCATCGGAATGTAGAGCACACGCAGCATCCCGATGGCTGGAGTCGGCGGCGCTGGCAGCACACCCGTGAGGCGAGTCGGCCCACTGGTGCTGCCTTCGCCCTCGATGAGCTGTGCCTGGACGTACGTCGCGTGGTAGGGGCCACAGAGGTAAATGTTCTCCTCGGGCGTGGCGATGACGCTGTCTTGCTGCCCCGCTGTGATGGCCTTCGCAGCCTCGCTGGCATCCAGCGTGGTCTTGCCCGAGACCGGGCAGATCGTAACGGCTTTTTTCGATGCGTCGGGTACCTCGCCGACTTCCAGCAAGCGCCCTGGATTCTCAAACGCCGCCATCTCGCGGTCGATAGCGATGCCGTTCAACGCCGCATTCGGCACGTTGAGAACCGACTGCTCGCGACGGCCAAACACATGCAAATTGTAGGCACCTTCGTTGGCGATCTGTGCGATGCGATGGGTGAGCGACTGAGGCTGCGAGCCCTCGGCAGGGCGGGTCGCAGGCACCCCTTGGTAAACTGTGACGCCTGCGCGATGAGCGATCCTGCGCTCGAGTTGAGCCACGATGCTGGGCGGCAACTGCTGGCGCATAACCATCGGCACCGCAGCCGCAAGAGCCTCACGAGGTGCATCAACGATGAGCGCCTTCACCACAGGTCGCCGAGCCACCGCCAAGGCAAGGCCTTCCGCTTCGAGCTGCGCCTTCTGCTCTGGCTCAGCCAACACGTAGCGCTGCGCCCAACCGCTGAACGCCGCCACAGGCTCCAGCACGGGTTGCGGCGCGGGCCTTTCAGCCGCAGGCGACACCACCGAAACCGCCTCGCGCGCCAGCCTCGCCTGTTGTTGTGGCTGTTGTTGTGTCATCTTCGCCGTGCCCACAGAGGCAGCGCGAGGCCTGGCGGTTCCTTTCCAAAAAAGTGCGGCGGTGCCAGCGAAGAGAATACAACAAAGACATAACAAACGCTGGCGACTCATGGGTTGGATAGAGGTGGTTGGATAAATGGGGCAGCGGCACGTTGAACGAATGTCTCGCCAATTTATTAGACGTTTGTGCGGTAAACTAGATTAACTCCAGTTGGGCGCAGTCCCCATTCAGACAGCAGGCTATCCATTTCCGTTGTTCTTGGCGATAGAAAATGCAGAGGCCCAAGCTGGAAATTACAGCTTTGCCCCCGCCGCCCAAGCCTCCCTCCCTGCGTCATGATTCTAGCGAGGGCGTGCTTGGTGCCGGAATCAGTGATTGGCCAGTCAAAGCTTGCAACGCGTTGGCTGGCGAAGAACAGGTGAGTCATGAAACCGCTTTCTCGTCGCACATTTCTCCGAGGCTCCGGCGTCAGCCTAGCGCTGCCGCTGCTCGAAGCCATGCTGCCCTTGCGCCTACGCGCCGCTGCTGAGACCGCGCCGCGCCGCTTCGTCGCCATCAATATCCCGCTTGGCTTCATCCCGGCCAATTTCTTCCCTGAGCAAGCCGGCACCGACTATGTGCTGAGCCGTTATTTGCAGCCCGGCGAGGCGCTGCGCAAAAAATTCACCCTCTTCTCCGGCACCAGTCATCCGAGTGTCGATGGCGGCCACTCGGCTGAGAAATCCTTCCTCACCGCCGCCCCCTTCCCTGGTGCGCGTACCTTTAAGAACACCATCTCGCTCGACCAATTCATCGCGGCGAAGATTGGCGAGCAAACCCGCTTTGCCTCACTCACACTCGGTGAGAAGACGCTTTCGTGGTCGGCCAATGGCGTCGCCATTCCACCGGAGCAATCCGCTGCCAAAGCCTTTGCCAAGCTCTTCCTCACCGGCTCGGCCCAAGAGATCGCGACCCAGCAGCGTGACCTGCGCGATGGCCGTAGTATCATGGACACGGTGTTGGACGACGCGAAAGCGATGGAGCGCAAAGTCAGCGCTGCGGATCGCGACAAGCTCGATCAATTCTTTACCGCCGTGCGTGAAACGGAGCAGCAACTCGCCAAGACCGCGCAGTGGAGCCAAACACCCAAGCCTGAGGTGAAAGCCAAGCCACCGAGCGAAATTTCGTCCATTGATCTCGTCGGCACGCTGCGTGCGCATTTTGAAGTCATGCGCCTGGCGCTGGAGACTGACAGCACGCGCCTGATCACGTTAGGCAGCACAGGTTATGGCAACGTGCCGAAGATTCCCGGCGTGCAACTCGGCTACCACGGCCTCTCGCATCACGGCAAGAACCCCGACATGCTGCGCCAGCTCGAACTCATCGAGCAGGCGACCATCCAGGCATTCTTCGACTTCCTCACCAGCCTGCAAGACAGCCAGTCAAACCTGCTCGATCACACGCAAGTGCTCTTGGGCAGCAACCTGGGCAACGCCAGCGGCCATCTCACCACCAACCTACCCATGCTCCTCGCGGGCGGCGGCTACAAGCACGGCCAGCACCTCGCGTTTGATGCCAAGAACAATTACCCGCTGCCCAATCTCTTCGTCAGCATCGCGCAGCGCATGGGCATTGAGACGGACAAGTTCGCCAGCAGCACTGGCACGATGCGCGGGCTGGAGACTGTATAAACTCACCCCATCGACTTCCCCTCACCCCCTTATGAAACCACATGTCCTCACCGTCCTCGCCTCGCTTGTCTTCACACTCACCCCTTTGCACGGGCAAGAGCCCGAGCACATCCGCGACCTCATTTATACCAAACACGACGGCGTGGCGCTGACGATGGATGTCTTCAAACCTGCGAACCCCAATGGCGCAGGCATCATCAAGATCGTCAGTGGCGGCTGGAAGTCGAACCACCAGGGCATCAACGACGGCGGCTGGCCCCAGGCGGGCTACACGACCTTCGTCGTGGTGCATGGCTCGCAGCCGCGCTTCCAGGTCGAGGAGATCGTCGCAGACTTGAACCGTGCCGTGCGCTTCGTTCGGGCGAATGCCGCCCACTATGGCGTGGATCCCATGAAGCTCGGCGTCACTGGCAGCAGCGCGGGTGGGCACCTCAGCCTCATGCTCGCCACGCGTGGTGGCCCCGGCAACGCCAAGGCCACCGACCCCGTGGATCATGAGAGCAGCGCCGTGCAGGCCGTGGCCTGTTTCTATCCGCCCACCGATTACCTCAACTGGTTTGCCGATGGCGACAACGCGGTGGGCATCGGTCGCCTCGCCGCCTATGCGGGTGCCTTCGGTGCCAAGGCCACCACCGAGGAAGGCCGCGCGACTCTAGGCCGCGAGGTGTCGCCCCTCTACTGGGTTCACAAAGGCCAGCCGCCCATCTTCATCGTGCATGGCGATGCCGACCCGCAGGTGTCCATCACGCAGGCGCAACGTTTCTTCAAGCGCTGCGGCGAAGTCGGCACGCCGTGCGAAGTCTTCATCCGCGAAGGCGCAGGCCACGGCGGCTGGCAGGAGATGAGCGAAGACACCGCCCGCATGACCGAATGGTTCGATCTGCAATTGCTCGGCAAGCTTCCCGCAAAGCCCTTCTTATTAGGCATCACCTCCGGCCCCAGCACGCCCGTCAAAAAACCCGGCGCTCGCTGAAGCCAAGCCCGTCACTCCCGCCATGAATCCCTACCACCATCGTTTCACTCGTTCCTTGTTCAGCCTCATGCTTGCAGGCGCTCTCTCGCTTTCGGCGAGTGCGGCGGAGACGGCGGATTTACTCACGAATGGGGGCTTTGAACGGGATACGAAAGCCCTCGGCTGGCCCGAGCATTGGGGACGACCGAAGGCGGGCGGGAGCTGGGAAAAGGAGGGCGAGGGGCATTTCCTGCGCCTCATTTCCACCAAGCCGGGCGAGCTGGTGATGCTGCACCGGCAGCTCACGGTGCCTGCGGGCGTGAAGGCGCTGGAACTCACTTGGCGCTGGCGCAGCACCGGGCTGAAGGTGGGCAAGCAGTCGTGGTTTGATGCACGCATCTTGATGGATTTCAAAGACGCGGAGGGCAAGAAGCTCAGCCCATCCCCGGCAGCTCCGAGCCTGAGGAAGAGCACGGACGGCTGGGTGGAGGGCAAAAAAGGTTTCCTCGTGCCGGAAGGCGCGGTGACGCTGGATTTCATGCCTGCATTGTTTCAGGTGCAAAGCGGCATCTTCGATCTGGATGACCTCGTTTTGAAACCGATGAATGCCGAGACGCTGATCGCCGCCGCGCGTGTCGCCGAGGCCGAGCGCAAGGCCGCCGAGGTGCCAGTGGAGGCTGCGAAAAAAGACCAATGGCCGCAGGAGCTGCATGTCGAAGGTGCGCAGGTGCTGACGAAGGAGGGGAAGGCCGTGCGACTGCAAGGCGTGAACGTGGTGAGCCTGGAATGGATCGCCACGGGCGAGCAGGTGATGAAGGCCTCGCTCGTGGCGATGGAGCAGTGGAACGCCAACATCATCCGCCTGCCCGTGACGCAAAAATGGTGGTTCGGCCAGGGCTCAGGGCAGAAGGATGAAGGCGCGGCGTATCGCCAGCTCGTGGATGAGGTGGTCACCCTCGTGGCCAATCGCGGCAAGTATGTGCTGCTCGATCTGCATCAGTTCGGCGCACCGCGTCAGGAGCACGCCGACTTCTGGCAGGACGCCGCTGCGCGATACAAAAACCATCCCGCCGTGCTCTTCGATCTCTTCAACGAGCCGCACGGAGTCTCCTGGGACGTCTGGCGCGATGGCGGCGAGATTCCGCAGAAGAAAAAGCCCGGTGAGGAAGACGCCTTCCTCAGCGCGGAAGACAAAGCCAAAGCCGCCGCCGCGAGGCACAGCATCGGCATGCAGCGCCTGCTGGATGGAGTGCGCGGCACCGGCGCGCGGAATGTCGTGCTCGTGGGCGGGCTCGATTACGCCTATGACCTCTCCGGCATGATGACGGGCCACGCGCTCACCGAAAAGGAGGGCAACGGCATCATCTTCTCCACCCACATCTATCCCTGGAAAAAAGGTTGGGCGGAGAAAGTGCTCGTCGCCGTGGGCAAGCATCCCATCCTCATCGGCGAAGTCGGCGCAGGTGCCCAGAAGATGGAGTGGCTGCCCGCCGAGTATCAGGAAGACGCCGTGACCTGGGTGCCCGCGATGCTCGGCTTCATTCAGAAATATCAGCTCCACTGGACCGCCTTCGCCTTCCACCCCAAGAGCGGCCCACCGATGCTCACCAGCTGGGATTACACGCCCAACGCCGCCTGGGGCATCTTCGCCAAACGTGCGCTGGCCGGTGAGAAGTTCGAGCTGGATCGCCTGCGCTGAGCTTACCCTGCCCAGTCTCAGCAAAGCAGGAGGCTCGATTTTGGCAAACCTCTCGCCAAGGCGCACCCTCGCAACGTCCCTAGCTCCTCTTGATGGCCTCCCACCCACCCCCTCACGTACAAGCGCTCTGGCCTACCGAGTGTAACCGCAAGAAGAAGTTTCGGGGATAGGGTGAATACTCTGGCGCAGCGTTCTGTTCGCCGCCGCCTCAAGCTTCCCTGAATCCCGGCGACTGCGGCTTGGCGCTTGGGAAGGCTACGAAAACGAAGAAGCGCTCCGCCTCAAGCTTCCCTGAATCCCGGCGACTGCGGCAGCGTTCTTCGGCACCCTTTGCCCATACTTGATTGGGAAAGGAGTGCGCGAGCGCTCTGCATTCACCAGTCCTGCAACTGCCAGGCAATGTCGGTCAAACTGTCTCAGTCCTTGCAGCGAGTAAGCACGCGAGTGCGGCCTAGCGAACTAGGCCGCACTTCCGCGCTCGCATTTGAGCGCCATAGTCGTCGCGATTTCAATGAGCTTGCTCGTTCCAATGGCGGAGGAAGAGTGATCGTTGGCACTTGGCCGCCGCGATGCTGGCGAGTTCAGCCCCCTCGGTCAAGCCCTCATGGTAGATAATCAACCTCGCCTGCGCCGCCTTTTGGCGAGGGTATCCCTGCGCCCCTTGACACCTGGCGTTACATTTACGCCGACATGACTACCACAGCGCCCCTGCAAACCAACGGCTCAGTGATCGAAGCCCAACCTCCCCTGCCTGTCCGCCGCTTGCACAACTACATGTACTGCGAGCGCCTCTTCTACTACCAGTGGGTGGAGAACCTCTTCGAGGAAAACGCCGACACCGTGGCAGGCAGCCACGCCCACCGGAACGTCGATAAATCCTCGCCGCTCGATGAGGCCAAGCAAGCCGCCCTCGGCGAGGGCCTGCCAGGGGGCAGTCGCCTGCGCAGCCTCAAGCTGCACAGCGACGCCCTCGGCATCATCGGTGTGGTGGATCTCATCGAGGCCAGCGAAGAGGGGGCCGAAGTGGTGGAATACAAGAAAGGAGCCTCCCGCCGCCGTTACGACGGCACGCGCGAAGCCAAGGAGTCCGACGCCGTGCAAGTCATGGCCCACGCCCTCCTGCTGGAGGAGCTGGGCATGACCGTCACCCAGGGCTGGGTTTATTACGCCGAGGACAGGCGGCGCGTCCCCGTGGACCTCACGCCCAATCTCCGTGCGCAGACCCTCCACGCTATCCAGTCCGCCCGCAGCCAGGCCGCCAGCGGCTACTGCCCACCGCCGCTGCTCAATGACCCCCGCTGCCTCGCCTGCTCGGCCTACCCCATCTGCCTGCCCAATGAAAGCCGCTGGTGGGCGGGCACCTATGACGTGGAGACCAAGGATGAGGAACAAATGTCCCTCGCCTTCGCCGACCTGCCTGCGCGTGATCATGCCATAGGCAGTGCCGCAGATGAGATCAAAGTCCCGCCCCGGCCCGATGGCGACTCAGGCGAGATACTCGTCGTCCATACCCCCGGCGCCCAGATCGGCCAGCGCGGCGATTCCTTTGTCGTCACCGTCCAGGGCCAAGTGGTGCAAAAGATGCCCGGCCACCAACTGCGAGCCATCTACATCTACGGTGCCGTGCAGCTCACCGCCCAGGCTGTGGATACCTGCTTGGAACTCAATGTCGATGTCTCCTACTTCTCCAGCGCCGGGCGCTTCATCGGCCTGCTGCGCGGGCTACCCGCCAGCGGCATCGACGCCCGCATGGGCCAGTATGCCCTCTTCCAGCAACCCGCCGTCCGGCTCAAGCTCGCCCGCGAAGTCATCCGGGCAAAGATCCACAACCAACGCGTACTCCTCATGCGCAACGGCGATGCCGCCGACAGCGTGCTCAAGCAAATGGCCAGCCTGCGAGAATCCAACGCCGACGCCAAGGACTTGACCCAGCTCATGGGCATGGAAGGCATGGCCGCGAACCTGTACTTCCAAAACCTCCCCTCCATGCTGAAGGGCAAGGGCGAGGAGTTCCGCTTCGACTTCAACGGGCGCAACCGCCGTCCCCCGCGCGATCCCGTCAATGCCCTGCTCTCC
>JANOAR010000005.1:0-8425 GCA_031411235.1 Verrucomicrobiota bacterium | reverse complement strand
CCCTCCAGCGCCTCACTTACCAGCACCGCCATCTGCTGCTGCTGCGGGCGATACTCGAAGTCCTTTGAGCTGGCGAAGACCCCCGTCTCTGAGAACGCGATGCTCATCCGCTCGACCAAGGGCGGCCCCATGGGGCCAAGGGATTCGAGGGTGGAGTCGGAGACCGAAATCATGAGGGAAAAGCAGGGCAGGGGAAATGAGCGGCGCAGAGTGTGGCACGGTTTCGGGGTGTGTCACGCTCCACGGTCACTGGCGGCGCACTTGCCCGGCGCGGGCTTATGAGGAGGCGGAGCTTTCCGCGCGATGGCTCAACGTCAACGCGCTGAAGACCATCGTCAGCACGGCGCAGATACACATGACGATGATGACGCCGCCCCAGCCCCAGTGATCCGCGATCCAGCCCACGCCCGTGCCCGCGATGGCAGAGCCGAAGACGTAGCCGAAGAAGCCTGTGAAACCCGCCGCCGTGCCTGCGGCTTTTTTCGGCACCATGTCGAGGGCTTGCAGGCCGATGAGCATGATCGGCCCATAGATGAAAAAGCCGATGGTGATGAGGGCCGCGAGGTCGATCCACAGCGGGCCATGGCGATTCAAGCCATAGACGATGAGGCCGAGCAGCGTCGGGATCATGAACAGAATGGTCGCAGGGGCGCGGCGGGATTTGAAGACCTTGTCCGACATCCAGCCGCAGAGAATCGTGCCCGGCACTGCCGACCACTCAAACAAAGCCCAGGCGGTGCTGGACTGCTGGAAGCTGAAGTGTTTCGCCGTCTGCATGTAAGTGGGAATCCAGTCCACCACGCCGTACCGCACAAAATAGACAAACGCGTTCGCCACCGCGATGGCCCATAATTTTCCATTGCTGAAGACATGCTCCATGAAGATTTCGCGGAAGCTGAACGTGCGCTCGTGTTCGGCGCTGTAGTTGGGCGGGTAGTCGTTTTTATATTCCTCCACGGGCGGCAAGCCGCAGCTCTGCGGGGTATCGCGGATCAGTAAAAAAGCGAGCACGGCGATGCACGCCGAGACCATGGCATTGAAGTAAAACTTGGCACCCCAGTCGCCAAATAAAGTCACACCCGCGAGTGCGATGGTGGCCACCAGTGCGCCGCCCACATTGTGCGCCACGTTCCATACCGACACCGCTCTGCCGCGCTCCTTCGTGCTGAACCAATGCACCATCGTCTTACCACACGGAGCCCAACCCATGCCATTGAACCAGCCATTCATCGTTTGCAGCACCAGCATGACCGTGAGCGAGAGATACACCTCTTTTACCAAGCCAAACACCAGCAGCACAGCGCTGGAGAGCAGCAGCCCCAAGGGCAAAAAGTAGCGCGGATTGCTGCGATCCGAGACGCTGCCCATGAGGAACTTCGAGAAGCCATAAGCGATGGACAGCCCCGTCATCACCGAGCCGAGTTGGGCCTTGGAGTACTGCGGGTAGTCCTTCAGGATGTCGGGAATCGCGAGCGAGAAATTCTTCCGCACCAAGTAATAAGCCGCGTAACCGATGAAGATACCGATGAACACCTGGCGACGCAGCCGCCGATACTCTGAGTCGATGCGCTCGGCAGGCAGTCGCTCGATGGCAGGCGCGGGCTTCAAAAAGGAAATCATGGGCACTCATGCTGGCAGACGCGTGGAGAAGGCGTCAATTTAAAACCTGAGATCGAGAGTCGCCGCTTCCACCACCACCCTCTTGCCCATAGCTCGCATCCCGCTATCCTCACCACCCATGAAACTATTGCTCGGCTGCGTGGCATCGCTTTGCCTCGGCTTCCACGGCCTCATTGCCCAACCCGGCGATGCGGCAACCGCCACTTGGTCGGCGAAGGACTCGCGGCTGGCCAACGAGTATCTGTCACTGCTCGTGGATAGGCCCGAGTATGGCCGCGTGGTGGACTTGCTGTGGGAGCTGTATGCCAAGCGCAATGCAACCAGGCTGCTGCTCGACAACATCCACACCCAGGCGGCTGCGTCGAGGCATCCCAGCGTGCTGCTGGTCGAGGCGCATCTGCTGCGCAAGAGCGGCGATTTGAAGCGGGCCGCAGCACTCTATGATGAGGTGCTAAAGCTCAAGCCCAAGGAGCCACTCGCCCTCCGTGCCCGTGCCGAGGTCGCCTCCGAGTCTGGCGATACCAAGCTCGCCATCACCCTGCAACGTCAGCTCGCCGAGTCTCTACCCGACACCGATAACACCAAGCCCGAGGCCTGGAT
This sequence comes from Verrucomicrobiota bacterium, assembly GCA_031411235.1. Taxonomy (GTDB): domain Bacteria; phylum Verrucomicrobiota; class Verrucomicrobiia; order Verrucomicrobiales; family Verrucomicrobiaceae; genus JANOAR01. The sequence continues at coordinate 6,205 of JANOAR010000005.1, read as the reverse complement.
GCAGCTCGGCAATCTCGCCCTCGCCAATGCGCAGCCCAACGATGCCGCAGAGTCTTGGGAGCGTGCGGCGAAACTCCGACCGAAGGACATGGCAATGGCTCGCAGCATCGCACAACTGCTGCTGCGCGCGGGTTTCCCCGAACGCGCGGCGGCTTTCCTGGAGGCACTCGCCAAGGCCAGCGACCCGCAGCAGCGGCTTGACGCGCTCGCTGATTTATCGCGAGTCCATGAGCTGGGCGACCAGTTCGCCAAGGCCGATGCCGCGCTGCGCGAAGGGCTGTCGATTCTCGATTTCCATGATGCTCGTTACGCCGAGTTATTCCTGCGGCGTGTGCGTTTGCACGAGCGTTTTGGTCTGCTGGAAGACCTTCGCGCCGAAGTCACCGCAGAAGCAAAAAAGCAACCCGCGACTGAACTTGCTCTGTCCAATCGCGTGCGTTTCGCAGCGGCCACCGTCGATGTCGATGACCGTCTGCTGGGGTTGCGCGAGCTAGTCAAACAAGTGCCGCAGGCTGACAACTACCGCTGGGAATTGGTGCGTGCGCTGCTCGATCACGAAGGTGCCGATGAGGCTGCGAAACTACTCGATGAGCGGCTGCATGGCGATGCCTCCGACCTCCCTGCGCTGGTGCTGCTGCGTGCCGAAGCCGAGCTGCGCCAGGGTGCCAATGCCGCCGCCGTGACGCGTTTGCAGACCTTGCTGAAGCAGCAAGCGGGCAACACCGATGTGGAGAAAGCGGTGCTCGCCTTTGCCCAGGAGCGTACGCTGGATGCCATCGTCGAGAGCGTGCTCCAGGGCCGTATCGAGCGCGATGCCGACAAGCCCGAGCCTGTGTTTGAGCTAGCTACCTTTTATAAATCCAGGCAGCAGACAGACAAAGCCTCCGCGCTGCTTGAGCACTTTGCCAGCGGCATTCAAGGCACCAGCCAAGCCACGCCCGAAGCTCGTGCCGCCGCCGTGCGCCGCTACAACGATGCGGCTACTTTTCTCGCGGCGGGTGGGCTCAAAGAGGAAGCCCTGCGCCTGCAAAAAGCGGCAGCGGCGCTCTCGGCCAACGGTCGCGAGGAACTGGTGCGCCTCGCGGATTTCAGCGCCGAGTCAGGCCGTGGCCCTGAAGCGGTCGCGTTGCTGGAGCAAGCGCTGGCCAGAAGCACGACCACTGAAGAACGCTACGACATCGACGAACGCCTCTACGCCGCGCTCTCTGGAGCCCAAGCCAACGCGGAGAAAAAAATCGAGCCAGTTGTCACCAGCACTGAGTTCAAGCTGCCTGCCTTTATTTCTGGCGAAGGCTTCGGCAGCGATGCCGACTCCAAGACGGAGAAGGAAGTGAAGCCAGCGCAGAAGCAACTGGCCGAGTATGCTCGCAAGGTCATCGACGCAGCTCTCGATCCTGCGGCTGATGTCGCGGCTTTGGCGCGAGGCGTCTGGTGGTTGCGCCAAGCCTACACGTCGGGCGGCGAGAAGTCTTCGATGGGGGCGGCGCTGCTCAGTGCCACGCCGCGCTCGGGTGAAGAAATGCTCAATGGACTCATAGCAGAGGCAAAAGATAGACGACTCGAGAAAATCGCGCAACTCTCGGCGCACGAGCCATGGTGGCTCACCGAGGCTCAGACCACGCGCGGCGCTTACACCTTGCTGCGTCGCCTGCTCATCGACCCGCAGACTCACACGCGCCGTGAACTGGCGCTCGATCTTGAGCGACTCGTTCTCGACTTCGCCCTGCTCGATGAAAATCGCCTGCTCGCCTCGCGGCAGCTTGCCCTGCTCATTCAACGCGATCCTGCCAATCGTTCGCAGTACCGCCTGCGACTTGCCGAGCAAGCGCTCGCCGAGAACAATCCCGAAATCGCAGCGCTAGAGCTGGAAGCCGCCTACAAAGAGCAACCGGGCTCGGAGCCCCTGCTCGCCGCCCTCACCCAGTGCTACCAACTGCTGAAGCAACCCGATAAAGTGCTGCCCCTCTGGCGCGATGCCATCGCACGTACCACGGGCAATGCGGGCAACCCGCTACGTGAGCGCTACGCCGAACTCCTGTTGAAGGCGCGCAAGCTCCCCGAACACATCGAGACCCAAGTCGGCCTCGTGGAGAGCGAGACCGACATCAAACGTCGGCGCGAGATATTCACGCGCTTCATCGACCGACTTGCCTGGAGTGATTCCGCGAATGGCGATCTCGCCGCGACGATCATCCAGGATCGTTTAAAAATGGTGGAGACTGCACTGATCGAGCGCTCACGTCGGCACCCCTTTGATGGCTTTTACCACGAAGCCCTTGCCGCTGTGTATGAGAAGCGCGGCGACGCGGCGAAGGCCTTCGCTGCGATGCGCCAAGCCTACTACACCTCGCCCGACACGCCGTTCTCGCTGGATCAGTTGCGTGCGGCAGCCCTGCGTGTCGGCGACTTAAAGGCGGCGACGTATTTCCAAAAACAGATCGTCGCCACGGCCCTCGCCAAGGATGTCGCCAGCGAGTCGCGACAGCTCGTGCAACTGCTGGAGCAGACCTTTCAAATCGCCGAGGCCGACAAGGTGCGGCGACGCCTGGAGAGCCGCTTTTCCCAGGACGCGGTGGCTCTGGAAGACCTCGCCCAGTACTACAAAGAGACGGGTCAAGATGAGGCCGAGCGCCGTGTGTATGAGCAGATCGAACGGGTGCGCTCGTGGGATGCGCGCAGCACGTTGCGGCTCGCGCTGAAGTGCCTCGCCGTATCCGATGAAGCGGCTGCCGAGAAACATCTGCGCGACATCTTAGGCCGCGCTCAGACCAAAAATTCGCTGGCTTCGCTGCCACCCGAGCGCTGGCCTTTCCCGCTCAGCGACGAGCGCAAAGCCAATGTCTCAGCGAGTTCGCTGACGACCCTCGTGACCTTGCTGGAAGGCACGCGCGGGCTGAAGGAAGAGGAGACCGAGCGGCTGCGCACCTTCCTCACCTATCCGCGCCCCGAGTTGGTTGAACTGCCCGATGATGCCTCACAAGTGCGCCTGCGGGGCATCGAGGAGCTGGCTAAATTATTGCGCTCGCAGGGTGGAAAGACCTTGTCCGACTGGACAACGACATGGAGCCAAAACAACCAAGCTACTCCCATCGAAAAGCTTTGGGCGCTCTACTACGCCGGGGCCGACGAGGCCACACAGGAGGCCTTGGCCGCTACCATCGCGGGCTCGGAGGTGCTGGATCTGGAGTTCGTTTTTGCCTGGCTGATGCTGCGCTCGCAGGGCATGAGCGAGACTCTCGCCTGGGCGCAAAAGGCCAGCCTCAATGACGACACCAAGGCGCGTCGCCAGCGTGTGCTGCAAGTCGTTACTGGAATGCTCGCCGAAGCACCGGGCTTTCATTTCGAGCCCAAAGAACTGCGTGCCCTAGCCGATGCCAAGCTGCTCTCCAATGGTGCGTTGTTGCAGATCGTGCGCAGCTTTCAGGACACTCAGCGTTATGAGGAAGCGATGGCTCTCGTCGATGGCGTGCGCCAGCAGGTGCCGTCGATGCGCGGCTACTATGCCTACATGCTCGCCAGTTTTGCTCAGGCTGCCGAGCAGTGGGATCGCCAGCGCGAGTACTTGCTCGCCGTGCTTGCGGAGCCCACGGAACCCGGCACCTACAACGGCGAAGAGGAAGATCCCTTCATCCTCGCTGCCAGTGCCCTCGCCCGCCTAGCGCACTCGCCGCAGGAGCGAGCCGAGATGCTGGCCCAGGCGCTGCATCGGCTCAGCGAGACGCCCGCATCCTCCCTCACCACCGTTCGCAAGGCTGCCCTCACCGCCCTCGCAGGAGCCGAGGAACCCGCTGCCGAAGCCCTCGGCTACTACGCCAGCGGTGAATTCATCGCCCAGCACAACATCGCGCCTCCGGGTGGTCTGATGCCGCAAAACGTCATGCGCATGGAAGACAACAACCACCTGCGCACCTACTGGTCGGACATGCGCTACGCGGGCGCACTCCTTTCGCAGCAAGGGCTGGGCAAGCTCATGAATGCCGTCGATGACCGCATCCACACGCGCCTCGGCGGCGTGCCGCTGGGGCCGCGCAGCAGCGACACCTTCAGCTCCTGGCGCACTGGGCGGCTCGTCCGTGAGCTGCGCGTGGCGAATTATCCCCAACGTCAGCGCCTCATCCGCGAGCACCTCGCCTCCGTCGATATGCACGAGGAGGACAGCGTCGATACCCTCACCGAATTGGGCCGCGAGCTGGAGCTGCAAGGCATGATGCGCGAGTGCATCGAGGTCTATAAAACGCTGCCCAATCGTGCCCCAACCAACAACCTCTACGCTGGCTACTTCATCCGCGTCTGCGAGTTGGCCATGGAACCCGTGCCAGGCCGCGAATACGTCGAGAGCCTATTCGGCAAAGACCCCGTCTATAAACCCCAGGGCATCGGCGATGAAGTGCTGCGCGAGAAGCACGCCCGCTTCCTCGCCATGGAGTTCAATGAGACGCGACTGCGCGAGTTAGCGATCAAGCCCGAAGGCTTCACCCGCGTCATGGAGGGCCGCATCCCCGACGAGGTGCCCTACCTCCGCGAGCTAGCCCTGCTGCGCGAAAAATTGGGCGATAAACCTGGTGCCCTAGAGGCCTGGCAAGGCGTGCAAGCCGCCTACAACTCCGTCACCCCCGATGCCCCGCCAGACCCCGACCTGGAGTGTGCGCAACATCGCGCCACCCTGCTGCACGCGCTGGGCAAGGCCAAGCAAGCCCACGCGGTATTGACCACCGTGGTGATGAAGAAAAAGCCGCTCGAACTAACCGCGCTCCAGATCATCCAACAACGCGGCACCCTCGCCGCCGAGCTAGCCCTGTGGGATGACTTCCGCACCCTCGTCACCCTCGCCGTAGAGGCCAAATCATCGTCCACTGTGCTTGCTCTGACGACGCTGCTGGAAGCCAAAGCCCGCAACACCGAGGCGCTCAATTTCCTCACCCAAGCCGAGCGCAGCCTGAAAACCCCCGACGACCGCCTCGCCCTACGTCTCGCTCGGTTGAAGCTACTCGCCCGCGACCCCACCTGGACTCCCGAGGCCAGCCGCGCCCAGATCGCCGCTCTGCTACGCAGCGACTCGCGCGATGAAACAACGATGCGGCAAATGCTGGCTTGGATGACAGAGCAAAATAGCAAGGCCGATACCCGAGCCGCAAGCGCTTGGATCAGCCTCCTGCGCACCGAGACCCGCAGCGGTAGCGACCCCACACTCGCCGCCGCCGCGCTGATGACCTTTGCCAAGCATCTGCCCAACGCCACACTCCCCAGCGAAGTCGCCCGCGCCTGGAATGCCGCGACGGACAAAGATCGCGATTGCTTGGAGCTGGCGGCGGAAGTGTTGATCGGGAAACTAAATGCCCTAAATCCGAATTCCCGAATTCCAGAGCTGAAAGTTGAAAGCACGATGGCACAGAGCCATCCCTCCACTACCAACCATTCCTCACCATCTGCCCTTTCAGGGAATTCGGATTTCGGGAATTGGGCGCAAAGCGTATGCGCCGCCCTCCGCGCCATCCCCGCAGGCCAGCACAGCCGCCTCCAGCCCATCATGCTGCGCACCGCTGCCGCGATGAATGACGAATCTCGGGTGCGCCAAGTCTATGCCGACCTCGTGCGAATGCCGCTGCCACGCGCCCCAGAGATCAAGCGCTGGTGCGATGCCCTGGAGTCTGCGGGGCATGTAGGACTCGCCCGCGAGTACTACGCGCTGGCGGCAAAACGCCTCACTGAGGCGCAAGCCGTGAGCACCGAACTGACCCTAGCACGCATCGACTTCCACCTGCGCCAGCACGAGTACGAAGTGGCCGAAACGCTGCTGCAACAGAACTACGGCAGCTTCATCCCGAAAGCCGCCGAGCAGATCGTCGCCCTCTACCGAGCCTGGGGCAAGCTGGGCCAACTCGATGCCGAACTACCCAAATACTGGCTGCCCAAAGGCGTCGAGCATGAAGTGCGCTTCCTCGCGGGGAAGAAGTGAGACACCTTCCCACGCTGAGGCCGTTGCAACCCGCATCGACTGACGCCATTCACTAGCTGTCAACGCGGTCAAACACTCTTCCCACCGCTTTGCTGCGAGTCGCCTCGGTGGCTTCGGGATCGGCCACATCGACATCGAGGTCGCGCACGATGCCATCGTGCAACCCGTAGATCCAGCCGTGTACGGTCACGTCCTGTTCGCGCTCCCAGGCGCTCTCCATGACGGTGGTTTGGCAGACGTTCATAACTT
>JANOAR010000004.1:0-14533 GCA_031411235.1 Verrucomicrobiota bacterium | reverse complement strand
AAAGACTGTTTAGAGCATCAGGTTTCATGGGCGGGCCAGCACTTTGCCACCCGCTTGCCCGTTGGTAAACAGGGGCGAGAGCCCTCAATGCACCCCACGCTCCAACTCTTATGACTTAACTTTCCCGAAGAGCCAAATTTTTGGCTATTTAACAAAGGTGGCTTTAAAGTCATGGCTTTTGGAAATTTAAAGGCTGATTTAGTATGGCAACATACTGTAGTGGTCGTTGATTGTGTCATTCTTGGTTGGGTTTACGGTTACTATGCAGTAATTCATAATCGGCGATTTTTTATTTATTTGGCAATGGCATTCACTTTATATTTTGGCTTTTGTTATATCCAAACAATTTCTTCTCGATTTGAGTTTGCCAAAACGGTACAAAATTTTGATAAATTGGCTTCTACGTTTCATCCAAACGGAACTCAAGTTACAGTAAGCCACATGAATTTAGAGGCAGGTCGTTGTGGTTACATTCACAACTATCTCACTGGCTGGGTCATTGTAACAATGATTGTTGTTGGGATATTGACGCGTAAAACGCCGCGAGAAGTAAAGAGCGTTGCTTTATCTGGCTAAGGCACTCTTATGCTCCCTGTGCAGTATAGATGGTGCCGACTCTGTTATGCTTTTTTTGCCGTATTATTGTGGGTTTACCCATTAATTATAATTGGATCAAAACAGCTAAAAATGCCTTCTTACCTCGTGCGCTGGCCACTCTATGACTGTGCTGCTTTGTTCACGCATCGTAGCAATGTTTGGGGTGATCCAGCTATTGTGCTTCGGCTAGATGACGGTAGTTGGATTGAGCCCAAGATGGAATTATTCTCGCCGCAGGGTCTAGCAGGTTACCGCCAGAGATTGGAGCGCATCGTTCGAGAAATCCCCAAAAGCCGAGGTAAGATTGATCTGGGTGGGAAAGTGGCGACTTTTGTGGCGAAGCGTTACTTCGAGCAGACGGGACAAGACGTGGTGGAGGTGCGGGTGGTGAATACAACGTGGCCAGCGGGAGTGCCAGAGATGGTGCGACCTGCGGGGCAATGGGACTGGCCACCCCTGGCCCAGGTGTCGAAGAAGCGGCAGAGGGAGTGGTACCACGGCAGACTTGTGGATGGGCGGTGGGTGGGGGAGAAGGCTCCTGCGAGGCTACCTCCAAGCACAGGAATGGTGGGGGATGGGATGACACCATCTGCATCAAAGCGACCCAAGCGGATGATCCGGCTGCCCATGCCTCCAACGCCGGGAAGGACTGCGAATTGAGCAGCACACTTGAGAAAAGATAAAGCCATGAGTGAGGTGAAATCTAAAGAGACTCGATGGCAGCGGGCCTTGGCGTTTTTCACTGCGCCTGTCGATGCGCTGCCTTTGCGGGTGTTTGAGGCGGCGTTCACGGTGGCGTTTCTCATCGACACGGGCTGGCATTTCTACTTTTGGAGGGAATGGCTGACAGACTGGGGCTTTCATTTGTCGGCGGATGACATGTGGGCTCTGGGATTTCTGCGGCCTTTTCCTGCTCCGCCGTTGTGGGGCATTCCGCTGTTCGCTGGCATGACCTTGCTGGCTGGCTTGGGTGTCATTTTTTGCCGTTGGCGGCGGTTCTCCCTTCTGCTGATGCTGGCGGTGGCAATCTATGTGCAAGGGGTTGACCCGATGAGCACGCAGGCGCTAAACAAAATCGCCATTGCGATCTATGCCTTACTTGTGACCGCACCCGGCTACTGGCGCGATGGAAACGGCAGGCTCATGGTGTCTGCCGCGCCGCTGAGGATCATGCAGGCGACGCTGATTGCACATTACTGGGCGGCTGGTTATTCCAAGGCTGTTGGTGGTGATTGGCTGCGATACTCCGACTGCCTGTGGTGCATCGTGCAGGGCTTTCACCGCACTGAGGAGGCGGCCTTTTTGCTGCGAGTGCTGCCCGTTTGGGCATGGGCGGTGATGCAGTATGTGACGCTGCTGTTTGAGCTAGGCGCTCCCGCGTGGTTCTCGATTCCACGTCTGCGCTGGTTTGTGGTCGTGTATGGCGTGGGCTTCCACATTATGATCGCGCTACTGATGAAGCGGGTGTGCTTCTTCAGTTTCATCATGATCAGCTTTTACGCGTTGTTCGTGACGGCAGCAGGTTGGCGTTGGCTGAGAGCATATGTGAGGCTCTTCACTTCGCCTCCTATACCCGGCAAGGCGCTACCAAGAAGCATTCCATAGGATAAGCTTCTTGCCAGTGTGTCTGCCTCATTTGGGCTGGGCTGCTCACGCGGCATACTGCTATGCGTGTTGCTCTGATGCCTGCCGCAGCGTAGCGGTTTATGAACTCACTCTCGTATGTCTGCCCGCAAGCCTTCGCGCCATCAACGTCTCCGCCACTCCATGTTGGAGCAGTGGCGCGGGGTAGAGGATGCGCCGCTCATTGACCTGCCTGCCAAGACCATTGGCGATGTGCTAGCGAAGGTGATGAAGGAGCTGGGAATGAAGGATCGGCTGCAATTTGAAGATGTGCTGGCAGCGTGGCGCAGTGTTGCCGGGGACTTCATCGGCAAGAACTCACAGCCTGATAACTATGCGCGAGGTACGTTGACGGTGCGGCTGCTGCAGCCTTCGATTCACCATGCGCTGATGATGGAGAAGGCCTCGCTGATCAAACGGCTCAACGAACACCTGGGAGCGGGTGTGGTGCGCGATATTCGGTTTCGGCACGGGTGATGCGCCTCAAGCTGTGATGTCCATGCTGAAATGGCAGGTAACTCCAAGGTTTGCCTGATTCGCAGGCGTTGGTGGTGAAATGTGCGTGACTCGTTAGGCGATTATTGGCTAGCCTTTGGGCTCTCGACTCGATAATCCACCCTACCTTACTCCATGCAGCCAACCTCACTTTTTACTCGTCGTCACTTCATCCGCACGGGCAGCTCTGGGCTGCTTGCGCCAGCTATCTTCACCGCAGCTACTAGCCTGCGGGCGCAGCAAAAGGCCGACTCGAATGAGACGCTGAAGCTCGGCCTCATCGGCTGTGGCGGGCGTGGCTCGGGCGCAGCAAATCAAGCGCTGGCAGCAGACTACAATACCAAGCTGGTGGCCGTGGCCGACATTGATGGCAACCAGATCGCCCGCAGCTTGAAGAACCTGAGCGATAAGTTCCCCGACCGCGTGAAGGTGGATGAAGACAAGCGCTTCACCGGCCTGGATGCCTACCAAAAGCTGCTCGATAGCGGTGTGGATGTGGTCATCCTCGCGACGCCTCCAGGCTTCCGCCCGATGCACCTCACCGCAGCTGTGGAGAGCGGCAAACACATCTTTTGCGAGAAGCCTATGGCGGTGGATGCTGCTGGCTACCGCGTTGCGCTGGAGGCCGTGCGCAAGGCCAAGGAGAAGAACTTGAACCTCGTGGCGGGCTTCTGCTGGCGCTACGCACCGTCCCGCGTGGAGGCTTTTAAACGGCTGTTCGACGGCGAGATCGGCGAAGTCGTGGCGAGCAGCCACACCTACCACACCGGCCCGGTGAAACCGATGCCAGCGGCGGATACTCGCCCCCCCGGCATGAGCGATGTGGAGTGGCAAATCCGCAACTGGTACAACTTCTCCTGGCTCGGCGGCGATGGGCTGGTGGAGCAGGCAGTTCACAGTGTGGACAAGCTCTGCTGGACGATGCGCGATGCCCAGCCGCTCCATGCCGTGGCGAATGGCGGACGTGCCATCGCCGCCAATGGCGGCAATATTTTCGACCACTTCAGTGTGAGCTATGAGTTCGCCAACAATGTGATTTGCCACATGGACAGTCGGCAGATTCCGAGCTGCCACTCGGAAACGGTGGATGTGATTCGCGGCACCAAAGGCTCCTTGCTCATCGGTAAGGTCGGCGGCGGTGATCCTGTCATTGAGGGCGAGAAGCGCTGGCGCTCGCGGACAAAGGGCGAAAAGGACATGTATCAAGTCGAGCACGATGCCTTATTCGCCTCGATCCGAGCAGGCAAAGTGATCAACGATGGCGACCGCATGTTGAACTCAACGATGGTCGCAATCCTGGGCCGCATGGCCGCCTACACCGGTAAAAAAGTGCTGTGGTCTGACGCGATCAAGAGCCAGGAAGACCTCGCGCCGGAAGCGACCCTGAAGTGGGGCGATAAGTTCGAAGCGACACCGCTGCCCCTGCCTGGGGTAACGAAGCTGATGTAAAGGCGGGAAGGGCTTTGTGCGGGGGCTGCTTTAGCGGCCCCCTTGGAAGAACCTCGCTGCTATCGCATTGCCTCACAGCCCGGCGCTTTGCTGGGCCTGCTTCACGAGCTTCACAAACTTGTGACGCTCGCCTGTGCGATCATCGCTGGCGGACTTTTCGGCAAGATGCAGCACGAGGGCGTGGTCGAGGCTGCCGATGTCTTTTTCACCTCTGAGCAGCAGGCCAAAACCCACGAGGGCGGTTTCAAAAAGGAAGTCTTCGCGCGAGTTTTGCCAGTGGGTTGAGCGATCCAGAATCTGCATGGCCGTGCCGTCGAAGGGGGTCATCACTTGCGTGGTGAAGCGAGCACCAGGCAGAGTCACGCGGCCTAGATTGCGGGTGGCTGTTTCATTTTGAATGCCATTCGGGGTAAGCTCATACCAAGCGACATGCACGGCGGCGGCATCCATCGTGGCGGGTGTCACGGCACGCTGGGCGAGCAGGCGATAGCTGCGCACGTAGTTCGGGTCGAAGGTGACTTGCAAGGCATAAGCGAAGTCGGAGGAGGTGGCAGCAGGTTGCTCGCCGGGGACTTGCAGCACAAGTCGCACGAGGCGATGCGATTCGTCCCAGGGGCAAGTGGCGACTTCGGCCTTCCAGTCGTGGATGAGCAGTTCGGGGGTCTTGGCGCTACGCGTTGGTGCGGGCTTGGCGGCTTGGTCGAGCGGCAGCGGGGCACCGAGCGCGGGGGTGCTGTTTTTGGCGGGTTGGGGGCGCGTCTCACTGGGGCGCAGGGTGAGGCTGGTCAGGGCATCGCGGGTCGCGTTGGTGTAGGCTTGGCTATAAATCGCTAGGCGTGGAGGGCGTGCGGAGGTGGCCTCTTCCTTGGGGAGTGCAGCCTTGGGCAAGGTCGCGACGACGACGGGTTGCTTGGCCTTGGGTGGAACTGGCGAAACCTGGGGTGCTGGCTGTGGCTTGGTGACGCTGACTGCGGCAATGGCAGGAACGCTGAGTGCAGGCTTGGCGATAGGGGATTCCGTTGCGGGCTTGGGCGCTGCGGCGATGGCGATCTCGGCCTTTTTTAGCTTGGTGTTGGGCTGTGGAAGTGATGCTTGGGTGACTTCTGCGATCGAGCGTTGGCCATAGTGCGTGCCAGCGATGAAGACGCCAAAGGTGATCGCGGCAGCGGCGGCAAACTTGGCAACTCGCCAAGCGTTGAGTTTTTGGCGATGCTGCTGCTGGGTGCGCTGGGCGGTGCTGGCGGCGGCGACGAGTTCGCGCACGCGCTGGGGGCCTGCGAGGACGGCGAGGCGCTGGTGGGGGTGTAGGCGATGGCTGGAGAGCGGGGCGCAGGTGTGCAGAGAATGAGCGAGTTCGCAGACCTGATCCAGCTCTGGCTCGGCCTCGGGATGCTGGTCGATCCAGGCGCTCACGATCAAGCGCTGGTCATCGTCCAACTCGCCGAGGGCGTAGGCGGTGAGATCGGGGTTGTCGAGGTTTTGTGGGGTGTTCATAAAGGGGTGTGCTCAGGCGGATTGCGCCAGTTCGTGGTTCAGCAACTCGCGTAATTTTTTGAGCCCGACATGCATGAGGAAGCCCACGTTGCCTGTGGTGAGTCCAGTGATGCGAGCGATGTCTTTGTAGGAGCAGTCATGGAGGAACTTGAGGCGGATGACTTCGCGTTGGTTGGAGGACAGTCCTTCGAGCAGTTCCCATGCCCGGTCGTAGAGTTCGTGTGTGTCGGCGGAGTGCGAGGGGTCTGGGCGTGCATCGCAGTAGCTTTGCAGCATGTCGTCATCGGTAAAGGTGAGTCGTGAGTCCTTGCGCAGTATGTCGAAGGCGCGATTGCGGCAGACGGTGTAGAGCCAAGCCTTGACGCTGTCGCGCACCTTCTCGGGCTCGGCGAGGTAGAGGCGCAGGAAGGTGTCCTGCACCACGTCGCGGGCGCGTTCAAGGTCTCCGTTGAGTAGTGTGGCGGCATAGGCGATGAGCTGGCTTTCATAAAGCTCCATCGACTCTCGAACCAACGCGGAAGCATCATTTGTGACGTTGGATAGGGACATGCGGCGAAACTTTGCACCGAGGGCAACGACTGAGGAAGTGGAATATTAGAGCCGAAAGGCATACTCGGCAAAAAAACCACGACTGGCCGAGAGTCTTGTGGCTCAGCGGCTCATTGAAAATTGGAGATTGGAAATTGGGCCGCTACCAAGCTCTGCTCGCCCCATCACTTCCCTTTGGTGCTTGGGTTTTTTCTAATTTTCAGTCTCCAATTTCCAATGCTCAATTTTCAATGGTTGGCTGCTCGGCAGCTACTCCAGCGTCTTGATCTTCACGTTGCGGTACCACACGGGGGCTTGTGCCTTACCATGCAAGCCCTGGAAGCCGATGGGGCCTTTGCGGGCGTAGTCCTTCAGCGCCACGGGGAATTTATTGGGTGTGCCATCGGGGTTTTTCTTTGCCTCGGGCCAGTTGTTCAGGTCGGCATGGATGACTTCTTCGCCGTTGAAGACCACGCTCACGAGGCTGTCTTTGCAGGTGATGGTGAAGTGGTTCCACTCACCGATGGGCTTGGCCATGCTCTTGCTCGGCGGCATGGCATCATAGATGGCTCCGACCATGCCATACTTGCTGCCGTCGGCGGAATCATGCACTTGGATTTCCAGCGCCGAGAGCACGTTCTTCATATCGCCGGAGCGCAGGAAGACGCCGCTGTTGGACTCGGCGGCGACTTTGAATTCGAGGTCGAGGATGAAGTTGCCATAGCTCGCCTTGGTCCACAGAGTTTCGTGGTCTTTGGCCACCATGACGCCGTCGGTGATCGTCCATTGGCCAGCGGCGACGACATTGGAGAAGTCCGGGGCGATGAGTGCCTGCCAGCCTGTGGTATCGGGGTGGTCAGCGGCGAGCAGTGGGGTGATGGATGTGCCAAGCAGAGCTACGGCAACGATGATGGAACGTGGAGTCAAATGGGTGAGCATAGGCGCATAGGTTGGCGGGTTGAGAGGAGAAGCTCAACTGTGAAGTTGCGTGGGAAACTCAACTCCCCTGCCCTGCTACGGCACTGGAACTGCATGAATCTGCACATCGCCACTCGGACTCCCCACCACGCTGAAGTAGCCTGCGCCTGCGAAGCCATTCGCACTCATCGAGAACATGCCTTGGGCCGTCACGCGCCGGTGCTTGCTGGCGATGGGGTTGAAGCCTGCGCTGAAGGCTCCGGTCTTCGCATCAAAGACGAGCCACGCGCGATGCGGATTGTTGCCCGTGACACTCGCTAGGCCACGCGTACCGAGGTTCATAGCGACGGTGATGGGCGTGCTCAGCACACCTTCGCTCAGGGTCAGGATGACGGCACTGGGGGCGATGAGGCCAGGGATGGGCTGGGCCTTGCTCGATGTGTAGCTAGCGCCTGCGACGGTGGTGGTCAGGCTAGTCGCGAGTCGTGCGGGGGTGCTGCGAGCGGCGAGATTCCAGGCGAGTGTGCCAGCGACGCGGCGGTCACTGGGCTCGACTGCATCGACGCTGATGCCCAGTATGCCGAGCAGGGATGAACCGCGTGGATCAAGCACCTGGTAGAGCCCCAGTTCTCCCGATGGCCCGATAAACGTGCTGATGGCAAAGGCGCTGCCATCGGCAAGACGGCCCTTCGCGAGAAGTGTGCCCTCGGGCGAGATGGTGTAGCTGAGGAAGCCCGAACCTCCTGGTGTTGTGGCATCGAGCGTTGCGTTTTGAGCCGCTGCGGCAGGTAAGAGCAGGGCCGTGTAATAACCTGCGTGGCTCGTAGCGGGATTGGTGCTGCCATGCCAGACTTTGCGCCAGCCCGTAATGGAGGCACCGGGCATGGGTGCGCTGGCTCGGCCCGTGCGGGTCAAGCTACCCGAGAAGGCTGGGGCAGTGGTATCTAGGCGGATGCTGAGGGCTAGGTGGTCGCGGAACAAGCGCTGCCGCCCGATGCCAGCGGATCTAGCAAAGCTTGTTTCGATGAAGAAACCCCCGTCGCGCAAGAGGATGGTGCTGAAGAAGGAATGGCTTTCGGTGCCCAGGATGAGCTTGCCTGTGACGGCACCGCTCGGCGCTAAAGTGAAGTCCAGCCTGCCATCAAGGCTGTGGTCAGCGGAACCCACGACAACAGCGGTGTAGCTGCCAGTGGCACCGGCGATGGGCAACGCGTCAATGGTGAGCACGAGGGAAGTGATCGCACTCACGCCTGCTGAATTGCGCGCACGGATAGCCAGGGTGTAAGTGCCTGCACGGATCGGACGCCCGGTGATTTCACCTGTCGCAGCATTCAATCGCAGTCCGAGTGGTAATCCCGTGGCGGTGTAGCTTGATGGAGCATTCGTCGCGGTGAGCGCCAAGTTGTAAGGCACTCCGACCATGCCCGCTAGCAGCGTGGTGGTCGTGATTTCAGGTGGATCAACACGCGGCAACACGGTGAGCTGATAAGTGATCTCCAGCGGCGTAGGCAGGTCTTTATAGTTCCAGTCGTAGCCGCCATATACAATAGATGACCTCAAGGTCATGAAATACGGGATCTGCAAGGTGCAAATGTAGGTGCCAGAGTCGCTGGGCTGGGCATCGGTAAAGGTCAGGCTGCTGCCGTCCGCATTGGTACTGCCGCGTGGTGTGTCACTGCCGTCACCAATTTGCTGACGCCACCACATGAAGAGGCTTTGTGAAGGCGCGTCGATGATCAGGGTGATGTTGCTGCCTTCGTTTACGGTCGCGGTTCCGCCTTGCCCTGGAGCAATGGTGATAAGCTGGAAATTGCTGCTCACGGTGCCATTGCCATTGCTCGTCACGACGGAGTAGCGGCGAGCGCCAATGGCCTGGGTGTCGGTGATGGTCAGGCTGGGGCTGGTGGCTCCGGCGATGGCGAGCAGATTGTCATATGGCCCCACATACCACTGGTAGCTCAGCGTGGTCGTGGGCGCTGCGGCTTCGATGCTGAAGGTGTGGGATTGCCCGGCGAGGATGATGGCGTCGGCGGATTCACGAATAATGCGTGGGCGCTGGTCGCTGGCGCGGATGACGAGGCTGGTGGTGCTGTGGCTCCAGACTTGGACACCAGCGCCGGGATTCGCGAGGGTGATGAAGATGGTCTCATTCCCCTCCTGGACGTCGTCCTCGTGAATTTGGACTTCGAGCGTGGCCGTGGTGGCTCCGGCTTCAAAATGCAGCGTGTTGGTGAGATTGCTGAGGCCGTAGTCATACGTGTAACTTTCGGGCGCGGGCCAATCCGCCTGCGCGATGCCGCTGATGTTGTAGGGCACGTCGATGGCTTCGGCCAAGGCCTCGCTGAGCTGGGCGGTGAGCGTGACGGTGGTCTCGGCTTCATCGACGGACTGTGCCGCCACGGCCCAACTCACGGTTGGCAGCGCTGTGGAGGGCGAGTTGCTGACGACGAGGCCTTGGTCGCCGACGGCGATGGTCTGCTGGCCATGCATGGCGACGGCGTTCAGGTTTAGCCCGCTGGGGCTACCTTGCATACGCCAGACCTGCGCATCGGACGAGGTGAGCACACGGCCAAAACTACCGACGGCGATGATCTCGTCGCCCGCCACGGCGAGGCCGCGCAACGTCTCGGCCTGCTGATAATAGGGCCAATAGATGAGGGCGCTTGTAGCGACGCTCAGGCTACTGAAGGAACTGTTGAGCAATAGACTGCTGGAACTAAGGCTGCTGGAACTAAGGCTGCTGGCGCTGAGGCTGCTACTCGCGGCGAGGTTGTTTTGGCGGGTGCGGCTGGCATAATTCAAGGCATAGGGCCAGCCACGGTAGTAGTTGCGATACAGCCCTGAGTCCTGATCCACCCAAGCCACGCCGTCGGCTGAGGTGATGACGCTGCCATGGGTGCCTATGGCGATCCATTGGTTGCCCGTCCAGGCGACACGCTTGAGGTCGGACACCGGGTTAGCATCCCAGCCTGAATAGTAATAACCGTCCAATGACCAACGTGGGGCATGGCTGACGCTGCGCTGCGTCCAGGCGACGCCATCGGGCGAGGTGAAGACACTATCCTGCGAGCCTACGGCGACGAACTGCGTGCCCGACCAGGTGACATCTTCGAGCATGTTGGCAGCCGTGGTATCGCCGAGGTCGATGGGTTGCGGGTAATACCAAATGGGGGAGAACGACATCAACAGAGCGCTGGCCCCCGTCATGGCCAGCCTGGTTCCCGTCGTCAGCGGCAGCGCGGGCAAGCTGCGCGTAGTCCAGGTAAGGCCATCGGGCGAGGTAAGGATGGTGCGGTCGGCTCCGACGGCTACGAATTGCCCTTCGTTGTGGTCGCGTCCTGTCCAGGTGATGCCACGTAGCTCAGCGGTGCTGCGGTGGATCACAGGTGCCCAAGAGTTGCCGTTGTCTTGCGAAATGATGATGCGGCCTGAGCTGCCGATGGCAACGAGCGTGCGGACCACGACAGTATCCCAGGGGTGCATCACAGGGTTGCCGAACGAATCAAACTCGGGCTCGACGGGCGGTCGGCCCAGCAACACTTCACCACAGGCTACGGCATGGAGCGTCTCACGGGTGCCCGAATCACGCACCGTCCAAGCCAAGCCATCGGGCGAGGTGAGGAGGGTGCCGCCACTGCCCACGGCGATGTATTGGGTGCCCGCCCAGATGATGTCTTTCATCGACTGATTCATCGTGACCAGGGTCGCCGCTTCTCCAGCCACAGCGGGCTCGGGGATAATGACGATGGCGCCGTAGTCACCCACCGCGACGGTGTTGCCGCCGCCACTGACGAGGCTGTGCAGCTTCACGTCACCGACTTGGCTGGGCACACTCCAGGTGATGCCATCCGCGCTGGTGCCAATGCGGTCGCCGACGGCCACCCATTGGCTACCCGTCCAGGTGACATCCTCAAAGGCATGATCATCGGCACGAATCGCTGCCGCTGTGGAGAAAGGCGAGGCCTCGCTGCCGACATAGAGGCCAGGCGTGCTGGAGCCACGGATGGCGGTGACCCAAGTGGCGCTACCAGCGGGGGCATTGGCGCGTTGGGCGAGCCGAGCGGTGATGTTCGGCTGGAATACCATGGGAATGTCATCCCCGCTCCTGATGATCGTTCCCGATGTTAGGGTTAGACCCAGATAAGAATAACTCACCGACTGGGCTGGCAGGGTGGACACACGACGCGTCCAGTCGCGGCCCGTGGCCGAGGTGAGCAAGTCGATGGCATATTGCCCTCGGTTGTTCCAAAACAGTGAGGGCGAGAGCAGCTCACTGCCCGTCCAGAGCATATCCGTCGTCTGGCCCCGAGACTCGAAGCTCTCCTGCCACACACGGCCATCGCTGGAGGTGGCGATGCTGCCAAAAGGACTGCTCACGACGAATTGCTGCCCCGTCCAGGCAATGGAGGCCGTGCCCTCAAAGGCGGGTAGGCTGCGAGCAAAAAAGCGTGGGATGGAGCCATAGATATTAAGGACAGCGCTATTAAAATTGGGGCGGACGGGCGAGTGCTGCACCGTCCAGGCGATGCCATCGGTGGAGCGGATGACAACGCCATTGCCCACCGCGATGGCTTCGCTGCCCGACCACGCGATGCAGCTCAGCCCAGCCTTGGTGGCAGAGTCACGGCGAGTCCAGGCTAGGCCATCGGGCGAGGTTATCACGGTGCCCACATCGCCCACGGCGATATACTGGCTGCCCGTCCAGGTGACGGCGTGAAGGTGCTGGCGGGTGGGGTTGATCGCAGCAGTCTGCCAGGTATTGGCCCGCACGCTGGGCGGGAGGCTATCGTCGTCGGCGATGACGATGCGGCACGTGGCCCCTTCTTGCCCTGGGTTCAGCTGGAAGGGCAGGTTTTGCCACAGGGTGATGCTCCTCGCGTCGATGATGAAGGTGATGGGCTCAGATCGAAAACCAGGGAAACAGAGGGCGATGCTGATCTCCTCGGTGCCCTCGACGAGGGCGTCGTCGTTGATGCCGACCACAAACTCCTGCCGGGTGCTCCCAGGGGGGAAAACCAGGGCGCGAGGCAAGACACCGAGGTCACCTGGAATCTCCGCCAGGGGATAAATGCGCCCGGCGTTGTTGCCGAGCATGAGGGGGATGATGATCTCCTGGGTGCTGGGCCAGGAGAGCTGCGCCGAAAGACTCAACGTGCGCTGGCCTTCAACGACATTGACACTGCTCTGAGTCAGCACGGCGTAGGGCTTGTCATCGTTGTCATTGATCTGTACGCTGCACACGTCCGTCAGCCCCGCACCGGGATCGTTTAGAATCGTGGCCCCAGTGGCGGCAGTGAGTTCGACGAACACCACCTCAGCCGTCTCGACCTCGACATCATCCACAAAACGTAGGCGCAGGCTTTTCTCGATCTCGCCAGGGGCAAAGGTCAGCGTGGTGGTATCCAACGTGTAGTCATCCGCACTGGCAGTGGTGCTAGCCGTGCGGATCGCGGCGGTCACGGTCACCACCCCAGCCGAGGCCGAGCTGAGCCGCACGGGTAGGCTGACCTGCGGGGTCGCCTCGTCGGCGCTCAGGTTAGAGTCGCGAAAGGAGACGGTGACGGGATCGGTGGCGAAGGCAGAGGCAGTCGCAGCGAGAACTATGGCCAAAAGGCGTGAAACCAAGGGCAAGCGCGGCAAATGGAGCAGTTTAAGAATCGTCATATCAACCAGTCGATCCGCGCAGAATGAGCGCAGAGTTGCACAGGGAACAAAATATTCGGCGTGGCGTCAAGATTTCTGTGCGGATGGCAGAACAGCGAGCCAATCGCCAAACTGCATGGCCGTGAGGTTCCTCAACAGAGCTGTGAGGTTCCTCAACAGGGCTGTGAGGCCCCTCAACGAGGCTATGAGGCACCTCATGGAGGCTATGAGGCCCCTCATAGAGGCTGTGAGGCCCCTCATAGCGAGCCCACAGCAGGCCTGGAGGCTCGGCTAGCCACGTTGGAGTTCAGGCTTTAGCCGTTCCCGGAAGCTAGCGCCGTGCCCCCAGAGACGGCTAAAGCCTGGACTCCAACGTGGCCATTCGTTGCTGCTGTGCCTCTGCAACGAGGAAAAGAGGCGAAGTCATGAGCAAAGAACAGCCCGCGTTCTGGCGAACGCGCCTACGGGCTAATTCCCGCTCGTTGTCGGCGGCACGGGCTGCGTCAGCACGCTGCCGTTGGTAATGACCAAGGTACCATCACCCGTAAGATTGTGGAGAAATAACACCTGAGTGGCTCCCAGTTTTAGCGCGTCTGGGGCAGTGAACTGGACTTGATTGGCAAGGTCACCGCCCGACAAACGCAATGTCCCTAGCCCGCCAGCACCGCCCCCAAGGTAGAAGTTTTGCGGCGTGCTCGGCTGGGGGCCATAGGGCACGCTCGGCACGGTGATGGAGGGGCCGACGGCGAGGCTGCGCTGGGGATTCACCAGTGGCGAGCTACCGCTCTGGCCGGACAACAGGGGGCTGGGCGTAGTCGATGAGCCGACCAAGGTATGGCCGATGACTTGGCCCGTGCGCGGGTCGAGCTTCTCCTGCCAGACATAGGTGTTCTCGCCTGGGGCCGCCTTGGGGTTGGTCACGATGACTTGGCCGTCACCCGTCACGGGATCCACGATGGCCACCACACTCGGGGGCGGGGGGCTTGCGGGGCTCACGGTTCGATTGGCCAGGGCCGTCCCACTGGGCAGCGTCGTGGTGTAGGCGCTGGCGTTGAAATCCGTGCCGGGGTCGTAGCCGATGAAGCTGCCATCGCCGCTCGCATCGGGTTGCCAGAGCAGACCGCCAGCACTGTCATAAAAGGAGCCGTCGGCAGCGGCGAGAAGGCCGAGCGCCTGCCATTGCTCGGTGGGAAAGGCGCGATGGCGGTAGTAGTAGCCCTCGGGCAGATCGGCGGCATTGAAGTTGGTGTAGCCGCTCTCGATGATGATCTCGGGATTGGTCAGTGAGCTGGCTCCCTGATGACGCGCCACCGCCGGGCGCAACGCGGCACTAATGATGGCGATGATGGCCT
The DNA here is from genome assembly GCA_031411235.1 of Verrucomicrobiota bacterium. GTDB lineage: Bacteria > Verrucomicrobiota > Verrucomicrobiia > Verrucomicrobiales > Verrucomicrobiaceae > JANOAR01. The sequence goes on along the minus strand of JANOAR010000004.1, from coordinate 434 downwards.
TGCTATCGAGCGCATTGCGATTGCCCTTGCCGGGCTGCATGATGGCGAGCCTCTGCACGCCAGGCTGCGGCTGGGTGAGCTGGTCGAGGCGCTGTTGCAGCACTTCCACCTGGCTGCGTAGCTCGCGGACTTCGCGCTGCTCAGCCGTGGGTTTCACCGCGCTGGTGGCGAGGCTCGCGCCCTTGCCACTTGCCGTGGGTTTGCCTAGCAGATGGGCCGCGCTATTCGTCGCGCTTTCCGAGTCGCTCATTGGGGCAACCGTGGCCACGCTGCCACCGCCCTCGCTGGTGACCTGCCACAAGCCCTTGCTGCCCGCCCAAATCGCCAGCGCAGCGGCCACGCCCCAGCCACTCCATTGCAACCCATGCGTGGCACGAGCGATGAGTCGGCGGCGATGCTCGCCGGCGGTGATTTTTTTCTGAATCGCGGCAAAA
>JANOAR010000003.1:0-34512 GCA_031411235.1 Verrucomicrobiota bacterium | reverse complement strand
TTTGATTGGATCGATCCCCCCTTCGACTTGGCGAAGCTACCGCCCAAGGACATTGAGGAAGCCTTTGAAGATCCTTTCTCGTTGAAGCTGCTGCCCGAGTCCGTCGCTGAAAATGCCCAGGCGCGCTACTTTTGCCTGGGCAAGTCGCTCTCGGGCGTGGCTATTTTTAGCGTCTTCTGGACGGATGGTAAGCGCTACCGCGTGATCTACGCTCGGCCCATGACCGCCGAGGAAAGCTATTTTTACGAGCGCAAAAAAGCCGAAGACAGTTGATCCTCCCACTATGCAAACCACTTCCGTTACTCCCCTCATTTCAGTGCGTTCTTGGAAGGATATGCCCGTCTTTGAAGACGAACGCGCCGAGGCGATTTTTTGGTCGCAGCATCAGCTCGATGGTCGCCTGATGCATGGCTCCATGCATCGGCCCGATGTGCGGGAGTCCACCACCATCACCCTGCGTTTTGATCCACGAATGCTTAGCCGCATCAAGCGCATCGCTCGCCGCCGCTACCTCAATTACCAGAGCATGATCAAGCAATGGCTCAGCGAGCGCATGGAGGCCGAGCTGAAGGACTAGCGGTTCAATTTTGCCGCTGCTTCCGTCAACGAATCCCCATGAAAATACCGCGTCTCCTTCGTTCCTCGACTCCCTGGTACTCGCTCGCCGTTGCTTGGTTTGTTCTCTTGTATGTGCTCTCCTCGCGTTCGCATGTCGGCCCTGTCTTTGGCTTCCCCCACCAGGATAAAGTGCTGCACGCGATCTACTACACGGCGGGGTCGTTGTGTTTATTTTTTGCCATGTGGTATCGCCGCCGTGGCGCGACGCTGTTCCTGGCTTCGTTAGCGGGGGTGCTGTTTTGCGCGGCTGTTGGTGCCTTCGATGAGTGGCACCAATCCTTTACCCCTGGCCGCAGTGGCAATGATCTCTGGGACTGGCTGGCCGATGTGACGGGCGGTTTTCTGGGGGCCTGGATCGGGCGTTTGCTGTGTTATAAGCAGCGCGTGTAACAGCGCCACAGAGTTGGCACCGCATTTGCTAGTTAGTGAAAGCGATTCTAAAGCCAACCACGCCATGCTCTTCGATAACTACCAGACGGACACTTTTTTCGATGAGATGTTCGCCGCCGATGGAACGATCCGCCCTCACTATCAGCACGCGGCCAACGCGCTGAATCCGCTGCCCTGTGACGAATACCGCCACAAACAAGCAGCGGTGGAGCTGGCCTTCATGCGCGGCGGTATCACCTTCACCGTGTATGATGACTCGCGCGGCACAGAGCGCATTTTTCCCTTTGATTGCGTGCCGCGCATCATCCCCAGCGATGAATGGCAGACCATCGAGCGCGGCCTTATCCAGCGCATTACGGCGCTGAATCTTTTTCTCCACGACATCTACCATGAGCAGAAGATCCTCAAGGATCGCGCGATCCCGCCGCAGTATGTGCTGAGTGCGCGGCACTTCCGACGCGAGTTCATGCACTTCCAAGTGCCCAAGGATATTTACATCCACATCTGTGGCAGCGATTTGATTCGCGATCACGACGGGCGCTACTTGGTGCTTGAGGATAATCTGCGTTGCCCCTCGGGCGCGAGTTACATGCTAGAAAATCGCAGCGCGTTGAAGCGAGCTTTCCCAGATCTCTTCCGCTCTGCGGGTGTGCGCTCGGTGGAGGGTTATCCGCAGACGTTGCTCGGTGGCTTGCAGCACGTTGCACCCACGAATTTTAATGGCAGCAACGCGCCGACGGTGGTGCTGCTGACGCCTGGTGTCTTCAATAGCGCCTACTTCGAGCACGCCTTCCTCGCCCGGCAGATGGGCATTCCCATTGTCGAGGGTCGTGACTTGGTGATCCGTGATGCCAAGGTGTACATGCGCACCACAAGCGGCCTCGTGCAGGTAGATGTGATCTACCGCCGCATCGACGATGACTTCCTCGATCCCAGTGTGTTCCGCAGTGACTCCGTGCTGGGTGTGCCGGGATTGGTCAATGCAGCGCGTGCGGGCAATGTATGCCTCGCGAACAGCATCGGCACGGGCATCGCCGATGATAAGGTGATGTATTACTTCGTGCCGAAGATCATCAAATACTACCTCGGCGAGGAGCCCATACTCGCCCAGGTGGATACCTTCCTAGCATCCGAAGCAAAGGATCGCAGCTACATCTTGGACAACCTCGAAAAGCTCGTCGTGAAGTCGGCGAACGAAGCGGGCGGTTACGGTATGTTGATGGGGCCGTGGGCCTCGAAAGAAGAGATCGAAACCTTCCGCCAGAACATCATCGAGAACCCTCGCAACTTCATCGCCCAGCCACCCATTTCTTTGAGTCGGCATCCGACTTGGGGTGATGACCACTTCGAGGGGCGGCACATTGATCTACGACCGTATGTGTTGTTCGGCGAGAATGTAACCGTCACTCCCGGTGGCCTCACGCGAGTGGCTCTGCGCAAGGGCTCGCTCGTCGTCAATAGTTCCCAAGGCGGAGGCTCCAAGGACACCTGGGTGCTCCATCCCAACGCCAACACAGCCCCTTTCGCATGACCCTCGATCCCACTACTCGCAACGCTCGTGACCAGATAAAACAAGGCGCACAGAGCACCTTCATGCTCTCGCGCGTGGCAGCTTCCCTCTACTGGATGAGCCGCTACCTGGAGCGTGCGGAAAACCTTGCGCGACTGCTCGATGTGAACCTGCAACTGCTGCTCGACTTCGAGACAGTGAATGATGAAACGCTGAATGCTCACTGGGTACCCGTGCTCCGGGCTGCCGAGGAGGAGGAGCGTTTCTTCAAACTCTACGAGGTGGCCGATAGCAAGAGTGTGATGACCTTCCTCACCTTTCGCGAGGACAACCCCAACTCGGTGCTCTCCTGCATCAATGCCGCTCGTGAGAATGCGCGGCAAGTGCGCGACCAGATTTCCATGGAGATGTGGGAGGTGCTCAATGATGCCTACCTCTTCCTCCAGGGGGCCAATGCTGAGTCCGTGTGGGCCGCTGGAGCGTGTGCCTTTTTTGATCAAGTGAAGCGCTACTCGCACCTCTTCCAAGGCATCACGGACTCCACCTTTTCACGCAACGAGGGTTATGAGTTTATCCAGTTCGGCAAGTACTTGGAACGCTCGGATATGACCACGCGCATCCTTGATGTGAAGTATCACATCCTGTTGCCCAAGGTCACCGACGTGGGCGGTGCGGTGGACACGGCGCAGTGGCAATCGCTGCTGAAATCCACGAGTGCGCTGGAGGCTTATCGGCGCTTCCACGTCGCGGAAATTGTGCCGTGGAAGGTGAACCAGTTTTTGATTTTCTCCGAGAGCTTCCCCCGCTCCATTCGCTTCTGCGTGGAGCAGGTAGGCGACTTCGTGCATCGCATCACCAACACGCCTGTGGGCCAATTTGCCAACGAGGGCGAGCGCCGTTTTGCGCGCTTCGTCCACCAGCTTCGGTTCATGACGATGGAGGAAGTCATGTATGAAGGGGTTCACGATTATTTTCAGCGCGTGCAGAAGGAGCTTGATGCCATCGCCGAGCACATGTTCGAGGAGTTCATGTACCACCCACCCGTTGACACTGCTGCCGAGATACGCCTTCACCAGCAAGAGCAGCAGCAACAATAGATGACCACCATCACCAGCCTACTCGACCCCATAGATACCGGAGAAATATGGACGCCCACGACGCGCCTGCGGGTGAGTCATGCCACGCGCTTTCGTTATGAAGGCATGATCATCAATAGCTACAATGACGCGCGTCTGTGCCCCATCACAGACCCGCAGCAGCGTTGCGTCTCGTTTCAGTTGGACATCACGCCGTGGGTGATGCTGCACACTTACCACGACTTCTACCACAACCGTGTGGATCACTTTGAACTGCATGAGATCCATGACTCACTCGATGTCGTGAGCACCTCTATCATCGAGACGCGGCCTGATCCACGCGGTGCGGTGCCATACGCCTTTGCGCTGAGTTCGCTGGATGATCCGAGCTTGTCCGAGAACTACTTCGACTTCCTCCCCAGCTCGCCCTTTGTCAGCTTGGAGGCCGAAGTCTGGCGCGAAGGCATCGACATTCTGCCCTACGGTGTCCAGGACTTGTGGCAAGACAGCGTGCTCATCGGTAGCCGGATTCATCGCACGTTTCGCTATCAGCCCTACGCCACCAACGTCCACACACGGATGATCGAAGCCCTGCGCGAGCGTCGCGGTGTGTGCCAAGATTTCGCCCATGTGATGATCGCCATCTGCCGCACCCAGGGCATCCCCGCGCGTTACGTCAGCGGTTATTTCCACAACTCAAACCGCCGCGAAGGCGAGATCGAAGCCTCGCACGCCTGGGTGGAGGTCTATCTACCCTACTATGGCTGGAAAGGCTACGACCCCACCCATGAGCGAGAGATCGATGAACGCTACGTGAAGCTCGCCGTAGGCCGCGACTACTCCGACATCCGCCCCCTCGCAGGCACCTTCCGCGGGCGCGGAACCAAGAGCATGGTGGTGGAGGTGACGGTGGATCGTATCTAGCGAGCGGCGGGTGGTTCTACGACTCCCGTGCCCAGGCACAAAAACGCCCCAGACTTGGTCGCCAGTTAAGTGGCTGAACCAAGCTGGGGCGATGCGCGAACGATGGCTTAGAAGCCGCCGTTTTTGGTCATGACATTAAGAGCCAAAGTGGCGAGGGAGAGCAGAAAGACGATCCAAGCGAGTGCCATAATAATTTAAAGGGTCTGTGGTTTGTGAAGGTGCAGTCGAGCGCGCCGGCTTACTGAGGAATGTCGGGAAGCATGTCCTTGAACTTGCTGGTGAAGGTGCCGTCCTCAGTGTTTTGCACTTCCCATTGCGGGTTGTCGGCATGGGTGACGCCGATGAGGGGGGTGCGCTCCATTTCGAGTTTATCGGTGGCGAACATCTGCACCATCATGAGGGCGATGGAGAGGACGAGGCAAATCACGGAGAGGGGGACGAGGCCAGCTTCGGGATCTTTTTCTTCATAGAACTGCTCGGAATCAGCAGCCAGTTGCGCACGCTTGATGGGGGCGCTGGGTGGGGCTGAGATGGCCGGGCGAGCCATAGGCTGGGTCGCGGCCTGGAGCTTCTGCGTCGCCTTGGGCAGGGCGGAGGTGGCCGCACCGCCAACGAGGGGCGCGGTGCCTGCTCCCGGTGTGGGGGCACGTGGGCCACCAGCCATGGGGGGGCGGGGAGCAGCGGCGAGGGGCTGGGTGGCGGCACCCGTCTCCATGCGCGGTGCGCCGGGGGCGGCAGGGCGCGGGGCACCTGGGGCGGCGGGGCGGGGTGCTCCTGGAGCTTGTGGGCGGGCTGCCGTCGGTGCGGGCGGCGCGGCAGAAGGGGGGGGCGGTGCCATCGGTGCTGGTGCGGCGGTGGGCACGGCCATGGTCTTGCGGCCAGGAGGAGGGATCGGTGCGGGTGGCAGCGATACGGGGCTGGTGGAAGACTTGGGCGAAGGCGGTGGAAGCGGAGCCGAAGGCAGCGAAATCGGGGCCGTGGAGTGCTTGGCGGAGGGCGTCGGAATAGAGCCCGTGGTAGGGCTGAGCGATACAGGTGAGGTGGACTCGCGGGGCTGGGTGACGCCGCTGCCTGGACGCGCCCGCAGAGTGATGCGCACGGTTTCCTTCTTCAAAGGCACAGCCGAGGTCTTGGGCTGTGTTGCATGCGGAATGGCGGTGGTCTTGGGGGTGATTGGCGTGAGTTCGGGTTCGCTCATAGTCGGGCTCCAGGTCAGAAAATTAAATGCGGGGGCATCCTATTTAGCGGATTGGCCATCTTTGCGTCAATCCCTTTCTCCAAATCGGGCGAGATTTCGCGTGGAAAGTCACGGCCTGGGCGCTGGCTTGGCGAGCGCTCTTTGGCCTTGCTGGATGAACTTCACGCCGATCCGCCGCCGAGCTTCCATGAGCGCGTCGGGTCCCTCGCGTTTGAGGATTTCCTGGACGTAGTTTTCGACGGTGAGGGAGCCCCAGGGGCTGAGTTGTCGGCCTGTGCGGCTGGCCAACAGCCAACGTGCGAGGTTCGCCCAGGCGTCATTGCCTTCTTTGGGAATCAAGGAGCGCAAGGCGGTTGAACCGGGGTGTTCCGTGGACTCGATGACACCCGTCGGGCTAAACTTGCGCGAGACGAAGCCGCTCACCAACTTCTGGAACCAGGGCGGCGGGGCAGTGCTGGAGGTGGGTAAGTCAAACACGAGGGTGGCCCCAAAGGTGACCGCCAACGCCAACCGAGTGCCGTGGTAGTCGAGCGCTGTGGCTTGGCCAAAGGCGGGAAATGGAAGGCGTGAGCCGATGATCGACCAACCCGCGAGATCACCAGCGAGGGTGTAGCTCTCCGTGGAACAGGCGAAGCGACGACCATCTCCACTCATGCAAAGATTCACCACGGGGGCACCGACGCGCAGGTGGATGCCACGCTTGGCCCCTGTCTGAATGTCCCAAAGAGCGATGGTGCTATCGCTGGAGCCACTGAGCAGACCCGTGCCATCGCGGGTGAAGGCGAGCGCCGTGATGCGAGTCTGGTGGGCGATGATTTGGACGCTACTCAAAGTGTCGAGGTTGTGGATGTTGATGACACCATTGCCCAGGCCGATGGCGATTTGTCGGCCTCCAGGCCCTATGGCCAAGGTCGAGAGTCGCTGTGTGAGAAAGCGCACCAAGCTGCCATCGCTGCGGCGAAAAACGCGCACCCAGGTTCCAGCGGTGTTGGTGGGGCTGATCTCGCCCCAGGCCACAGCATCGCCTGGGGGCGAGATGCTGGCGATAGTCCACTGCGTGGGCTCGGGACGCGGCGCAGCGGCTTTCTCGCCCTGGGATTTACTGCTGCGCCGAAAGAACTCCAAGGTGCGATCCACCTGATGCTGGGTGGCATCCAGCTCTGTGGCAGGTGAGTTGCCATCCGCCGTGGCAATTTTGCTCGAACCATTTTTCATCGCGAGCAGATAGCTACCATTCTCCAGGCCGTGGGAGGCCAGTGCTGCGCCGTCCCAGCGGGCTTCACCCGTCTGTTCGGCGGTGAGCGGGTTCCACAGCAGGGCGGCCCCCATGCCATCGCTGCTCATCAATTCCTTGCCCGAGCGGGCAAAGGTAAGTGTGCGAGGCAGGGCACTGCCTCTGTCACGCGGGCCTGCCGGGTGCAGGCTCATGGCAATGGTCGTGCGTTGGACGAGGCTCAGCACTTCCATGGCCCGGCCATCATCGCGCTTGGCCAGTAGGCTACGCCCGATGCTGCCATCGGCGACGACGCTGGCTCGCTGCGGCTTGCGCAGCTCGTGGGGATTGGGGTCGCCGCGTCGCCAGAGGCGCACGGATGAGTCCCTGGAGACGAGCGTGACCTCCTGCCCATCGCGCCCGATCACCGCACGTATGACGAAGCCCGCCGATTCCATGGGCGGGACAATATCCGCCCCCGTTTCCAGGTTTCTCCAGTGCACCATCAGATCCTGGCCCGTGGAGACGATGGTGGGGGTTTCAAAGTTGCTGGTGCTAGTGCTGGTGTTCTCGGCTCGCTTGGCCAACGGCACCTGCAACGGCGCGGGGACGCTCAGGGCTAAGGTGCTAACGGTGCTCGCGTGGACTCTGACGGGCGCGGCCACCATGCTGCGAGCCTTGGCGCTATAACAACCTACATAGCCCGTGGCATCGCCCGCAGCGATCACGGTACCCGTTTGCAGTTGGGTCAAAACGGTAATGGCACCGGGCAGCTTCAGGATCAGTTCGCCCTCGCCTTGGCCCCATGACTGCCAGCGCCGCACCTCACCCGTGCTGCTGCCGATGATGATGCTCTTGGCCGAGGGCACGAGCATGATTTCTCGCACCGAGCCCGTAACCTTGGCAACCTGCCGAGGTTCTTCATTGGCGTTGCTCGTCATCTCCCACAAGCTGCCATCGTTGCACCCGATCAAAGCTGTCGGAGTCTCCTGGAAACTAATGATGATGCTCGTGATCAAATACGGGCAAACCCACGTGCGCAGCGGCTCGGTGCTGCCAATGGCGTAGAGGCACACCGTGCTTTTATCCTCGACAATGCCGAGCGTCGTGCCAGGGCCAGAGAGGCACATTTTCGACAGCCCTTTTGGCAGTGGCATCACCTTGGCATCCCAACCCGTCGTATCATTGGCTTGCCAGCTAACGAGCAGCTCGCCATTGCCGCTGCCCGTCATGTGGGCAGCGATGATGCGACCACTCACCGCGAGCGACGCTCGCGTCACATTACCCCACTCGGGCCGCAAGGGGATAGGCTCCTCCAGCGGCTGGAGAAAGTCCGAGTACGCGAGCAGCATCTGCATATCGTCCGCCGCGATGGTGAGGCTGGGATCACTATCGAGCGCCCGGGATAGCGAGAGCACCGCCGACTCATTGTCCCCCTCGCCCTTGAAGCGCTGCGCAGCCGCGAAGTGCGACTGACCGAGCGCACGTCGCAGCGTCGCCTGCTGAGCCTCCACCTCAGCGCGTGCCAGCTCGGCCCGCTGGTGTGCGCGCTGCTCTTTGAAATACAGCAGCAAGCTCGCCGTCGCGCCGCCGAGGATCGCCAGCAGCGCCACGACCATGGCGCTGACCAGTGCGCGATGCCGCCGTGCGAACTTGGATAAAACATACGTCCACGGCTGCTGCGATGCCTCCACTGGCACATCGGCCAGATGCCGACGCACATCATCGGCGAGGGCCGCCGCACTGGCATAGCGTTGCGCAGAATCATGCTCCAGAGCCTTGAGCGTGATGGCGTCGAGATCGCGTCGCTGGTTCCTGCTCCGCAGCAGTGTCTCCGGCATGGAGGAGGGCGACTTGGCTTGATCCGCCACAGCGCGGCGCTTCGCCTCAGCACTTGATTTTCGCTGATGCTCCAGCGGCGTACAGCCCGTAAGCAGCTCGTACAGCACGACTCCGAGGGCATATATATCCGAGCGCACATCGACGATCTGCGAGCCCCACTCCGCCTGCTCGGGGCTCATGTAGCCCGGCGTGCCAATGGCTTGATGCATGGCTGTGACGTAGCTGCGACTTTCATCGGGCAGTATCTCCAGCGCCTTGGCGATGCCGAAGTCGATGACCTTCACCCTACGTTTCCCATTGACCTCCGAGACCAGCAGATTCGCAGGCTTAATGTCGCGATGCAGGACTCCTTTTTCATGCGCGTGCTGCACCGCATCACAGACCTCGGTGAAAAGCTCCAGCCGCTCGCGCATACCCAGATTTTTCGACTTTGCATAGCTCGTCACAGGCAAGCCATGCACCAGCTCCATCGCGAAATACGGCTGCCCCGCACTCGTTTGCCCCGCATCCCACAACCGAGCGATGCCAGGATGATCCATGCGCGCCAACGTCTGGCGCTCCGCCTCAAACCGCGCCAGCACATCATGGCTCGACACTTCGCGCTTCAGCACCTTCACCGCCACCTCGCGGCGCACAGGTTCGAGCTGCTCCGCCCGGTAAACGATCGCAAAACCACCCTCACCAAGTTTATTCCATAACTGAAAACGAGGCACCTCTGGCAGAGGACTTGCCGCCTCCAGTTCCCCCTCCTCCAGCACTGGCTCATCGTCCTCAGCCCACATCTCGCGCAACACGCACGCAGGGCAGAAAGTACGCGTGTCGCTCGTTTCGAGGGGTGTGAGGCAAGTCTGGCAGGAGGGCATGATGGGGGCTTAACGAACGACCAGTAGGAGTTACGAAGAAAAATCAAACATAAGGGAGAACCATCGTTAACAAATGTTGCCACAAATTATGGAATGGTTAGTGTCGAATTTTCCCAAAGTAGTGATTGGCTCACTATTTCCGCCCTCCGCCTCACATCTGTGAAACGTCTCCGACTACCGCTGCACATCGCAAAGTCCAGCTCTGATGGCCCGCGCAAGGTCGTCTGCGAGCGGGCGCTTGCTGTGATGATCTGCGCCTGCATCGTCCTCGCAGTCGTGCTAGTGCCCGACTCCTCGGAACTCGCACGGCGTGTGGTGGCCGATGGCAATACCGAGCGCATCCACGAGCTAGCCCAACAAGCACTTGATGACACCACGAACCCCGCAGCGCCGCAGAGCAGTGCGCAGAAGCTTCGCCAGCTAGCTGCCAAAGCGACGCTTGCCTCCTACGCCAATCCCGCCGTGCGTGCCGAGTTTCTCCAACTATGCGCCAGTGCCGATTCGCCGCTGGAAACGCTGATCGAACTCGGAACCCAGCGCCCCAACCTACCCGACGACCTCTGCCCCCTCATGGCGGAGAGCCTCGCCCAGCATGCCCTAGGCCTCGGCAAACCCAAAGAAGCCGCCATCATCTACACCACCCTGCTTAAACAGTACGAACACGCCGACGCCCTGCATGATGCCGTCAAATGCTGGCGCTGGGCCGCCCAGCCCGCTCGTGCCCTAGCCCTTATCGACGAACTAGCCGCCACCGCTCCGCGAGAACTCCTGGAACTACGCCCCACGCTCGCCCTAGAAAGCAACCAGCCCAACCGCGCCTACGACCTCGCCTTTGCCGCCTACGGCCAGGGAGCCCACGATGACCGTGGCAAAGCCCTGCTCACCCTCGTCGCCCTCGCCCACACAGGCGACCGCTTCGAAAAAGCCACTCCCCTGCTACACCACCATCTCGCTGGCTTCCCCTTCACCCGACAGACCCTGCCCGACGCCATTCTCGCGCTCCAGGCAGGCACCCACTTCAGCAGCCCCCAGGCAAGGGCGGAATTCCTCGAACTCGGAGCCCACCTCGGCCACTGGTACGAATGGGCCGAGCCACCGCAACCCGAGCCAGCGCTCGACATCTACTTCAAACTCGCCCTTCTCGGCGATGAAGATGCCTACACCCGCTGCAAAGACCTCTACCCCGACCTGCTGCGCAGCGACGACTTCATCACCGTCCTCAGCTACCTCGTCGCCCAAGGCCAGCACCACAGCGACGAGCCCCTCCTCGCGCAACTCCTCGCCGAAGCCGGCCAGACCCACCTCGCCGCCCTCCACCTGCGAGCCATCATAGATCGCCAGCGCGATGCCCCCAACACCGCCCAGTGGCGCAGCCTCGCAGAAATTTACGTCGATACCGCCGACGCTCAACAGTCCCTGGAGCCCCTGCAAAAACTCATTCAACAGCTTCCACAAGAACCCTGGGCGCACCAACAACTGGCCAACACCTACGTCCAGCTCGGGCGCTTCCTCGAAGCCATGCCCGTCCTCGCCCACCTTGTCGCCCTCACCCCGACCGACAGCGAAGCCCTCGAAAGCTACTACTCGCTCGCCGACTCCCTCGCCCAGCCCCAAGCCGCTGCCGACGCCCTAGCCAAGCTCATCGCCGTACCCAGCCGCCAACCTGCAGTGGACGACTACCTCGACCTTGCCCGACTCTACAAAAACCTCGACCAAGCCCCAGCCTCCCTGCTCACCTTGCGCACAGGATTTGAACGCTTCAGCGCGAGCCCGCGAATGCGTATGAGCCTCGCCGAAAACCTCAGTGAAGAGCGCCCCACTGAAACCCTCGCCCTACTCTGCCACCCCTCGCTCAAAGACAACACCGAAGCCATCAAGCTCCTCGCCGAAACCGCCCTGCGCACCCCTTCCCCCCAAGTCGCCCTCGACTTCCTCGACCAATACAAACCCAAATGCCTCGCCGACCTCCCCGTCGCACGGCTCCAGCTCTCCCTCGCCCATGAACGAGTCGGAGACACCGAACAAGCCGCACGCCTCCTTGACCAACTCCTCACCGACCCCCGCTTCGAGCACCTCATGGCCTGGCAGACCCTCGCCCAAACCGCCCTCGACATGGGCGACAACGAGCGCGCCGAGCGCTTCCAAGAACGCTACGTCACCTACCACGGCATCAATGACAGCAAAGCCTGGAACCTCCTCGGCGACATCTACACCCTGCGCGGCAAGACCACCGAAGCCACCGCAGCCTATGCCCGCAGCCTGCGCAGCCTCGTTCCCACCAAGAAAAATCGAACGCTCGCCGAAGCCCCACTGTCCTCACGGTAGCCCGCCCTCACCACCCCCATCGCCACGAACCATAGATGCTGCCCGCCAATCACAATCTCCACACCCTCCTCGTGCTTGCCTGGATTTCACTGCTCACCCTCCAGCCCCAGGCAGCCCCAGGCCAACAAACGGCCCCAGCACTAGCCAACGACGCCACCGCCGACCTCGACGTCAGCGACACCGCCCTCAACGCACTACCCACTGCAGAACTGGCCGAAGTTGCCAACGTCCTCCTCAAGCTCAAACACAACGCCGACAGCCTACGCGCCACGCGCCTGCTCCTCAACCGCGAGCCCAACAACCACATGGCGCTCATCAACGCCGGCAAACTCTCCCTCACCGAAGGCCAAGCCAAAGAAGCCGCCCAGTACGCCGCCCGCGTCCTCAAAAGCGACAGCAACAACCCCGACGCCCTCCTCATCCAATGTGAAGCCAGTTGGCAGCTCGGCGACACCGCCACCGCCATCAGCTCCCTCAAACTCGCCGATGCCGAAGACATCGAACGCTGGCGCAGCCAAATGCCCCTCAGCATCGACCTCAAAAAAGCCCTCCCCACCGACACCGAAGTGGTGGATAGTGCGGATAACGCCAAAGATCGCTTCCTCGACGAAGTCGCCCTCGCCGTCGAAGCCCGCCCCCTCAGCACCGCCGACAGCGTCTCCTCCGACGCCCTCCGACGCTACCCCAGCGACGCACGCGCCGCCGCCCTCCGCGCCGAGTATTTAATGCGAGCCAACCGCGCCCCCGAAGCCCTCGCCCTTATGCGCCGCACCGCCGCCTCCCGCACCTGGGAGAACAACGCCTTCCCCGCCCAAGACATCCTCGCCACCGCCCTCACTGAAACAGGCGACCGCCAAGCCGCCCGCCAAGCCTGGCAGCACATCCTCGCCAACGCCAGCTACAGCGCCGAACAGCGCACCGAAGCCAAACAAAACCTCAAAGACCTCGACTGCGCCGACCTCCTCGACTCCGGCGACCAAGCCCTCACCGCCAAAGACCTCGTCCGCGCCGACGCCATCGCCACCCAGCTCGAAGCCAGCCACCCCCATAGCGACGAAGTCCGCGCCTTCCGCGCCCGCAACCTCCTCGCCCACGGTCACCCCGCCGAAGCCGTCGCCATCCTCACCGCCCTCAAAGCCACCGCCCCCCCCGGTCGTCTCTTCACCGAGCAGTCCCTCCTCGCCGAAGGCCTCGCCGCCAAACGCGACTACAACGGCTCCAAAGCCGCCTGGGACGCCATTTTACAAAGCCCCGACACCAGCATCGAACAAAAAGCCACCGCCCGCGAAGCCCTCCAAGACATCAAAGCCAGCACCGCAGGCCAGTTCGAAGCCCAAGCCCTCCTCGCCCACCTCGACGAAGGTGAAGTCCTCCGCACCGCAGGCACCATCAAAACCCGCAAACAAGGCAGCCTACAATGGCTTGCAGGTTTTCATCGCGACGAGATCGACCTCTCCAACAAGCGCTTTAGCACCCCCTCCTTCCTCACCAGCCGCGAGGAAGGCTACATCGGAGCCGAGATCGACCTCGGCCCCAGCCTCGCCCTCACCGCCACCGCAGGCGCATGGAATAACGGCGCACTCGGCACCCTCATGCTCGAACGCAACGGAGCCCACAGCTACGCCTCGCTACAAATCACCGCCAACGAACGCGCCCTCGATTCCCTCCTGCTCGAAGCCCTCGAAGGCCGACAGCACAAAATTCTCGCCGCCATCGAACTCCCCCTCACCGACTCCCTCCGCTTTGAAGCCGCCCTCGGTGCCCGCAACATCAACGCCATGTCCGAAAACATCGGCTCCGGTTTCATCTCCGAAACCGCCGTCCGCTGGTATCCCCTCCTCGCCAACCCCAACCTCTCCCTCGGCTACCACGTCGAAGTCTCCTCCTTCGACGCCAAAGACAACTCATGGAACACCGTCAACCGCGAGATCTCGCGCCTCGACCGTCCCACCGAATACCTCAGCATCGACGACGTCCTCCCCCACCGCATCAACCGCCACGGCCTGCAACTCCAGTGGACCAAGCAATGGGACGATCACTGGAAAACCAACCTCTTTACCGAAGGAGCCTACCGTCAAGAATCCACCAGCTTCGAGTATGGCTTCCACGGCTCCATCATTCGCAACCTCTCCGAAGATCTCAGCATCTCCGTCGATGCCCAATACGACTCCAGCGGTAACGGCCCCAACACAGGCAGCGCCGTTTACATGACAGGCGTGGGTTTAAATTACCAGTTTTAAGCTATCAGTTTTAAACTAAACTTGAAAAGTCCGTGCTTACTCGCCATAATTGTGATTTCATAGTTGCCACCCCGCAACTAGTAAGCTAAAGACAAAGTTCAACCTCTGTTAACAAACAATGAAATACATCCTCACCCTCCTCATGTCGGTCGCGCTCGCTTCGAGTGCCCTCGCTGGCCCAATGTCGGCTCCTAAAAACCCGAAGGCTCCCGTCCTTCCCCCACCACCCGCTGGTTGTGACTGTTTCGGCCCAGGCATGTCCTTCGACGTGTTCGGCGCTGGATTCTTCCCTGAAGGCGGTGGCGATGAAGCTGCTGGCGGCGGTGTCGGCATGAGCTACTTCTTCACACGTAACCTCGGCATCGACCTGAACTACAGTCTCTTCGCCACCAGCAAGGAACACCATCAGTTTGATGGCAACCTTGTCCTGCGTGCCCCGATCGACAGCCTTTGCATCGCTCCTTACCTCCTCGCAGGTGGTGGCTTTGCAACCAACAGCAACAGCTATGGTACTTACCAAGCAGGCGCTGGCATCGACATCCGCCTCCAATCCATGAACTGCCTCGGCATCTTCGCTGAAGGCCTCTACCACTTCGCAAACGACGAAGCTCCTGACTTCACCACGGTTCGCCTTGGTGTGCGCATCCCCTTCTAATCGGGATGTGAGGGACTCCTCACGAAACCATTAAAACATCAGAGGGAGCGGGAAACCGCTCCCTCTTTTTTGTGCCCACACGTTAACCGTAAGCCAGTCGAATGATCTCCAGTATCTCCTGCTGCACCTCCGCATGGCTAGCATCCTCGGGCATCGTGTCTTTGACATAGCC
Organism: Verrucomicrobiota bacterium; assembly: GCA_031411235.1. Classification (GTDB taxonomy): domain Bacteria; phylum Verrucomicrobiota; class Verrucomicrobiia; order Verrucomicrobiales; family Verrucomicrobiaceae; genus JANOAR01. Next base: position 19,486 of record JANOAR010000003.1, on the reverse strand, counting down.
CTTCAACGCCTCTTTGAAATGCTCACGAAAGCGCTGCACCAGCACCTTGTAGTAATCCCCGCGAATGCCTAGCTTCGCCGACTCCACACCGTAGCTTTGCTCATTGCCAGACACCGCGATGAACTGCCTCAAGCTATCGTAGTGAGCCTGCTTGCCAGCGTTGGCATAGCGCTCCTCCAGCACCTTTGCCGCAGCCGTCAGACTGTCACGAGCATAGCGCTTGTTGAAGACAGACTCCGGGGAAGACGCATCGCTAGCCTCCGCCTGGTAGGACGACTCCGCCTCCTCCAGCATCTCCAGTGATAACGTGCCCTCCAGGCCACCGCGCTTCAGAGCGACCGCCTTGTCGTACTCGCCGCGGATGAAGTTGCTAAACGACGTCAGTAAAAGCGTGCGCAGCTTACCTTTATCCCTCTCCGCCATGCCAAACATCCCCTTCGCCAGCAAGTGAACAAAGAACCCCTGCGTGAGATCTTGCGAGTGCTCCGGCGAGTTGCCCAAGCGCCGCGCATATTGAAATAAAGGCTGCCAGTAAGTCTGGCAAAGGCGGTTCAAAATGCGCTGCTGTTCCGCAGGATTGGAGTCATCGCGCAGCTTGAGCACCTGTGTCCACATCGTGGCAGGGAATGAAGAAGCGGCTGTGGTACTGGGTTGTGGGACGTCGTTCATGAGTATGCGACCATTTTATAGCGAGATGGCAGGGCCAGTAACACCGCTGGCGCACTTTTTCCTTCCTGCATCGTTCATTTAGCCCGACACATCGACCTGCCCATCGGGCTTGGCGATGGGATTTATTTTTCAATAAATCGACTTCACTCCGTTACGCACGCCGAGAAACACAGTAGCACTCCTGCAAGCCCTATTTCCAAAGCGCCGTTGAAATGGGTACCAGCTATGAAAAACTTCATCATCTTCCAAGTGGCCCTCAGTGCTGGTATTTACCATCTCCACGGTCAAGAAGCGGCCCCAGGCAGCGCGGCGGATCGCGCCCGCGCTAGCGACCGAGGGCTCCGTGTTGCCGCGCTCGATACATCCCCATCAGTGGCCGCTCAATCACTCCAGCCCGCCCCCAAGCTCCCCGGCGATGCCGAATATGGCGAGCAGATCGTCCTCGCCCGTCGCGCCAATTTTGAGCCCTGGAGCTTCAGCACCGACGCCGAGTATTACTTCACCGACAACGTCGCCCTCGCCTCCGCAGGCGAGCTGCAAGACTACTACCTGCGCACTGGAGCCCAGGCCCGCTACACCAACCGCATCGCTGGCAACTGGTTCGCTAATGCCGCCCTCGATGGCCACACCCTGCTGCACGAAGAGTTCGACGTGCTCGACTTCCTCCTCATCAAAGCCGACGCCAGCGCCATGTATCGAGTCCCCTGGCTCGCCGATACCTTCCTCTCCGCAGGCTACAGCGGCTACTGGATCAGCGAGGCCGACCTCACCACCGAGTCCTTCCAAAACCACGCCGCCACCCTCAGTGCGCAAAAAATCTGGAAGCCCGCACGCGCCATGCAGATCATCGCCGGAGCCAGCGCCGAATATGCGCTCGCCTCTGATCCCACCCCACCGCAGCGCCACGAATACAGCGCCTACCTCGGCTATAAACTCAAGCTCAGCGACAGCCTCAGCCTCGCCACCAGCTACCGCGCCGCCCTCTACGACTACCCCACGTATGATCGTCAGGACTGGAACCACGTCATCGTCCTTGGAGCCAGCTACGACCTCACCTCCTGGGCACGCGTCAGCCTCAGCGCCAGCTCCGCGTGGAATCGCTCCAGCGTCGAATTCTTCGACTACGACAACCTCGTCAGCGGCCTCAGCCTCAGCCTTTACCTGGAATTTTAGCATCCCATGCCCCGCCTCGCCTTCATCCTCTACCTGCTGCTTTTTACCCAGCTCCCTGCCGCCACTGTCCGCCAAGTGATTGGCCGCGCCAGCTCCCCCGAAAACACCATCCTCAGCGACGGCCAAAAATTCACCACAGGCCCCCGCAGCAAGTCCAGCGTCGCCCTAGACAAAGGCTTCTTCCGCGTCGGCTCCGACACCAACGTTCAAGTCGTCACCTCCAACAATCTCAGCCTCGAAAAAGGCATCATGCTCGCAGGCAGCGATCCCGCACGCTTCCGCAGAACCCCCGTCACTGTCACCGCACCCGGCTACAAGTTGGAAGTTAAAGGCACCGCCCAGATCGCCTACTACCCAGGAGCCTATGTCAAAATCACCGTGCTCGAAGGCAAGGTTCGCGTCGGCCTGCAATCCCTCAGCGGCGAATGGGAAACGCTAGAGCCCGGCCAGATGCTCATCATCAACCCCTCCGACAAGCGCCTTCCCGAGCCCGTTTTTGTGGACATCAGCCGCCTCGCCGCCACCAGCCAACTCATCGGCGGAGCCTTTGCGGAGCTTAGCACCCAAGGGCTCATTGATGCTGCCGCAGCGGCGCAAGGCTTGGGTTTACTCGCAGGCGACCTCACGCAGACCACCCTTCGCCTCAGGGGCGCAGCGCCAGAAGTCAGCGTATCGCTACCCAACCGCACGCCCCCGACTCCGCCCTCCGGCATCACCCCAGACGAAGCATCCGTTTTCCAAGTCGTGGATGACCTCTCCAACCCCAACGCCATAGTTGAGCGGGGCCCCTATCGCGACGGTGCCCTTCAACCCTTCGTGACAGGTGAGATCAATCGCGATATGCAGCAAACCCAAGCTCGAGCGCGTGAGTGGGTGGTCACCATGGACAATGGTGGGCAGCTATTTGGTTCCATCACAGCCGACCCTGCCATGTTCGCTGGCAGCAATCGCAAGCTCAGCTTTGTCGGAAACGGCACCGTCGAAGTCCTCACTGGAGCCAACATCCGAAGTCCCGACAGCGTCGCGCTCAACCTGAATGCCATTGATCTCATTATTGACCAAGCCGAGCTGCAAGCTGGCACCGCGCAGCGCACGGACGAAGTGCTGACCCTAGCTTCCGGCAGCACTGGCAACATCCAAATAATCGCCTCCACACTAAAGGGCGGCAAAGCCGACATCTCCACCGCAGGCACAGGCACCAGCATCACCGTGGATGACAGCACCATCGAAGCACCGCGAGGTGTGTTGCTGGGCAAGAGCACCACCAACGCGAACATCACCATCCAAAATTCATCGCAGATTCTAGCACTGCTGGGCGCACTGGATGTGCTCGCTCAGGGCGGCAGCATCACCGTCACGAACTCCACGCTCAAAGCCAGAGACAAGTTGACCATCGACGCTCAAGCCCGCGCCGCCACCGCAACTGGCATCGTCGAGATCACCGACGCCACACTCATGGCCAACGTCATTCGCATACGCGCTGGCGCGAATGGTGCCAACAGCTTGATCATCGACGGCAGCACGCTGCAAGGCATCAGCGGCGCAGCCCAGCTCATCAAACTCTACGCGGGCGACAAAGCCACGCTGGTCTTTCGCAACAACGTGACCCTGAACGCCAATCAAGTCCATCTCTCGGGCCTAACCGTGCGCGTCGATGCAGGCGGCAGCGTCACGATCAGTGGAGCGGGGCACATTTACACCACGAATAAACAATTCAACGGCGGCGGCAATGTATCTCCCGGCCACGGCACCATCACCGCTGGCCAAGGTCTGCAACTGCATCCGCTCTCGCCCAAACCTGCATTCTAACCCTGCCATGCAATGAATAAGAAACGAAGGATCCTCTGCTTCGCGCTTGTTGTCGCGACGATACTTGGTGCGCTCGCCCTGCTCATCGGACGCGCACCACCGTCGCACCCCGCAGGTGGCAACCCACAGGTGAACCGTTCAACCGCAGCAACCACCCCTGCGCAACCGCCAGCGGCCTCCGCTCCTGGTACCGCCACGCCCGACCCAGCCGCGCCGAATCTCACGCCCCAAGGCTTCAGCCAACTGCTCCAACTAGGCACCGTCGTGCAGCAGGATGAGCGCCGTTACGAAGCCCCGACTTGGGAGCCCGACTTGGAGAAGGCACTCGCCGTGACTCCGGCTCAAGCACTCCGCCGCCGCAGTACGACCCTTCGCCTTCACGATTTCAAATATCAGCTCGTGCGAGTGGATCAAGTGCTGCGCAGTCAACCCCTCCGAGCCCCTCGCCCACAGAGCCGCGCCAGCGTTGCTCCTACCCATCCACTCACCACAGCCAGCGCTTCCACGAATGCAGCGGCAGCTCCACCAAGCAACCCCGTGCCCACGACAGGCACTCCCCAAGCCACTCCCTCCAGCACCCCTCTGCCTGTTGCGGCGGCAGGCGAGGACATCGTCTGGGACACCGCCATGATCGCCGATCATCTCCTTGTCCAAACCCAGCCCGGCTACACCCAAGCCCAGCTTGCACGCTCCTTGCCAACACCCTGCCGCGTGCTCAGGCAGATCACCGAAACGGGCCTCTACCTCGTCTCCATCCCCAGCGATGGCGAGCGCAGCATCGAGCGTGCGGTGCTCGCGATCAATCAACTGCCCAGTGTGCAATTTGCCGAGCCCGACTTCTTAAACTCAAGCGCCGACACCACACCCAATGACCCCGGCTATGCAGGCACCAATCCCGGCCCACTCTGGCACCTCGGCAAAATCATGACCCCGCGTGCTTGGGATGTCATCACGGGCCCCAAGGGCGCTCTCGGCTCGCCAGAGCAAGACGCCGCTCTCAACAGCACCGTCGTCGCCGTCGTGGACACGGGCGTGGATTACACCCACCCCGATCTCTCTGCCAACATCTGGACGAACCCCGGCGAGAGCGGATCCGGCAAAGAAACCGACGGACTCGACAACGACAACAATGGCCGCATCGACGACTGGCATGGCTGGGACTTCGTCGATGCCGATAACAACCCGATGGACGATGTCGGCCATGGAACCCACGTCGCGGGCATCATCGGAGCCACGGGCAACAACAGCCTCGGCGTCACAGGCGTGTGTTGGAAGGTGAAGCTCCTGCCGCTGCGCATCATCAAGAAACTCGGCGCTGGAACCTACGGCGTCTATTCCGACGCCGTCGCCGCGCTGGCCTACATCACCAAGCTCAATGCCACCAGCCGCGTCGTCGCCGTGGCCAACCACTCCTGGGGCGGCAGCGGTTACAGCTTGGCCATGCTCAACGCCATCAACAACCCCCAGTCCGGCGATGCCTTCGTGCGCTCTAGCTTCAGCAGCGGAGCCACCAGCATCACCGTCACCGCCGATGCGAGTGAACTGGCAAAAATGACCAACGGCATGTTCATCACTGGCCCTGGCATGGCTGCGAATGCCAAGGTCAACACCATCAACGGCAACGTCCTGACTTTGAGCCTGCCAACCAACGCCGCCTTCAACAATAGCCTGCTCAATCTCACCGATGTACCCAGCGGCATCTCTGCAAGCTTCGGGAAGGACGCGAATAAATTCGCTGTGAGTGGCAACCCAGCAGAGCTAGCCCGCATCCGCGTGGGCCGCACCATCACGGGTGTGGGCATACCCGTGAACACACTCGTGACGGTCGTGGACACGAACAGCGGCGTCACGACCTTGACCCTGAGCAACTACACCACCGCCGCACGGACAAACCAAGCGCTGAGCTTCACCCTGCCCCTCAGCCCCAAGCCCAATGGCGTGGTGCATGTGGCGGCAGCGGGGAACAGCCGACTGAACAATGACCGCATCCCCGTCTATCCAGCGGGCATTGCTAGCCGCTACATGCTGAGTGTAGGCGCATTGGATACAGCAGATGACGTGGCCAACTGGGGCATCGTGCAACCGCCGACTGGCCCAGCCTACACGGCAGGTAGCAATTTCGGTGCGCTGACGGTGGATCTCTTTGCGCCCGGCTCCGCCATCTGGAGCACGAAGCTGAAGCCAACGGGCACGAGCACCTATGGCTACGAGGCGCGCAATGGCACCAGCATGGCTGCGCCCCAGGTGGCTGGAGCCGTGGCGCTGCTGCGCCTGTGGCAGCCGAATCTGACAGAACTGCAAGCACGGCAGATCACCATCGGCACAGTGGATCGCCTTGCAGTGCTTGAGACCAAATGTGTGAGCAAGGGCAGGCTGAATGTGGCTAACATGCTGGACAAGCTTTACCCGCTCATCCTCGTGGGCGACGGCGGCACCACGGGCGGTACGGGTGCCACAACGCAGCCCTTGGAAGGTGCTTCCGCACTGACGGGCAAGCTGGCCGTGTCCAACACAGGCTTTTCCAGCCATGCGCTGGCCTTGCTCGGCGACCGCGTCTGGAGTTGGGGCAGCAACGGCTGGGGCGAGCTGGGTGACGCGGCACTAGGCAACTCAGGCGAGCGCTCTGTGCCAAAAGAGATCGCCAGCCTTTCCGAGGTGACGATGGTGGCCACAGCCGACAAGTTTTCGCTCGTGCTGAAGGCGGACGGCACCGTCTGGGCCTGGGGCACGAACCAGGGCGGACTGCTGGGCAATGGCAGCACGGACAACTACTTCCATCCCACGCCACAACAGATCGCGGGGCTGGCTGGCATCGTCTGGATTTCCGCTGCCCCATTGGAGCGCGGCTACTGCCTCGCCGTGCGGGATGATGGCAAAGTCTTCGCCTGGGGGAACAACAGCATGGGCCAGTTGGGCCTTGGCACCACGGTAGCTCAAACAACGCCGCAGATGATCCCAGGACTGAGCAACATAATCCAAGCTGAAGCTGGCCCCGACCACGCACTGGCTCTGACGAAGGACGGCCAAGTCTATGCCTGGGGCTCGCGCTTTGGTGAGCATGTGTGGGAGATCTTTTATACCGCCTACATCTACGGCGGCTTTGGCAAAAACAGCATCGGCGACGGCCCCGACACAGGCTCGCTGCCCGATAGCAAAAGCCCCGTGCTGGTACCTGGGCTGGCGGGTATTATTCAAGTAGAGGCCGGGCTGGAGAGTTCCCTAGCTCTCGATCAAAACGGCGCGGTCTGGCAGTGGGGGCACTACCACAACCTCGCATCGAACACGGGCTCGCATGTGCCAGAGATCAAGACCGGGCTGGGCAACATCGTCGCCATCGCCTCTGGCGCTTATCATTGTTTTGCCCAGGATGCCGATGGGCGTGTCGTCTCGTGGGGGCTGGGCACCTTCGGCTCATTGGGTAATGGCCAGGATGAGGATTTCCTAACACCGCAGCCCGTACTTGTGCCAGAGGATGACGCCATCATCTCGGTCGCTGGTGGCCCGCTGCAATCCATCGCCGTCACGGCAGATGGCAAGCTACTCACCTGGGGTCTGAACCATCGCAGCCAGCTCGGCACCGGGCGGCCAGGGGAGAAAAACTACCCCACGCAGGTGCGCATCGAGGAGCCACTCATCGACATCGCAGCGGACAGCTTTACCACCTTCGGCCTATCGCAGAGCGGGCGGATGTTCTGGTGGGGCTTCATCGGAGACATCGACGGAGAGGGCTTCAAGACGAGCAAGACGCCAATCCCCGTGCGTGCGCCCGTCGGCATCGTGGATATCGATATTGGCATGGGGCTAACCTATGCCGTGGCCTCGGACGGCGACCTTTACTTCATCGACACGACCACCACCACCCTGGACTATGCCAACATCATCGTGTCCGAGTTCGTGTACGAGTCCGTGCCCTATTTCCCATTCTTCAGAATCGTCGAGCGCAAGGTGCCCGTTCAGACAGTTTCCTGTTCACACTACTTTGACGCCGCAAATGCCGATGAAGTGCTGAACAACGCGCACGCCTTACTGATTACCAACACAGGCAAAGTCTGGGCCACGGGTGGCAACCAATATGGCCAGTTGGGCAACAACAATACCAACAACGGGCATGGCTACGCCCAGGCATCATTGGGCATGACTTCGGCCACCCAAGTCTCTGCGGGTGCCTACCACAGCATGGCCTTGCGCTCGGACGGCACCGTGTGGACGTGGGGCCGCAACCATCGCGGCCAGCTCGGCAATGGCACCACCAACGACCGGCTAACACCCGGCCAAGTGCCCGGCCTCAGCGGCATCGTCAGCATCAGCGCGGGCGATACCTTCAGTGTCGCCGTCAAATCAGACGGCACGGTGTATTCTTGGGGTGGCCACAGCTCGGTGACTTACGACGAACTTTTTGCCAGCGACCAGCTATCGCCCGTCGTCATCTCCGGCCTGCCCAATGCAACAACCGTCATCTCTGGCACCTCGGCGATGTTTTGCCTTCAGAGCACAGGCACCGCGCTCGCCATGGCGGATGAGCCCCACAGCATACTCGCCCGCGATGAAGCCGCCACCCAGCAGCCCTGGCAGCCCGCGCCCATCGTCGGCCTCTCGGGCATCACCAAGATTTCTCAGGTGCTCAACCGTGCCGTAGCGATCAAGAGTGATGGCACACTCTGGGCCTGGGGCGGCGGCACGGGTGCCGACGTGCTGGGCGACGGCGACTCCTGGTCTAACCTGCCCGTGTATGTCACGGGCTTCGGCGGTGCCTCGAGCACCCTGTCAACCTTGGGCACAGGCGACACGCAGGACTCCTGGTTGTTCGACAACTTCAGTGTGCCCGAGCTGCTCAACGACAACCTCGTGGCCGACGATGCCGACCCCGATGCCGACGGCTTGCTGAATCTGCTCGAGTATGCCCTGGGCATGGATCCTCGCCAAACTGGCACCGAGGGCCTGCCAACGCTGCGCCTCGAACGCATCGGCATTCAAGCGCAAAGCGAAAGCACCTCGGACAGCCAGATTGAACTCTTTGGCACAACCACCGTCGAGCTGGACGGCGGCAAGCGTTACCTCGCCTACACCGTCAACCGCAAGGAAGGTATCCGGCAGGATGTCAACTACATCGTCGAGGTGTCCGATGACCTCATCACCTGGCGCAGCGGCGACCCACACACGGTAACGGTGCTGGACACGGCGGAAGTTTTGGAAGTCTATTCCGCCACCCCAGTGGATGATGTGCCACGCCAGTTCATACGATTGAGGATTCAGCGAAAATAAGCTCTCGTCCGGCGACAGCGATGACACCACCTCCTTGTTTCTGCGACCGCCTCTTCCCTTAACTTCGCCGCACACCCCGCCATGAAAACCCCCACTCGCCCTTCACTGCTCGTCGTTCTCGCAACGACGCTTGTTGTGGCTGTGGGTTGGTTTCTCCAAGGCCTAAGCCCGATAGCAAAGCCAGGGCATGAGGTGCTGCGGGCTAATGAATCGCGCACGATCCATCAGGCATCTAACGCCGCTAAGCCATCGCCCAACAAAGCGAGCCCATCGCCAAGCCTCGAACCCACGCTAGAGCCAGCGGCGATGGTTTATGATGAACTCGCACGCATGGGCAAACTCGTCCGTCAGGAGACGCGCAGTTATGAAGCACAGACCTGGGAACCCGATCTTGCGAAGGCCTTGGAGTTGCCCAAAGGGACAAGGCTCGAACGCAGAAGCGCGACCTATCGCGTGCCAGACTTCGGCCATGCGCTGGTGCGGGTGGACACCGTTTATGCTTCATCCATCGCAGTGCAGCGGGAGGCAGCAAAGGCGGGGAGTATGCCCGGCAAAGAGTCACCAAGTCAGCAATCACAGTCTCAGGAAACAAGGACGCCCGTGCGCAAAGACCCGCTAGCTGCTCTGCCAAACTCAGCGCCAAGTGCCACCACGCCAGAGCCCGAGTCGGCACTCTGGCAAAACGCCATGATCGCTGATCGCTTGATGGTGCAGGCCGCGCAAGGAATCACCAAGGAGCGCCTGCAACGCACCCTGCCGCGCGGCTGCCGGGTGATCAAGGAAATCACTCCACTCGGCCTCTACTCGGTCGAAGTGCCAAGCGATGGCGAGCGTAGTATCGAGCGTGCAGTGCTTGCCTTGAATCAACTGCCCACCGTGCTGTTTGCCGAGCCCGACTTCCTCAGCTCGGGTGCAGACACCACGCCAAATGACACCTTGTTCGGCAGCAACACCAGCACCCAGCAATGGCACCTCGGCAAAATCATGACCCCACGTGCTTGGGACGTCATCACCGGCCCCAAGGGCACTCTCGGCTCGCCAGAGCAAGACGCCGCCCTCAACAGTACCGTCGTCGCCGTCGTGGACACGGGCGTGGACTACACCCACCCCGATCTCTCCGCCAATATCTGGGCCAACCCCGGCGAGAGTGGCAGCGGCAAAGAGACCGATGGCCTCGACAACGACAACAATGGTCGCATCGACGACTGGCATGGCTGGGATTTTGTGAATGCCGACAACGACCCCATGGATGACGTGGGCCACGGCACCCACGTCGCGGGCATCATCGGAGCCACCGGCAACAACAGCCTCGGTGTCACAGGCGTGTGTTGGAAGGTGAAGCTCCTGCCGCTGCGCATCATCAAGAAACTCGGCGCTGGCACCTACGGCGTCTATTCCGACGCCGTGGCCGCGCTGGCCTACATCACCAAGCTCAACGCCACCAGCCGCGTCGTCGCTGTGGCCAACCATTCCTGGGGTGGCAGCGGGTATAGCTTGGCCATGCTCAACGCCATCAACAACCCCCAGTCCGGCGACGCCTTTGTGCGCAGCAGCTTCAGCAGCGGAGCCACAAATATCACCGTCACCGCCGATGCGAGTGAACTGGCCAAGATCACCACCGGCATGTTCATCGCTGGCCCCGGCATGGCTGCGAATGCCAAGGTCAATGCCATCAACGGCAACACCTTGACCCTGAGCCTGCCAACCAATGCTCCCTTCAACAACAGCCTACTCAGTCTCACCGATGTGCCCAGCGGCATCACCTCGACCTTCGTGAAGGACGTGAATCAAATCACCGTCAGCGGCACCTCGCCCGAGCTAGCCCGCGTCCGCGTGGGCCGCACCATCACGGGGGCGGGCATACCCGCGAATACGCTGGCGACCATCGTCAGCGGCAACGTCCTCACCCTGAGCAACTACACCACCGCCGCACGGACAAACCAAGCGATGAGCTTCAGCTTACCCAATCGCCCGAAACCTTATGGAGTGGTGCATGTGGCAGCAGCGGGGAACAGCCGGTTTAACAGTGATCGTATCCCAACGTATCCTGCGAGCATTCCGAGTGGCTTCGTCATGAGCGTAGGAGCGACGGATGCGAGTGATGCCGTGGCAATGTGGACAGGAGGAACTGGATCAAACTACGGGCGACTGACGGTGGATTTGTTCGCACCAGGCAGCGGTATTTGGAGCACTAAACTGCGACTGGCAGGCGACAGTGCGTATGGCTACGAGAGCCGCAATGGCACCAGCATGGCCGCGCCGCAGGTGGCTGGGGCGCTGGCACTGCTGCGCCTGTGGCAGCCGAGCCTGACTGAACTTCAGGCACGGCAGATCCTGATCGATCAGGTGGATCAAGTCACATCTATGGATCAGAAGTGCCTCAGCGGCGGCAGGCTCAACATAGCAAAGATGGTGGACAAGCTTTACCAGCCCAACCTGGTCAACGGAGGCGGCTCCACCGGTGGCTCGGGTGTGAGTTCAGAAGCATTGCAAGGTGCCATGTCGATTGTCGGACGTGCCGCTGCCGGGCGCGATTTCGGCAGGGGCGGCGGGAACAGCGTGCTGGTCGTGCAGGGAGGCAAGGTCTGGGCCTGGGGAGACAACATGGTAGGACAGTTGGGCCTCGGGGATACGGCCAATCGTTCAACCCCGACCGCGATCCCTAATCTGAGTGACGTGCTGCAGGTCGTCGTGGGTTCGTCTGGCTTTGCGCTGGCTTTGTGCGCTGATGGCACCGTGTGGGCTTGGGGTGGCAACTCCAATGGTGAAATGGGGGCAGGCACGGCCAATGACTCCTACCAGCTGTCGCCCGCCCAGATCACAGGACTCACGGACATCACCTGGATCAGTGCTGGCAGCGGCTTTGCGCTGGCCGTGCGAGCGGATGGCACGGTGTGGGGCTGGGGAAAGAATGCGAATGGCCAGCTAGGAGTGGGCGATACCAGCATGCATCTGTCACCCGTCGCCAGCAGTTTGATTGCAAACGTGGTTCAGGTTCAAGCTGGAACCCAGCATGCCATCGCCCTGAAGGCCGACGGAACGGTCTGGTGCTGGGGCGACCGATCCCTTGGAGGAGGCGTTGATGTTGGTGCTTTGGGAGACGGCTTGAAAGTGGGATTTACCTCTGTCCCGGCCCAGGTGCAGGGGATGCCCCCAGCAACGTTTGTGGTTGCCAGTTGGGGTTATTCAGCCGCAGTCACAGCGGATGGACTGGTCTATGAATGGGGCAACGCCTACTTGGAATTGTCCGCGAACAACCAGCCTGCGACACCCCTTTTGCGTTCCGGTCTGAGCAATATCAACGTGATGTGCGCGGGCTTTGAGAACCGCCTAGCTGTGGACAATGATGGCCGGGTTTGGGCTTGGGGCGGCCTGGATCAAGGCTCAGGCGGACTGGGCAAAGACATATTCGTTGCCGCAGCCCCCGCCGAAATTGTGACGCTCGGAGAGGAACCCATGACCTCCTGCCAAGCTGGCTGGCGCTTCAGCCTTGTCATTGGAGCGGACGGCGGTGTGCATACCTTTGGCGACAATGCTTCGGGAAGCCTTGGCATTGGGCGGTTCGCAGATAAGACACTGCCCGTGCGCATCAATGCCCTGCCCCCTATTTCATCGTTCTCCTCTACCAGTAATACCTACTTTGTCAGCGAAAGCGGCCAGACCTATATCAACGCGGTTGGGCGCCTGCCGGTAATGGAGCCCAACCTGGGTGACAGCATCGCACGCATGATTCATGGAGTCTCCTATCAAGGCGGTTTCAAGTTCCGCATAAAGACGGACGGCAGTGTCCATGCTAGCGGTGCCAATCAGCATGGCCAGCTTGGCCTTGGCACCTTCAACCCAGCAGCCGGGGGGATTACACTCCTCTCAAACTCTCGTTCTCTGGCTGCACCCAAAACGGCTAACAGTTCATCAGACGGCGCATTCCAGGGGCACGCCGTTGCAGCCCTCAGTGATGGCAGTGTGCGTGCATGGGGCGCAAACTTCTACGGTCAAGTCGGCGATGGCACGACGACCAATCGGTCATCCCCAACTGTGGTGGCGGGCATCCAGGATGCTGTTGAGGTTGCTGTTGGAGATTTTCACAGCCTCGCTCTTGATGGCAACGGGCATGTCTTTACTTGGGGTCGCAACCACAAGGGACAGCTCGGCGACGGCACCCAGCAGGACAGTCCCGTTCCTCAAAGAATTCAGAGCCTGACTAACATCATCCAAGTCGCCGCCATCGCGCATCAAAGCTTCGCCGTCCAATCGGATGGAACTCTGTGGGCTTGGGGTGAAAATGCCAGCGATGGCAATACGATGCTGGATGCCAGCCGGCCGGTCAGCGTGCTAAGCACGCCCGTAGCAGTGGCAGGGCTACCTCCGATCTCCAAAGTCTTTCCAGGACAGTTTGCTAACTATACTACCGCCACCGATGGCCAGCTATGGTGCTGGGGCATACAGACAAATTTTTTTGCAAAACACTTACGTGCGGCGGATCCGGCGACTTCCCCCTCGCTAAATGTTCCGACACCTGTCCTCGGAATGAAGTCCGTCAAGGAGCTGTCATCCATAAGTGCTACAACATTCGCCGTGACGACCGATGGTTCGGTCTTTGGGTGGGGGTACGGCGCAATCGGTTTTCTCGGTGATGGCGATGCCTGGGCATCGTTTCCGTGTGATGTCGTGGGTTTGGCCGGAGCTTCCACGGTGATGTCAACTTTGGGCACTGGTGAAATCTCCAACTCCTGGCTGCTTGCCAATTTTTCTGCAGCCGACCTCATCGAGACAGCATCCTCTGACGGTGCTGACCCTGATGATGACGGTGTCACGAATCTCATCGAATATGCCCTTGGCCTAGATCCTCACTCCCACAACTCGCAAGCCATTCCCACTTCACGTATCGACACCATTGCAGCATCAGCCGAGAACGAAAGCACTGGCGGCGAGGTGCAACTCTTCAGTACGCCCACCGTAGATCTCACCTCGGGCAAGCGCTACCCCGCCTACACCGTCAGCCGCAACGATGGTATCCGCCAAGACATCGACTACATCGTGGAAGTCTCCACCGATCTCCTTACTTGGCGCAGTGGTGACCCACATACCATCACCGTGCTCGATACCGCAGAGGTGCTAGAGGTTTACTCAACGACGGCGCTGGACGACGCCCCGCGCCAGTTCATGCGGCTGAGGATTCAGCGGAAGTGAATCCTGGGTGGCGCACGCGTTTGCGCCCCGGTTGCGGGCTTGCATCGGCGAGTCGGCCCGATACGATTCGAGCACCATGAGTGACCTCCCCCCGCCAGTGCTTCCAGATGCCAAAGGCAGCCCGCCCGCAGCGCCCGACCTTCCTCCGCCCACCGCGCCGATGCCCCCCGAGGTGCCACCACCGAGCAGTGCGCCCTCGCCCCCTGAGGTACCCGACGAGACGTCGCCCAAGGGGCCTAGCATGGATCCCGCAAGCGCCAACGCCACCCAAATAGGCAAGGACATGCTGCAAAAATTCATGGCCGCAGCTTCGTCCAAGTCGCCCGAGATTCCTGGCGATGACAGCGTGCGCCCCGCCAACAAGTCGGACAACTCGCTCGGCATCTTGATGCACCTCCTGCCCACACTAGGGCTGCTGTTTATCCATGTGCCCTTCCTCAATGTCCTGCCACCGCTGGGCCTCTGGCTCTACCTCCGCAGCGACAACAGCTACCTCAATGAACATGGCAAAGAGGTCGTCAATTTTAGCCTCGGTGTCGGCCTCGCTTCATTGCTGGGTTATCTAGTTTGCGGCTGTCTCAATCCCTTCGTCGCCATCGCCGCTGGCGTAATGGCCGTCGTCGGTGCCGTCAAGGCAACCGAGGGCAAGCTGTATCGCTATCCCTTCACGCTGCGTCTGATCAAATAAACCCACACTCGACACACAACCATGAATGACCCCGAGCCTCCGCCCTTCGAGCCAACGCCGAGCCCCACACCATCGGCTCCGCCTCCCCCGCAGTTTCCCGCCATCACCGCGACATCGCAGGACGAGAAGACCCTCGCCATCGTCATGCATGTCCTTGGCTTGGTAGGCTTCCCCATCATCGGCCCGTTGGTCATCTGGCTGATGAAAAAGGACATCAGCGCCTACCTCGATGCGCAGGGCCGCGAGCTGATGAACTTCCAAGTCTCGGTGCTCATCTATGCGATGGTGAGCGCTCTGCTTTGCATCATTCTCATTGGTTTCCCGATGCTCTTCGTTGTCGGTGTTGGTTCGCTGATCTTCACCATCATCGGTTTGGTGAAGGCCTCGGACGGGCTGATTTATCGCTTCCCGTATATCTTGCGGTTCTTTTAGTCTGAGTACCGCGGCGGAGGTTTGACCGATCCTTCATTGACGCTTCTACCCAACGGCGGGTAGAGTCGCGGCTCTTTTTACCACTCCATGAAGCGCGCACTCATCACAGGCATCACTGGCCAAGACGGTTCCTACCTCGCCGAACTCCTGCTCTCCAAGGGCTACGAGGTGCATGGCATCATCCGCCGCGCCTCCACCTTCAACACCAGTCGCATCGACCACCTCTACCAAGACCCGCACGTCGATAAAGCCAAGCTCATCCTCCACTACGGCGACCTCACCGACTCCGTCGCCCTCGTGAAGCTCCTCTATCAACTCAAGCCCGACGAGATCTACAACCTCGGAGCCCAGAGCCACGTCCGCGTCTCCTTCGACGTGCCAGAGTCCACGGGCGACATCGTCGGGCTCGGTGCCTTGCGCATTCTCGAAGCCCTTCGCGAAGCAGGCATCAACGACCAAGTCCGCTACTACCAGGCCTCCTCCTCCGAGATGTTCGGCAAAGTCCAGGAAGTCCCGCAGACCGAGACCACCCCCTTCTGGCCACGCTCGCCCTACGCCTGTGCCAAAGTCTATGCCCACTGGCTGACGGTGAACTACCGCGAAAGCTACGGGCTACACGCCAGCAATGGCATCCTCTTCAACCACGAATCACCACGTCGCGGCGAGACCTTTGTCACCCGCAAAATCACCCGCGCCGCCACGCGCATCAAGATGGGTCTTCAAGAGCATCTGTACCTCGGCAACATGGACGCCAAGCGCGACTGGGGCTATGCCAAGGAGTACGTCGAGATGATGTGGATGATGCTGCAAATGGACAAACCCGATGACTACGTCGTCGCCACCAACGAGACGCACACCGTCAAAGAATTCGTCCAGGAAACCTTCGCCCGTCTCGATCTCGATTGGGAAAAATACGTCAAATACGACGCCCGCTACGAGCGCCCCGCCGAGGTGGAACTGCTCATCGGCGACCCCGCCAAAGCCAAGCGCCAGCTTGGCTGGGAGCCCAAAGTGAAATTCAAAGAACTCGTCCACATCATGGTCGATGCCGATCTAGCACTGGCCAAACGCGAAGCCCGGGCAAAGGCAGCCGACGATGAGGCGGAGTGAGACTCTGAAAGGCTTAGTTGGTTAAGCACATGATAGGCGTCTTCGCATGATGAACACACTGGGCATCGCAAGTTGGGGTTTCCTTATCGGGGCGATGGGACAGTGGGCGTTTTATTATCGCATCTTCCCACGCCTCCCGGACTGGCTTGTCATGGGCGCTCTGTTCATTCCGTGGCTGACCGTTTTCACTATCTCGTTCTGCAATCGCCCGCCCTTTGGCCCGCGTCCGTTCCGCCACTGCCTGATATTCGCGATGTCTTGGTATGCGGCCATGACTATGCTTGCTGAGGCTCTCCACTTCTTCATGCAGCCAGCTCCTCGCGGAGATTTTTCGCTCATCGCAGGACGAGTGCTCATGTATGTTTTTGGCGCGGCTAGTATCACGGTGTTTGTCCGCGCCTGTATCACTTTGCACCGTTATGAAACGAACCCCGACGCCTAAACATGCGCAGCGGCAAACCCGACCTTCGTAATCCAATCGCAATCCACGCGTCCCGTAGGCTGGGACGCTAACTTGAGCCGTTACTTTGTCTTCTGCGACGATCCAGATACCGAATGGCGCAATGAACCCAACGTCGCCTAACGATCGCATCTCGTGAACACCTACATTTGCATCCCGATGCCGAAGTCTTCTGGCAGTTCACAGCCAGGTTGGTTTGTTCGTCTTCTTCAGCGTGTCTTGCCCGCAGCCAACCCCGACTTCGAGCGTTTCTACGGTGAGATCGTTATGTGGCACGTCGAGATTGAGGAGGCGACAGGAGAGCCATTGCGTGAGGTTGGTTTGGACGCACATCAGAGCGTTCTGGCTATTGGCCCTTGGCGCGACAATCACGGATTCATTGTTGATTGCGGCGGGACTTTTGTTCCGGCAGAGCATCAGCAGATTTCTGCGGAGCAGTTTGAGCATGAGTGGATTAGCTCACTACTTCGTCTTCACCCTCACCGGCAGGCGCTGGCGCATCGCTTCAAACAAGCACACGCCAGTCGCTACTGAGACATTGAGACATTCCACTTTGCCGCCCATCGGGATGCGGGCGAGGAAGTCGCAGTTCTCTTCGGTCAGTCGTCTCATGCCGCTGCCTTCCGCGCCCATGACGATGGCGATTGGCCCTTTCAAATCCAGTTCGTAGAGGGATTGCGCCGTCTCGTCTGCGGTGCCCACGATCCATACGCCCAGCTCCTTCAGGCGCTTCATGGCACGCGCTAGATTGGTCACGCGAACGATGGGCACATTCTCGGCACCACCGCAGGAAACACGGCGCACGGTTTCCGTGATGGGAGCGGATTTATCCTTCGGCAGCACCACCATCGCGCAGCCCGCCGCATCCGCCGTGCGCAGGCAGGCTCCCAGATTATGCGGATCCTGGATGCAGTCGAGAATCAGCACCAACGGCTCGGCTTTGCCTTCGAGAAGGGCATCAATGTCCTCCTCCTCATAGGCAGGAATGTCGTTGTCGGTGCGAGCATGTCGGTTGGCGCGGGCGTTATTCACGACGCTGAGAATGGTGATGTGAGCCTCGTTTGCAACTAGGCGGTGCCTTCACAAGGCAGGCGTGATGGCAAAGCACGCAAAGAGGGACAAGCGGCAAGGTTCAAGGAATAAGGGGAGTGGCTTCGCGCTTGAATGCAAAGCCACAGCCCGGCTACGGCACTCTTGCGAGTACCGCAGCAGAGGATGCAGATGGCGGGCTACTTCGCCGCCTTCTTGAGAGCATCGGCCTTGCTGGTGCTCTCCCAGGTGAGATCCACATCATCCTTGCCGAAGTGGCCATAGTTGGTGGTCTTCGAGTAGATGGGGCGCAGCAGGTTGAGCTGCTTCACGATGTCAGCGGGCTTGAAGGAGAAGACCTTCAGCACGGCGTCGAGGATGGCACCATCGTCGATGCTGCCTGTGCCAAAGCTATCCACATGCACGCTCACGGGCTGCGGGTGACCGATGGCATAGGCGAACTGCACTTCGCACTTCGAGGCGAGGCCAGCGGCGACGACATTCTTTGCCACCCAGCGGCCCATGTAGGCGGCGCTGCGATCCACTTTGCTCGGGTCTTTGCCGGAGAAAGCACCACCGCCGTGACGGCCCATGCCGCCGTAGGTATCGACGATGATTTTGCGCCCGGTCAGGCCGCTATCGCCCTGGGGGCCACCGACGACAAACTTGCCCGTGGGGTTGATGAGGTACTCGGTGTCCTTGGTCAACATGCCCTTCGGCAGCACCTTCTTGATGATCTGCTCGATGCAGAATTTCTCGATCTCGGCGTGCTCCACGCTGGCGGCGTGCTGGGTGCTGATGACGACGTTGACGATGCGTGTCGGCTTGCCATCCACATACTCCACGGAGACCTGCGACTTCGCATCGGGGCGCAGCCACTTGGCGACCTTGCCAGCCTTGCGAATCTTCGTCAGCTCGCGGCCCAGGCGATGGGCAAACATGATCGGCGCGGGCATCAGCTCGGGCGTCTCATCGCAGGCATAACCAAACATGATGCCCTGGTCGCCAGCGCCTTGTTCAGCATGTTTTTTGCCATCGGCACCTGCGGCATCCACGCCCTGCGCGATGTCGGGGCTCTGGATGGTGAGGTAGTTGTTGATGAAAAGTTTGTCAGCGTGGAAGACGTCGTCGTCGTTCGTGTAGCCGATGCCGCGCACCGCATCGCGGATCACTTTGCCGACGTTGATGACTTCGTCGATGGGCTTGGTGGTGCACTTCTTTTTGTCCTGGAGCTTGGGGATGGTGATCTCGCCACCGACGACCACGATGTTGCTCTTGGCGAAGGTTTCACAAGCCACGCGGCTCTTGGGGTCGATGGCCAAGCAAGCGTCGAGGATGGCGTCGGAGATGGTATCGCAAACTTTGTCGGGATGGCCTTCGCCGACGGACTCAGAGGAAAAAATGTATGAGCGTGACATGGAGTGTGGTGCTGTGGTTAACTATATATTGATAGATGGTGATGCGTTGATAGGTGCCATTCATGGGCCTTGCCGTCAATTCTGAAATCGTGGGGCTACCAGCAGGGCCAGGGCTTACGCATCAAAACTGAGGGGGATGAGAGCGAGGAGTTGATGGCGAAAGGTAGGGTCGAGGGCAGCGCGTTTGCGTTTCAGGCGGATGGAGGCTTTGGCGGGGTGGGCTTTGAGCAGGCTGGCGGTCATCTC
>JANOAR010000002.1:0-37752 GCA_031411235.1 Verrucomicrobiota bacterium | reverse complement strand
TGCTCACCTTGCTGCGCGTGCCATGAGTGATCCCCAATGCACCGGCCTCTACGGTGGCTGCCTCGCCACCTGCACCGACCCTCTGCGCGACTGCCCCGGCTGCGCTACCACCATCGGCCATGGGGCCATGGAATACGAGTGCGACCACTGCGGCGAAGCCTGCTGCACCGCGTGCTCGATCACGAGCAATCGGTATCATCCCAACGGCGTGCTGTGTGATGAGTGCGACGAGCAAACGGAGGGAGGCGACGATGAGTGATGCCCGCCACCCCCTCGCCGATGCCGAGCGCTTGGCCCACGAGCTGAGCGCTCTGCTCGCACCGCAATGCGAGCGCGTGATGATCGCAGGCAGCATCCGGCGTGGCTGCCGTTTCGTCGGCGACATCGAGCTGCTCTACATCCCGCGCTGCATCGAGCAGCAAAGCGATTTATTTGCCGTTGAGCAGTTCGATCTCGCTGCCGATTACATCGAGGAATGGATCGTCGCTGGCGTGTTGCGCAAGCGTTTGTCGAGTGTCGGCCTGCCGACGTGGGGCGCGAAAAACAAGCTGGCCACGCATGTGGCCACAGGCATCGACATCGACCTCTTTGCCACGACTCATGAGTGTTGGCACAACGCGCTCGTCTGCCGGACCGGTCCAAAGAGCAGCAACGTGCGCATCGCCGAAGCCGCGAAGGCGCAGGGAGAAAACTGGAACGTCTATGGCCCCGGCTTCACCCATGCCACCACGGGCCGCGTCCACATCTGCGCAAGCGAGATGGATGTCTTCCACCACGTCGGCCTGCCCTACCTCAGCCCCGCCATTCGCTCATGAGAGCCGAGGGCTCCTGGGGCTCCTGGGGCCGGGTATAGAGGGAACTAGAAAAAATAATGGGAGCCCCCCAACGGCTTGGATAGAAAAGGGCTAATCTGTCCGAATGCTCTCGACCGCCCTGATTATAAGGGTTTGCGGTGCTTCCTATCGACTCATCATCATCTATTGATGCGTATTTTCCTCATCAGGGCATATCTTGTGATCTAAAATTGTTTGAAGCACAAGATGTGCTGATGTAGAGGTAGGAATCGCCTCAAAGAGGCGAGGCACCTTTCAAACGGTGGCAATGGCTAACTCTGAATTTGCAATCGGCAGTCCGCTCGATTCCGCGAGGACGAGCACTTGGGCCATCCAAGGTTTGAGGACTGCCGATTGTTCTTTTAACAGCTTTCAAAAAATGACCCGCCAGCG
Organism: Verrucomicrobiota bacterium; assembly: GCA_031411235.1. Taxonomy (GTDB): domain Bacteria; phylum Verrucomicrobiota; class Verrucomicrobiia; order Verrucomicrobiales; family Verrucomicrobiaceae; genus JANOAR01. The sequence continues at coordinate 36,526 of JANOAR010000002.1, read as the reverse complement.
CGTCAACGCTGGCGGGTCTGATCTGATTTCTTGCTGCCGTTCTGACTCAGCAGCAAGACCGTTTGTAGCTCCCCTGGGTTATGGGGCCTTATTGTGATGAATAACGATGTGGAACCTGACCGAAAGGGAGCGCGGTGTCAATGTGAGTCTGTGCAGCAGAGAAAATTATACGCCATATGGCTGAACAATTGACCCTCTGGCCCGAGGACCGCCCCGGCTTTCACAAGATTTTCCGCCCATGGCGGACGAATCCCAAGACTGGCCAACGGGAGTATCCGAGAAATTCACGCTTCTTCGTTATGTGGGTGCGTGATGATGGCCAATCGTAGAGCATAATATTCGGCCACTTCCTGGGCTTCCTGGGAAGTGGCTATTTTTTTGATTCGACCTCCAGGGCAGCCCGTGCTGCCTCCAGAGCCTCAGCCTTGGACGCGCCTAGCATGAGGAGCACGCCCGCGAGGGTCGCGGGCGGCACTTCGCGAGCGCCGCGCTCCCATTTATCGAATGAGGCGCGGGAGAGGCCACACTGCGCGGCTGCCTCAGTCTGGCTGAGTCCAGCGGCCTTGCGTGCGGAGCGGATGAGTTCTTGGGCTTGCATATTTTTGGCGGTGTGATTCTTTTTCCCCAGCTTCGGAGACGAGGCGCTTAGTTGCGCCCCGCCCCCTTAGCCTTACATAGCGCGTGCCTTGCGGAAGATGATCTTGACCTCAATCTTCCGCGAGGTTTTGCTAAGCGAGACGATCAATGAGATTTGGATCATATGAATCGTTTCGGGGATTCCCAGCCTTCCGGTGGCTGGTTGACCGACCACCAGCACCCGCTGATGACCCTTCCATTATGCGTCTAATTTACGCATAACGCAAATTATATTTGCGTCTATTTTACGCATTTATTGAGCCTCGAAAGCGTGCCAACTCTGCGGTTTATTTCTCCGCTAGCCTCCTTTTATCTCGTCTAATAGTGTAGTCATTTATCCTATTTTACTAGCTATCGAATGACATTGAGCCATACTGTGAGCGTATGGAAACCACAACACTGACCAACAAATGGGGCAACGAAATCACCGTCGCCATCGGCAGCCTGGTAGGCTGGAAACCCTCCGGCGGCAGCGAGCAAATCCGCCGAGTCCGCGCCCTAGGCCACGGCCCATGCGGCCCCGAAGCCCACGTCGATCTAGGCAACGATGACCACGAGCGACTCGGCTGGCTGCCGCTGGAGCAATGCTGGAGCGAAACGATTTTCAACTAACAACCGATCACGCAACATGAACCAGCCCACCTACCTCCGAGCCTTCAGCGACCGCGACACCGCCTACACTCACATGCGCAATCGCAACCGCGCCAGCAAGCCGCTCGACCCCAAAGCCCCCGCCAAGCATCGCGACCTCTTCTGCCTGGTCGATGGCCCCGAAGACAACTGGTGTGTCGTGGACATCATGACGGCCATCGAGCTGGGCAACGGCTACGAATGGACCTGAGACAACACCGCCCACCACAAACATGACCACTCTCGAACGCCAGCGCCACCTCGAAGCCATCGCCGCCTGCCAATCCATGCGAGTGATCGCCCTCGGCAACGAGCGCGTCGCCATGATCGACGGCGACAGCACGATCTACCTCTACCAGATCAACGACCAATACCTCGCCCGCCAAGCCTGGACACCCGGACCCTGCATAGCGACGCTCACCAGAGAGGCCAGTGCGCAGGCAGAGTTTGAAGTGCTCGGCAAAGCGCTGGTGGCGTGATCACTTCCAGACCGCGTTGATCTCCGAATCATTCGGGATCAGGTGGCCGTAGGTTTTCTCGACGACCGCTGCGCCATCGCCAAGCCACTTGGCCACCTTGTAGAGCGAGGTGCCACGCGAGACGTGCAGCGAGGCAAACGTGCGCCGGAGATCGTGGAACGTGATCTCCAGCCCCAGCGACGCGACCAGGTTGTCGTAGGACTTTTTGAAATCGTAGCGGTAACGATTCTTGCCGTGCTTGATCTTCGGCCTCAGCATGAACGGCGTGGGCAAGCCGTAATCGGTCTCCAACCAGGCTTTGAACTCCGCCGTCAGCGGCACCGTGCGAGCGTCGCGATCCTTGGTCTGGAAGGTGGACGTGGCCTGCAAATGAATCAGCCCCGCCTTCAGATCGAACCACTCGGGCCGGGCCTCAATGATCTCCAGCTTGCGCATCCCGGCGTGCAGCCCGCAGTAGAGCGCGAACTTCAGGCACGGCGACGTGCAGGCATCCAGCAAAGCCTTGGCCTGGTCTGGCATCAGGAACGTGCGCCGCACTTGCATGGAGAGCTTGGGCGTCTTGATCGCTGCCGCATGATTCACGGGGATCTTCATTTTCTCGACCAGCCAGGCCAGCCAGAGAGACACCTTCGCCAGATACTCGCAGGCGGTGCGAGGATTGCGCGTGCGCTGAGCCTCGAACCAGCGCTCCACAGCGGGCCGCGAGATCGCGCCTGGCGTCGCCACCTGCACCTCGGCGACGAATGAGCGCAGGATGTAGCCCCGTGTGTCCAGCGTGCTACGGGCGAGGCCATCCGCCTTTTTTGCCGCGAGATAGCCCGCGATCTCGGCCTCGCAGGAACCCGCGTGCTCGCGAGCCTTGTGCGACACCCGCTCAATCAGTGCCTTGGCGAGTTCGATAGCCTTCGCTTCGTCCGAGGTGCCGAGCGAGAACCGCTCCTGCGCCGCGCCCTCGGCTGGCGTGAAGCGTATCCAAAACGTGTGCCCGCGCTGATAAAGTCCCTTCATTGTGCTAAATAGGCTGTGCTAACAGGCCTGATTAATCACACAAAACGCACAATTCGCAATACCAGTCGCAAAGCCCGAAGGCCGCAAACTGGAGCGGGTGACGCGATTCGAACGCGCGACATCTTCCTTGGCAAGGAAGTGCTCTACCACTGAGCTACACCCGCAAGCTGTGCGGGCCGAGATAGTGGCGAGCACGCAAAAATGGGCAAGTAGAAAGTTTATCTTTTGCAAACAAAGGTGCCGTGCTCTGGCATCTGCGAACCCACGAAACGCCCAAGGGAAGCCGCACAGAAGTGAGCTGCCATGCTGGGCTTGGGGCTTACTCCACAAGCAGCGAGGTGCGGCACAGCTTGGCATAGACTCCTGAGAGGCCGATGAGCTGCTCGTGGTTGCCTTGTTCGATGATGCGCCCGCCGTCGAGAACATAGATGCGGTGGGCGTTGCGCACGGTGCTGAGGCGGTGCGCGATGACGAAGCTGGTGCGCTGCTGCATGAGCCGTTCCAGGGCGCTTTGGATTTGCCGTTCTGTCTCGGTATCGACGCTGGCGGTCGCTTCATCGAGGATGAGGATGGGGGGATTGCGCAGCAGGGCCCGGGCGATGCTGATGCGCTGCTTTTCCCCGACGCTGAGCTTGATGCCTCGCTCGCCGACATGGGTGTCGAGTTGCTTGGGGAGTAGCTTCACAAAGTCATAGGCGTTGGCGGCTGCGAGTGCGGCCCAGAGTTCCTCCTCGTTGGCGTCGCGTTTGCCGATACGCAGGTTATCGCGCACGCTGCCATTAAAGAGGAAGCTCTCCTGGGTGACGTAGCCGATGTGTTGGCGGAGGCTGGATTTGCTGATGTCCTTCACCTCCTGGCCGTCGATGGTCAGCGAGCCTTCATCGTGCTCATAGAAGCGGGTGAGCAGGTTGATGATGGTGGATTTCCCCGCGCCCGTGGAGCCGACCAGCGCGATGGTTTGCCCTGGCAGAGCCTCGATACAAATGCCATGCACCGTCGGCAGCTTGCCCGTGTAGGAGAAGCCGACATCCTGGTAAACGATGTGCCCGCGCACGTCACCGAGCGCCCGGCCCGTGTCGATGCCCAGCTCCTCCTCAGCATCGAGAATGTTGAAGACGCGCTCCCCGGCAGCTCGCCCGGCTTGTACGAGTTGGTTCATGCTGTGCAGTTGCTCGATGGGGTCGTAGAAGAACCGCGAGAGCATGATGAAGGCGGCGAGGTCGCCCTTTTCGATGCGCCCCTCCAGCAGCGCCCGTGCGCCGAAGAACAGCACGATGACGCTGCCGAGATCCTTCAGGAACGCCATACTCGGGCGGTAGATAGACCACACATGCATGAGGTGCAGTGAGGCACTGCGCAGGGCACCGCTGCTCTCATTGAAGCGTGCGTGCTCGGCGGGCTCCATCGCATAGGCTTTGATCTGTCTCATGCCCGAGACGTTGTCGTGCAGCAGCGAGTTCATACCGCTGGAGGCGGTGCGCACGCCGCGATGCCGATCCCGTGCGCTCTTGGTGTAGAACACCGCGCCGAGCGCGAGGAAGGGGATGGGGATCAGCGCCGCGAGGGCCAGCGTGGTGTCCGCTCGCACCATGAAGATGCCCACGACGATGATTTGCAACACCGCCACGAGCCCCTGCTCGATGCCGTCGATGAGCACGCGTTCCACGGCAGGGATGTCTTCCGAGACCGTGGTCATGATGTCACCCGTGGGCCGGTTGTCGAACCAGCGCAGTGGCAGGCGTTGCAGCCGCTCATACAAGTCGCTGCGCAGGTCATAAATGACGCGTTGCTCGAAGGTGTTGTTGAGCCGGATGCGCAGCGAGTTGAAGAGGTTCTGCAAGGCATAGGCCCCCATGGCGAAACCGCAGAGCTGGTAGAGCCGCGACCAGTCCTTCGCCGGCACGACCTCGTCGATGATCGCGCGGGTGATCGAAGGAAAGACAACCACCATCAGCGTGCCGCCAATGGCGCAGACGAGCTGCCCTGTGGCCATGAGGGGGTAACGACGGAGGTAGGCGAGAACGCGAAGAGTAGTGGACATGAAAAGGGGAAACCGAGTTCCAGAAATCCGAATGCCGAACTCCAGAAACATGACAGTTCGATGCTGGGGGCGATCACCGAACTCCGCGACTGGAATAGCATCGCAAGGCCATAGTGCCAAGCGATGGCGAGAAACTCGGATGGTAAATAATAGATACCTCACAAGTGGGCCTCGTTGAAGTACGAGGCTTTAGCCGATTTGTCCTTGCCATTCGTGGCCGCAGTTTTCGCTTTTGTTGGGCCACGCTTTTCCCCAAACCAGGAGGCGCGGCAGTAGAGATTTCCCGTGACTCCCGCCCGCCACGCCGTAGTCACCGAAATCATTTCCCGAGTCCAGGAAACGCCAACCCGAGCCCAGAAAATCCTTTCCTCAGTCGCATCAAGCCGCCGCTTCCCCCAGTCCAGCCCAGTGCCATCAGGAAAGGAAAGCCCTCGCCCGTTTGGCAAGCAGGATTTCCCCCTCGCACATTCGAGAAGCTTCGCCCGCCAGCGCCGCCTTTCCGCGTCCCCACTCCACCACTCGCGCGACGCGAATCCCAAGCTCGACGGCAACATGCGCCACCCTCGAGCAACTCCTCGTCCTCGCCACCATCGAGGGCATGAACGCCGAGTTTATCCACATGGCTCTGCCCCAGGGAGATCGGCTCAAGCGACTGAATCAAATTGCCATCCGCCAGATGCAGGTGCTCACCGCGCCTCCTGGAGTGCGGCAACTCAGCCAGCCCAAGGAGAGCAAGTCATGAACACCGCCCGCGTGGCCGGACATCCCAAAAAGAGGGGAGTGACGCTATGAGGAAAGCATGTCCCGAACCCGGAGGGTTTAAGCCAGTGGTTGAGCGGAGCGATACCACCGGTTGCAGGTGAAAATGAACCCAGCATCCCGGAGGGATGCCAGTTTGCCGTCTTCGCCCGCCCACGCGAGCTGCGGAGCCGTCGGCGAGGCGAAGGTGGAGCGCAGGGTCAGTGGGAACTTCAGGCTCTCCTCCGTGTGGCCAACGCGAGAAATATCGTGCAGGTAAGTCGGCCAATCGGCGCGAGCAAAGAGAGGGCTGAGCAGGAGTGCGAGGGCGAGAGTGGTCTTCATGGTGCGAGTACCATGAACGCGACGAATGGGGGCAATCGTGCGCGGACTCGTTGAGGCTGGGCTTGTGATTCGATGTGTTGTGTAACGACTCGGCCAGCCTTGAAGCCATTTCTGGCTCAGCCGCCCATGTTACGAAGCTTCTGTCGTTGCTGGTTCGTCCTCGGTCATACCCTTCAGTTCATCGCCATGTTCACCATGGTTTCCACCAGCCGCTAAAAGCCTTTCCGCAATTGTCCCCCGACAAAACTCAACTGCCCCAGCTCAGGGGCAGTCACTTGTGGTCCAGGGGTTGACCCCATTCATGACTGCGCCCACCTCACCTAGTGATACAGCTTCCACGGCAGGGGGAGGGCGTGCCGTGGCTCGCTCGCAGGCGGGCAGAATGTCGGGGGCGCGTGCCTTACGCGGCGTTTGTGCCACAAGATTCTGCCGTGCGGGTGTCGTGATCGCCCTTCTGGCTTCCAGTTTCTGCGGTGCGAGCGTCGCGGGGCAGATTCTGGCCGTCAGATTCTGCTTCGCGAGCCTCGCACGGGGCTTTCGGGAGGCTGGCGAGGGGTGCGTGGCGCTCCCGCCGTTCATTTTTGCGACAATTTCGTGCTGCGCGAGCCTCGCTCGCCCCGAGCGGGCGGCAGGATTCTCGATCACGGCACCCCCGCGCCCCGATCTGACGGGCCTTTTTCACTCCTCTGCACCATGAGAGGGCTCCGATTTGATGCAGGCTTTCGCTTCGATGACCCCACCTCGCGCTAGGGGGGACTACTCCAACCCGTTGGAGCCCGGATTGACGTAGCCGGGATTGGTGAGAGGCGACGCTGAGTGATGGGCGCTTCTTCCTCGATCCAAACTAGAGGGCACAGGTGGCGGCGAGCTTTTCGAGCACGGCTCCACTGGGGCGGTAGCCGAGGTCTTGCTTTGCGGCGCTGATGTCGAGGGTCTGGGAGAAGGTGACGGCTCCGACGGAGTAGCGGGTGATGGGGGGCTCCCAACGGCTGGCGGTGAGGCAGCGGGAGGCGCACTCGAAGGCGGTGGCGAGTGGCCTAGCGATGGCGAAGGGGAGGGCGATGAATCGTACGCGGAGGGCGTGGGATTTGAAGATAGTCGCGAGGATGGCGGAGAAGGGCTGGGGGTCGCCGCTGGTGATGGAGTAGAGGTGGCCATGCAGCTCGGGGCTGGCCTCCAACGCGAGGCGCACGGCCTGTGCGGCGTCGCCTACCCAGGCGAGATCGAGCAGGGTGGGCTCGCGGCGGAAGCGGGGGAAGAAGCCGCGCCGTGCGACGCGCAGGATGCGTGGCATGAGGGTGGTGTCGCCGGGGCCAAACATGGCCTGCGGGCGCAGGACGATGGCGGGCAGTGCGGTATCGTGGCAGGCGTCGAGGACGAGTCGCTCGCCCTGGCGCTTGGTGGCGATGTAAAAGTTGGCGGGGGGTGTCGTCCAGGGCTCGTGTTCTTTGAGGTCGTGCTGGTCGGCGAAATCGAAGAGCACGCTGGGGGATGAGATGTGGACGAGCCGCGCGATGCGGTGCTGCTGGCAGGCGTCGATGATGTGCTGCGTGGCGACGACATTGGCCGCGTGGAAGTCGCGCATGAGTCCCCAGGGCGAGGCGAGGGCGGCACAGTGGGCGACGGCGTCACAGCCTTGCAAAAGGTTCGCGACAGCACTCGCTGAGGCGGCGAGGTCGCAGGGGATGAAGGCGATGCCTGCGGCACTGAGCCGTTGCCCGGCGGCGAGGTTCCGTCCCGTCGCGCGGACGTTGTAGCCGCGCTCATGGAGATCTCGGGCGACAGCGCCGCCGAGGAATCCTGTGGCTCCGGTGACGAGGATGGTTTTCATGTGGATTCAATACCTCAGCAATGCGCCGCCGAGGGAGAAACCTGCGGAGGTGCCGAGGAGGAGTGCGGTGTCGCCGCGCTGGAGTTGGCCGGAGCGTACGGTGCTGTGCAAGGCATGGGGCATGGAGGCGGCGATGCAGTTGCCGTGGTCGCGGACGATTTCGATGCACTTGGCCTCGGGGATGCCGAGGCGTCGCCGCAGCAGTTGCATGGCGGCGAGGCTGGCTTGGTGCGGGATGACGGCTTGCACGTTTTCCCAGCGATCCTCTGCGGTGCCGACGAACTGGGCGACGAAGGGCTCCATGCGCTGCGCTGCCATGCGGAAGATGCCGGGGCCATCCATGTGGAAGAGGTAGTCCTCGGTGTTTTCGCCAGGGCGATGCAGGGCTGCTGGCAAGGTGGTGCCCCCGCCGCGTATTTCGGTGAGGTGGGAGCCCTCGGGCCAGGTTTCCATGCGTGTGTGCAGCAGGGCGCTAGCGGTAGCTCCTGCATGGGTGAGCACGGCGGCTGCGGCACCGTCGCCAAAGAGTGCGGCAGACTCGGGGGAGCGCCAGTTGAGCCCGCGCGAGGCGATGTCGCTGCATACGACGAGGATGCTGGAATAGGTGCCTGTGGTGATGAGGGCGGCAGCCGTCTGCAACGCGGCGATGAAGCCGAGGCAGGTGGCGTTGATATCCATGCAGGCGAGGCTGCTCCAGCCGAGTTCCTTGGCGACGAGGGCGGCGGTGCAGGGGATGGGCTGCTGCTGCGTGCCGCTGGCGCTGAGCAGGAGATCGGGCTGGGAAAGGCCTGCCTCGGCAAGGGCTTCGCGGGCGGCTGCGGCGGCCATTTGCGCGGTGGTTTCATCGCGCACGAAATGCCGCCACTCGACGCCGGTGTGCTTCATCGTCCAGCCGGGTGCCTGCTGGATGCGTTGGTCGATCTCGCTGGCATGGACGCGCCATGGGGGCAGCCATTTGCCCAATCCCGCGAGGCGAATGGGCAGGGCGGCTGGTGCGGTGGAAAGTGTGGGGGCGGTGGACACGGTGCTGTTATAAAAACAACTACGCTCGTCGCAAGGCATCCATGCCGAGAGCGAGGGCACCGCAGAGGCCAGAGTGGTCGCCGAGCCCTGGGGGGACGATGTACTGGTCTATCTCGTGGAGCACGCGCTGGGCGGTGATGTAGCCGTTGAGCAGGCGCACGGTGTGCGAACGGACGAGGCTGATGAGGCCGGGTCGCTTCATCACGCCGCCGCCTAGGACGATGCGTCGCGGCGATAGGGTGAGGGTGATGTTCACTATGCCTGCGGCGAGGATGGTGGCGACTTCCTCCCAGGCAGGATGCGCGGCGGTGAGGTCTTCGGCGCGGAGGCCCCAGCGAGCGAGGATGGCGCTGCCGCTGGCGTAGCCCTCCATGCAACTGTGGTGGAAGGGGCAGTTGCAGACATCCACGGGCACGCCTGAGGTCAACGGCGGGGGAACCAGGAGGTGGCCGATCTCGGGGTGCAGTAGGCCGTGCAATGGCTGCCCGTGCATGAGCACGCCGCCGCCGATGCCGGTGCCGACGGTGACATACACAAGGGGATCCAGGCCTCTCCCAGCGCCCCATAAATGCTCGCCGATGACGGCGGCATTGACGTCGGTATCGAAGCCGATGGGGACTTGAAAGCGGGCGCGGAGAGGCTCGACGAGGCTGGTGTGCTGCCAGCCGGGCTTGGGCGTGGTGGTGATATAGCCGTAGGTCTCGCTTGCTTCATCGAGATCGACGGGGCCGAATGAGCCGATGCCGATGGCGCGTAGAGGGCCATGCTGGCGGCTGGCATTGGCGAGCCATTGCATGACTTCGCGGAGGGTGGCCTTGGGCTCGCCTGTTTCGATACGAGTGGAGGCGAGGATGTCGTCGGGACCGGTACCCAGGGCGACGTTAAACTTGGTGCCACCAGCTTCGATGCCAGCGATGAGAGGGGCTGTTGTGCTCATGCTTTCGCGGCGGCGGCTTCGGAGTCTTTGAGTCCCAGGCTGGCATAAATTTCACGCGTGGCCTTGGATTTGTTGAGGGTGTAAAAATGGATGCCATCCACGCCGTGGTCGAGGAGGTTGGCACACTGCTCGGTGGCGTAGTGGATGCCGACGCGTTGCACGGCTTCCTCATCATTGCCACAGCGGGCGATGGCACGCAGGAGCTTGGCGGGGAAGCGCGAGCCACCGGACAGCTCGGCCATGCGCCTCATGCCGGAGGCGCTGACGATGGGCATGATGCCAGCGATGATGGGGACGTGGATGCCCGCGAGACGACAGCGCTCGCGGAAGTCGAAGAAGTCGTGGTTGTCGAAGAAGAGCTGGGTGCAGATGTAGTCGGCTCCGGCATCAACTTTGGCCCGTAGGTGATCCATTTCAGTGAGGCGATTCGGGGTGGTGGGATGGCCTTCAGGGAAACCGGCGACGCCGATGCCGAAGCCGCGTTTGTCGGGATGCACCCCGCTATCATTGAAGCGCTTGATGAAGGCGACGAGATCGGCGGCGTGCTGGAACGCGTCGTTCTTTTTTTCATAGCCCGTGAGGTCGCGTGGTGGGTCGCCGCCGAGGGCGAGGATGTTGCTGACGCCAGCTTTAGCATAACGCTGCAAAATGGCGGCAATGTCGGCCTCGGAGTGGCAGACGCAGGTGAGGTGCGGTACGGTCGCGATGGCGGTGTCCTGATTGATTTTCACGACAAGGTCGTGGGTCATCTCGCGAGTCGAGCCGCCTGCTCCATAGGTGACGCTGACGAAGGCTGGCTTGTAGGCGGCTAGCTCCTTCACCGCGTCGAGCAGCGCTGCCGATGCCTCCGCAGATTTGGGCGGAAAGAACTCAAAGGAGAGCGTGGGGCGCTGGCGCTGGAAGATGTCGGCTATGTGCATGGATAAAGGGCGAGCAATGAACGCGGGGCGGGGCGGGAGGCAATCAGACAATCAGATAATGAGAGGGGGAAAGGGACAAGGAATAAGGATGAAGGGGAGAAGGGGAGAAGGGGAGTGTCTTCGTCGCTGGGCTGTGGTTTTGAATTCAAGCGCGAAGCCAATCCCCTTGTCCCTTGTAACTTATCCCTTGTCCCTCTCGGCTTGCTATCACGCCGGAGTTCTACCGCCCCAGCCCGGCAAAGAATGCTTCGGCGGTGGCACGGGTTTGAGCGGCGAGATCCTCCAAAGAAACGCCACGCAACTGCGCAACGAAGAGGGCGGTATCGGCGACGTAGCTGGGCTCGCAGCGTTTGCCACGATGGGGGATGGGGGCGAGGTAGGGGCTGTCGGTTTCCAACATGAAAGCATCGCTGGGCAAGGCCTTCGCGGTGGCTTGGATAATGGGACTGTTTTTAAAGGTGACGATGCCTGTGAAGGATACGAGATGGCCCATGCCAATGAGTTCCAAAGCCTGCTCGGGCGTGCCAGTGAAGCAGTGAAAAACACCGCGCAGTCGCCCGGTGTAGTCGCGCATGATTTGCACGAGATCATCGTGTGACTCGCGTGTGTGGAGGATGACGTTGAGCTTTAGTTCAACCGCGAGATCGAGCTGAAGACGCAGCATGGCGGCTTGGTGGGCACGCCACGTCTCGATGGTGAAGCCGGGCTCGGGGGCGTGGTAGTAGTCCAGGCCGATCTCGCCGATGGCGGCGATGCCGGGGCGCTGGGCCAGCTCGCGCAACTCGGCGATCCAGTCGCTACCGCTGACGCTATCGACATTGCAGGGGTGAATGCCGAGCGCGGGATGTATCTCGGCGAGGACTTGGGCCAGCGCGATGAGGGCGCGGCAGCTCGCGAGGCTGGTCGCTGGTGTGACCATGCGGGTGACGCCAGAGGCACGAGCGCGAGCGATGATCTCGGGGAGGTCGGCGCTGAATTGCCGGTGGTCGAGATGGGCGTGGGTGTCGATGAGCATGGGGACGGGTAACTGGGGGATGCGAGCTTCGATGGGCGAAAAGTGGGCTCAACTCTAGTCGAATTCAGTCGGTGGAAAATGTCGCATTTGAAGACTGGTGAAGTGAGAAGTCTGAGCACTACTTGGCCGCTGAGTGCCGTCGGGTTTAAGCAAGTGGCTCAGGTGAGAAGATTTCGCCGCACTCGGCGTTTGGTTTGTCCGCATGAAATACTCTCGATGTCTCTCGTTGTTACTCCCCGTCTTCGCCGCCACTGCTGCTCATGCAGAGGTGGTGCTGTCCAAGGTCTTTACCCCGCACATGGTGTTGCAGCGCGGCATCGCGGTACCCATCTGGGGCACGGCGACAGCGGGGGAGAAGGTGACAGTGAAATTTGCCAACCAATCCAAAACTGCGACGGCGGATGGCAAAGGTGCGTGGCGTGTGACGCTGGAGGCGCTCTCTGCCAGTGCGGTGCCGCGCTCGTTGACCATTGGCAGCAAATCCATTGATGATGTGCTGGTGGGCGATGTGTGGATAGGCTCTGGGCAGTCGAATATGGATATGCCCGTGGCCAGTTATGTGGCGGGTGACCCAGTGCTGGCCGAGGCGGCAAAGCAGACGTATCCCCTGATTCGTCTGATGCGAAAAGAGGCGAACGCGGTGTGGGAAGAGGCCACGCCGCTGACGATTCCCAAGATGAGTGCGTTGCTGTTTTCCTTTGGCTTCCCTTTGCAAAAGGAGATCGACGTGCCGCTGGGCCTCATGGTCGGCGCGGTGGGTGGGACGCCGTCGGGCTTCTGGCTCAGCGAGGAGATGTACCGCAGCGATGCGGCCTGTGCGGCGGTGGTGAAGAAGTTCGCAACAACCTACAAGTATGATGAACTCGCCGCTGCCTACAATGTGGCCAAGGCGAAGTTCGACGTGGACTACGCGGCCTGGAAAGTACTGGCGGATGCGGCGAAAAAGGCGGGCCAACAGCCGCCGCCCGGTCTGCGTGCGCCGCAGGCGGTGGGCAAGGCGGGTGAAACCAATAGTGGCAAGGTGGGCCAACTTTTTGAGGCCTACATCCGGCCATACGTGGGCTATGCGATCAAAGGCGTGCTGTGGGATCAGGGCGAGAGCCGCACGAATATCGTGGGTGTGGATCAAGTCACGCTGATGGGCGCACTCATCGGCGGTTGGCGCAAGGCCTGGGGGCAGGGCGACTTCCCGTTTCTCTACGTGCAGAAGCCCAGTGGTGGCGGTTGTGCGTTTGATTATGCGAACCCGATGAATCGCTTGGCGAATAAATTTGAAGCACTGCCAAAGGCTATTCCAGCAGGCCCAGCGACTGACTACTCGCATGTCGTCTTTGCTGAAATCATGAAGTATCCGAACACTCACATGGTCATCAGCAGTGACCTTGGCGCTGGCATTCATCCGCCGAATAAGTCGGGCTACGGCGCACGCGGCGTGCAGGTGGCGCTGGCGACGGCCTACGCTAAAAAGATCGAATACCTCGGCCCAAGTTATGCCAGCCATGCCATCTCTGGCGGCAAGGTGACGCTTAAGTTCACCCACATCGGCCAAGGGCTGGCGTTCAAAAACGGCGAGAAGCTGCAAGGCTTCATCGTGGCGGGTGATGATAAAAAATTCGTCTGGGCCGATGCGACCCTCGTTGGCGATAGCGTGGTGGTTTCCAGCAAAGACATCGCCCACCCAGCGGCGGTTCGTTATGCCTGGAGCAACAGTTTTACGTGGGCCAATCTCTTCAATAAAGATGGCCTGCCCGCGCAGCCTTTCCGCACGGATGCTTGGTGAAAGGCGGCGCTAGTCGCCTTCTTCACGGCACAAAGAGGAACTCGTTGCTGTTGAGGAGGGCGCGGCAGAGCGGGGCGAGGCCGTGCTCGCGCACGGCGGGCTCGATGTCGCTGAGTTCTTCGGGGCTCAGATCACGGTTGAGGGCAATTTGATAGGCGCGGCGGATTTGCATAGCGATGTCATCGCCAGCGTCGTGCTTCACTCGGGTAGCGAAGGCTTCCGCTTGTTCCAAGGTGAAGCGGCTGTTGAAGAGATTGAGCGCTTGAATCGGGGTGGTGGATTCGCGGCGGCGGGCAGTGCTTTGGCCAGCGTCGGGGCAGTCGAAGGCACCGAAGACGGCTTCTCGTTCGCGACGCACTTTGTGGGCGTAGATCATGCGGCGCAGGCCGTCGCTGGTGAAGGTCTCAATGGGGTCGAAGCCGCTAAGCCCGCCGCGTTGATCGAACAAATCGAAGCCGCGACCGTGCATCTTGAGGTTCAACTGACCGCTGACGGCGAGCATGGTGTCGCGGATGGTTTCGGCTTCGAGTCGGCGCGAGGGGAAGCGCCAGAGGAGGCGGACGTCGGCGTCGATGTCTTGGGCCTTGACGGAAACAGACGCGGCCTTTGAGTCCATCGCGTCTGTTGCACGATCACTCTGCCGATAGGTGGTCGAGAGCACGATGAGCTTGTGCATCTGCTTCATAGACCAGCCGCAGCGGATGAACTCTTGGGCCAGCCAGTCGAGCAACTCGGGATGGGAAGGCTTCATGCCATTGTGGCCAAAGTCGCTGGAGGTCTCTACCAAGCCGGTGCCGAAGTGGCCCTGCCAGATACGGTTGACCATGACGCGTGCGGTGAGTGGGTTCTGGGGGCTGGTGATCCAGTCGGCGAGGGCGAGACGACGTTGCTGCTCGGTCGTGCCTTTGGGCAGCTTGATGTCGCCGAGAGCGCTGAGCACGGCGGGCTCGACCTCGCTTTGTGGCTGCTCGGGGTCGCCACGATTGAGCAGATGGATCACATCGGGCGTGCGAAAGGTGCCAGCAAAAACCTTCTGCGCGTTCTCTTCTGCTTTGATCTGCTGTTCGATCTCAGCTTTTTCTTTGATCAAGGGTTCAACTCGTTTTGCCTCCTCGCGGCTGAGGCCATTGGTGGAAGGGAGGGCAGTTTTTTTGTTGGCGGGTTCCGCTTTACGTCGGTCGCTGGCATCCGCGACATGGTGCCATTGACCTGCCGCGTCGCCGACTTCGATCTGGTAGTTGATGGCCAGTCGGTCAGTGAATTTACCATCGCGATCACGGCCCCAAACGATGCGTTCGATGCTTTGCTCCTGGGGGAATTCCAGGAGCACCCAGCCTTTGCCTTTCTCGCTCGACATCCAACTGCGCGAGTTGCCATAGCGCCCATCGTTGATGAATCGCAGCTCGTGGCGTTCGGCGATACCGGTGTCGCCGGAGGACGTTGGTTTTGTTCCCGTGCTGGCCAGCGCGATGTTTTCGCCTGCTGTGTTGAAGATCTCCAACTCGTCGAGGCAGGGCTCCAGATGGTTCGTTTCCTGAATGGTGAAGCGCACACGTTTCGCCTTCTGCGGGGCAAAGCGGTCGGTGTTCTCGCGGGCATTGACGGCTGGACGCTCGGCACCGTTTTTCGCCAGCGGCACGAAGCGAGCGAGTTCTTTTTCGATCTGCGCGACGCGCAACTTGAGCAGCCCAACCTCCCGGCGTGCCGCCTCGGCCTCGGGCGTGTGCAACTCGCGATCCACATACTCCACGCCAGCGACAAAGGCCTGCATGGCATAGTAATCGCGGGCGCTGATAGGATCGAATTTGTGATCATGGCAGCGGGCGCAGCCGATGCTGAGACCGAGGAATGTCTGCCCGACATTGACCACGATTTCATCCAGCGAATCCTGCCGCGCGAGCCGCTTCGAGGGCTCGTCTTTACCGATCTGCCCTGGCAGCAGCACCGAGGCGGTGACGAGGAAACCCGTCGCCGCGTCCTTGCCCAAGGCATCGCCTGCGAGCTGTTCGCGAATGAAGTGATGGTACGGCGTATCGTTGTTGAAAGCGTCGATCACATAGTCGCGGTAGGGCCAGGCGTTGGGGCGTTCGGTATTCACTTCAAAGCCATGCGTGTCGGCGTAACGAACCACGTCGAGCCAATGCTGTGCCCAGCGTTCGCCGTAGCGCGGCGATTTCAGCAGTTCATCCACCACGCGCTCGAAGGCATCGCTGCGCGTCTCTTTGACAAAGGCTACCACTTGTTCCGGCGTCGGCGGTAGACCGATGAGATCAAACGTAACTCGGCGCAACCAGGTGATGCGGTCTGCGGCAGGCGACATCGTCAGGCCGTTTTCCTGGAGCTTGGTATTGATGAAGGCGTCGATGCTACGCTGGCCTTCGATTGCCTTCAGTGGCTTGAAGCTCCAGTGGTCGCGTTTGTCCACGAGCTTCACCAAGTCCACGCCATCGGGCCAGACAGCGCCTGCATTGACCCATGCCGTCAGCGTTGCGATCTCTGCCGCAGACAGTTGCTCCACCTTGCTCTGGCGAGGCGGCATGTGTTCCTTGTCGTTCTCGCTACTGAGCCGCTGGATCAAGGAACTCTTGTCGGCCTGGCCGGGAATAAGGTTCGGGCCGTGTTTGTCGCCGCCTTTGAAGGTCGATGCTTTGACATCCAGTCGCAGGCCGGATTTTTGCTTCGCTGCCCCGTGACACTCGTAGCAGTGCTTTTGCAAAAGAGGTCGCACATCGCGAATGAAATCCACAGGGGCGGCACGCAGTGGGGCCACGCAAGCGAGAGCGATGGCTGAGATGGCAAGTCGAGGCAGGAATATCATGGGCGATGAAGGGGCGTACGCTTTGGGAGAGGAGATAACGAATCTAGCGCACCTCAACCCTTGGTGCGTTCGAGAACATGGGTCGTAGAGGCGAGATAGAGGCCTTGGTCTGGCGGCTCGCGCTTCACGAGCACGCAAGTGCCAGTAGAGTCCCCATGGTAGAGATTGAAAGTTGCCTCCAGCATCTCCGTGGCAAAATCTCTCGCCGAAGCGGCGGCACAACTGACGATTCCGACGAGCAGGGTGAGGCTGACGTGTTTCATTTTGTGGAAGGCGATACTACCGCGCATCATGTTTTGTGAAAATCAACGCCCGTTTCGCAGCCA
Source organism: Verrucomicrobiota bacterium (assembly GCA_031411235.1). Lineage (GTDB taxonomy): Bacteria > Verrucomicrobiota > Verrucomicrobiia > Verrucomicrobiales > Verrucomicrobiaceae > JANOAR01. The sequence continues at coordinate 19,999 of JANOAR010000002.1, read as the reverse complement.
TCAGCCCGTGTTCTGGCGAATGCGCCTACGGCACGATTTTGCCGAGAAGAACCTCTTCGGTGTAGAGACCAACCTCGGGCGCATGGTGCAGGTGGAGTTTCAGCGCTCGCGCCCTTCTAGGGCGCAATGCATTGGCTTGGGGCGTGGTGGTCATGCGATCCGGTGGTTACGTTCGTTCCTCAGTTGCTTCGCTTTGCCCACCCCTTCGGCTCACCACCGGCTAATAGCTCTTCTCCCTCCGGGAGGGGATATGAACAGTTACAAGCTGAGATTACTTTCATCGCCACTCACTCACTCGCGTTTGCTCAGCAGGTACTTCAGCAACTCGATGGCCTTTCGCTCGGGCAGGGCTTCCAGCATACCCGGTGGCATCAATGAAGCGGGGAGTTTCTGGCGCTCCTTGAGTTCGCTTTTGGCAATAATAACGGACTCGGTGATGGTGCGTGCGGTGATGGCTGTGGCCGTCTCTTGCTCGATGATGCCGGAGATGACGCTGCCATCGTTTTTCGTTAAAATATGCAGTTGGAAATTATCTCCCACCACGGCATTCGGGTCGATGATGTTTTCCAAAAAGTAGTCGAGGCCATTGCGCCAGGAGCCTGCGAGTTCAGGGCCGAACTTACCACCGACGCCGTTCATGGCGTGGCAGGCGGCGCAGAGTTGCTTGAAGGTCTCGGCCCCAGCGTTGGCATTGAAAGCCCAGAGTGGCGCGGCTTCGTAGGCCTTCTTGAATTTGGCAATGCTCGCCTTCGCGGCTGCGGAGGACTCGTTAACTTTGCCCCAGGTGCCATCCAGCAAGCCGTTCACCTCGGCATTGTTCAAGTTGCGCATCTGGCGGATTTGCAGGGCGCTGAGGTGCTGCTTGTCGAAGGTGTTTGCTTTGACGGCACGGAGCAGTGGCAGGGCAAGTTCCGCGCGGCTGGTGAGTGTGTTCAAGGCGACATTGCGGTCGCTGGCACTGAGCGCGGTGTAACGTTGCATCAGTGCGGCGGCAGTGGCGGGCTCATTGGAACGAGAGAGCAGTGGCAGTATGGCAGAGGTGAAGGCTGGCTCATCGAGCAAGCGCACGAAGAGCGGTGTTGCTTCGGCATCACCGACGCGCTTGAGCAACTCGAAGGCACTGCGGCGCTGGGGTAGGGGATGGGCGGTGTCAGCGAGGATGGTGCGCATTTTTGTGAGCACGGCCTTGTCGCCGAAGAGGGCGGCGAGCTGTTCAATGACGGGGTTGGTAGCGGCAAACTTGGCCTGCACTTGCGGCCATGCTTGGGGCATCGTTGCTTTAGTTTCATCCTTCAATCCGAAGGCGAGCAGCCGCAGGCTGCGGGCCGCCAGCTCATCTGGCTGCGTGGCGATGGCGGCGACGAATGCCTCACGGCCTGCGGGGCTGGTCGCGGCATACCAACGAATGGAGTCGGCAAGGCTGGGCATCGGTGTCTTGTCGGCGAGGGTGAGCAGGGCGGGTATATCGCCTGTGCTACTCGCCAGCCCAAACCAGATCATCTTCGGCAGGAAGCGGTCGTCTTTGTCCTCGGCGTGCATCGCGAGGGCGCTGCCGATTTGCCTCGCTGTGTCGGCAGCAAGCTTTGGCAACGCGGATGCGAGGGCAAGGCGCACGGTGGGCGAAGGATCGGTCTTCGCGAGTTGGAGAAGCGTATCGGTGCCGAGCTTGGGTTTGCCTGCCTGCTCGGTGGCGAGTTGGATGGCCCAGGCACGGACGATGTCGTTGGGATGCCGAACAAAATTGCCCAACTCACCGCCGTCATATCCGATGCAGTGCAGCGTCCACAGTGCTCGCAGCGCATGTTCGGGCGAATCGGCGGCAAGTTTTTTTGGCAGATACTCTGGGCACCCTTTGAAATTTATGCTGCGCTCTTGTAGCAACCTCCGCGCTGTCCTCGCATACCAGTCATTCGAGTGCGTCTGTAAGTTCACCAACTCCCCATCGCTCATCTTCCCCAAATCCACCTTCACAGGCTTATACGTGGCTGCCCATGACACGCGGTAGATGCGGCCATTGCTGCGATCCCATTTCTCATCATCAGGGTTGTGGCAGTGCTGAGTGTCGGTCCAGTCGATGACATAGACGGCTCCATCGGGACCCGTTTGTAGATCGACAGGGATGTAGCGCTCGTCGCCACAGAACAGCAGGTCGTAGCCTGCGTGCAGTGTCTCATAGCCCGAGCCCGTGCGCACGTTGTGCTGCTGGTTTATCTGATGGCCATGCAGGTTGTGGGTGAAGAGATGATCGCGGTAAATGCTGGGCCAGTTGTCGCCATTGTAGATCATCGTGCCGACATGCGAGTGGCCGCCATAGACGGCGGTGGTACCGGGTCTGCCCGCGCCACCTTCGCCACTGTCGTAGCGAGCGGAGGCGGGCAGATAGTTTTGCAGTTCGGGTGCGAAGTCGGGGGCTGTGGCGCTGATGAAGGGCGCGTATTTTGAGTTGGCCTGATTCCAGAAGTGGCCGTTGCGGATCGCGTGCGTCGTGCCGCCTTTGCCCCAGAAGCTGCGGCAGTGGGTCATGAAAAAATGGCCGTTGCTGTTGTAGTCGAGTCCCCACTGATTGCTGCCGCCGGAGCAAAAAATCTCAAACTCATGCCGCAGCGGATGATACCGCCACACGCCGGAGTTTAAGGTGATGCGCTGCGTCTCGGGTGTGCCTGGTTTGCCGATCAACGACTGTGTGAATACGCCTTGGTTGCCATAGAGCCAGCCGTCCGGCCCCCAGGTGAAGCTATTCATCGTTTCGTGGGTGTCTTGGTAGCCCCAGCCATCGAGCAGCACCTGCGGCTTGCCGGGCTTATCCTCGGCATCTTTTGGAATGAAGAGCAGCTCGGGTGCCGCGCCGACCCACACGCCACCGAAGCCAATCTCGATGCCGCTCACGAGGTTCAAGCCCTCGATGAAAACTTGGTGCGTCTCGAATTGCCCGTCGCCATCCTTGTCCTCGAAAATGCTGATGCGATCCTTGCCTTGGCCTTCAGGTTGTTTGTTCGGATAACTGAACGCCTCGGCGACCCACAGGCGTCCGCGCTCGTCGATGCAGAAGGCAATAGGCTGCCGTACGGCTGGCTCTGCAGCGATCAACTCCGCCTGAAAGCCTGCGGCTAATTTCATGCCCGCGACGAGCTTTTGCGCGGCTGGATTGGCGACGTCACTGGGCTTCGCAGGGTTCGGCAGCAAATGCCAGAGCACCGGGCTCTCTTGGCCGCGCTTCGAGCGATCACCACTGATCGGGATCGCGCTAGGATTGGCGACGCGAGGTTCAGTTTCGTGAAACACGAAGTCATCGAAGTTCACATGCCCCCAGCCGCGCGGGCTGTGATCGACAACGCGGATGAAAATGCGTTTGCCGATGAACCCATCGAGCTTCACCACGATGCGCTTCAAATTTTCCTGTTCAGCACCGCTGGCTCTGTGGATGACTTTGCCAGTGGCTTCCTCGACGATTTCGACGTGCGTCGAGCCCGCATCCGCCGCTGCACCGATGAGAAAGCTGGCCCACGGATGGGTGACGGCGAAGCTCGACGAGGTGAGCGTACCCATGCCTTTATCGCCGAGCTGCTCATAATCCCCGAGCCAGAATTTGCCGACGTGCTTTGAATTGCCACGCTTGCGCAGTGCCACCGTGTCCCCTTCGATGGGCTGTTTTTCCCAGGCATTACCTTCGGCTTTCCAGCCTTCGAGCGTGCCTTTCTCGAAGCCTAAATTCAGCTCAACAGGCGGCGCGATGCTGGGGACATCGCTGGGTTTTGGCGCTGCCTGTATATCGACATGCACGGGTGGCGCGGTTTTTCCCAGAGGTGTGAGGCGGATATTGCGAAACTGTATTTTCGCCGGGCCAGGGCCGCTGTGGAGTTGAAAGGCGAGCTTGCCGGAAAACTCAGCCGCTTTGGCCTCATGGTCATCGAGTACGCTGAAGAGCACGTCATTCACCAGCACCTCGACATGTGAGGCCGTGGCGGTGATACGATAGGTGTTCCACTCGTCTTTTCTGATGACCGGGAGGAAGCTCTTGGGCTCAGCAAATACATCCACCCAACGCCGCCCATCCGGCGCGATGGACACACGAGCCCCACGCTCTACGAGCAGCGCCCGACCATGCTCATCGTAGATGCGCCCGAGCCAGACCGCGCCATCGTCGAGATCCGCCTGATAGCCTGAGGCATGACCTTCGGCGCTCTGCTGGCAACGATACTGAATGCCAGAGTTCGCGCTGGGGCCACCCATGATGCGGTATTCCACTACCAAATCAAAGTCGTGAACTTCACCATCCCAGAAAATCCATTCATTGCCCTTGAGCTGCTGCCCTTCGGCGATCTCGCCCGTGATGGTGCCATCCTCGACACGCCAGTGCTCAGGTTTGCCCGACCAATGTCCCAGCGTCTTGCCATCGAAAAGCGAGATAGGCAGGGGCTCACCTGCGAGCGAGGCTGTGGTGACAAATAGCGCGAGGAGGCACGAGAATTTCATAGCGAGCGGAAGGCGAAAAAAAGCTCCCTACATACTGAAGGGATGGCTGCGATACTGCGAGAATGTTTCGATCAGCTCTGCGAGTCCTGTGCTGAAACCTCGAAGTAGTCGTCCTCTGCGATGTCGGGAATGCCGACAACGAGTACGCGCATCCGCCCGCGTGCGCCGTGGATCACACCCGGTGGAATATGCACCAGCGAGCCCTTTGAAACCGGGTGTTCGACGCCATTGAGCAGCACGCAGCCATCGCCATCGAGCACGTAATAAAGCTCGGTCGAGCGCCGATGGAAGTGCAGCTTGGCACCATCAATATCAACGGCATGAACACAGGCAGCGGGATTGAATGAGGCATCCTCATGGCTCACCAAGCGATCTCTCCAGCCACAGGTGCTGCGCTCTCGTGGCGTGTGGCCTTCGTGGCGAATGAGCAGCGAATCCCTTGGTGGAGGCGAGTTGTCAGGGCAGTTCATCGTGTTCAGGCGCGATAAAACGTCATAAACAAGCCCATTGCTCAAGTGGATCACCCCAAATGTGAAAAACCTTGAAATCGGCCTTGCCATGCAGGGGCAGAATTTGCTAGAACTAACGAACCTTCATGAAAAAGCGTTTTCTCCTCACCCTTGTTTCGATCCTCACCGTTGGCAGTATGGCCATGGCCGACATTCAATCCTCCCCTGGAGCCAAGTGGACATGGAGCCGCAAGCTCAGCCGTGGCTTAGCCAACGTCATCTACGGCCCCATGGAAATTTTCAGCACCTGGAATCGCTCCAATCACGCTGACGGCAGCAGCACAGCAGGCCTCGAAGGCCCCGTCGAGGGACTGAAGCGCTCGTTCGTTCGTGTGGGTTACGGTATTTTTGAGATCGTCACTTTCCCAGAGCCAGCTTACAAAGGCACCTATCGTCCGCCTTATTACCGCAAAGAACGCATCGACCCATGGAAGGGCTACGATGAGTTCCCACCGCAGATTGGTATTCAGACACAGGCTAACTTCTGTCGCACACAGAATTGGTAGCCTCTTGGTTCAGAGGTTCATAGCTCATTAAAGCCCGGTCGAGTGACCGGGCTTTTTTGTGCCCGAGATCGAGATAGGCCGTTTGAGCTACTTTCGCCGAACTTGTCAACGAATTTGTACTTGCCGTCTTCCTGACTCAGCCTACTATCCGCGCTTCCATCTCCCGGCGATAACGCAGGAGAACCAGTCTCAGCGAGGGTGGGCTTCGGCCTGCCCTTTTCTGTCTGGAGATGGCATCCCCAGATTTTTCGTTATGATCTCCGAACTCAAAGCCCTCATTGAATACTACGACAAGGAAAAAGGCATCGACAAGACCAAGATGGTCGAAGCCTTGAGCCAAGCCGTGCTCGCAGCATCCAAGAAGAGTATCGGGCCTGCGCGCGAGTTGCGCATCGACATTGATCCTGAAAAGGGAACGATCAAAGCCTTCGCCAAGCTTATCGCCGTTGAGGTAGTGAAAAATCCCTTTGAAGAACTCATCATCAAAACCGCCAAGCGACTCAAGCCAGGCGCTGAGATTGGCGATGAAATCGAAGTCGAAGTCACACCTCAAAACATGGGCCGCATCGCTGCTCAGACGGCCAAGCAAACCATGCTGCAACGGCTGCGCATGGCGGAAAAAGAAAACCTCTACGAGGAATTCAAAGACCGCACGGGTGACGTTGTTTCTGGCGTGATCCGCCGCTTCGAGAAGAGCGATGTGGTCATCGACCTGGGCAAATTTGAAGGCACCATGCCCGCGAAAGAACGTGTTTCTACCGAGGACTACACCATCGGTGATCGCATGAGATTCTATGTGAAGGCCGTGGAAAAAGACGGCTCGCGTGGCCCTGAGATCGTGCTTTCCAGGGCGCATCCCAATTTTGTTCGCCGCCTCTTTGAATTTGAAGTCACCGAGATCGCTGATCGCACGGTAGAAATCATGAGCATCTCCCGCGAGGCGGGCTACCGCACCAAGCTAGCGGTGCATTGTGATGACCCCAAGATCGACCCCGTCGGAGCCTGTGTGGGGATGCGTGGCGCTCGGGTGAAAAACATCGTGCGTGAGTTGAACAACGAAAAAGTGGACATCATTCGTTGGTCCACTGACCCAGTGGAATTGATTCGCGAAGCCCTCAAGCCGATCAAGATTTTGACGATCAAAGTCGATGCTGCGAAGAAGATTGCCAAGATCACGGTGGCCGAAGAAGACCTATCGAAGGCCATCGGTCGTCGTGGGCAGAACGTGCGTCTCACCGACAAGCTCGTGGGGATGCAGCTCATCATCGACAAGGATGAAACCGCTGCCGAGGTCTTCGCCGCCGCCGTAGGCAGCGCAGCTCACACCATCGCCGTTGCCCTGGGCATCGACGAGGCTGTTGCCTCGCGCCTTGTCAATGGTGGCTTCCCTGAACTGGCCATGTATGCTGGAGCCAGCGCCGAAGATTTTGGCGATGCCTTACGCGGTGACGACGAGCTGACGCCCGCCGATGCCGAACTCGCAACCCTGGTCTTCACGAAGGCGCAGGCACTCAACTCAGCGGAATAACATCCGCCATGCAAACCTCTCTCCACAGCTCAACCCGACCGACATCACCTGCTCTCCAGCGATTCATTTACCAGCGCTCGGCGTTCTCCTACCTCACTCATGCCTTCCAAATCCAGTTCGTCCAAAACCACCACCAGCGCCACTTCGGAGGGCAGCAGCGATGCGCCAGTGCCGAGAAAGCCCGCTGTCAAAAAGGTGCTGTCATTGATTGAGGAGCCCGCCCCCAAAAAGAAGGCAGGCACCACACCCAGAGTCGCCTCGCCGCTCGCGCCGTTGAAGAAAACGCCCGCGCCGCCCCCCGCCCCCGTAGTCCCAGCCAAGCCTGCTGGTCCCGTAAAGAAAACCTTGGCCGAAATGCGCAAAGGTGCGCTCGACCTCCACGACGACGAGAACAAGCCCAAGGCACCTCGTCGCGCCCCCTTGCCAGAAGGCACCCAAAGCAGTGCGTTGCCGCCCATCTCGCTGCTCCGCGCCGACGCCGCCGCACCGCCTGCGCGGGCTAAAATAGCCTTCGGCAGCAAGCCCATTGAGGTCGTTGCGCCTACACCAGATCAGACTCCGGCCCCCGTAGAGGCAGCTCCAGCGCCTGTCGTTCCCGCTGTCTTGGAGGTCAATGAAGCTGGCCAAAAAATCATTCATCTCAGGCCGCCGATTCTGGTCAAGGATCTCGCCGATAACATGGGGCTCAAGGCCTTCAAGATCATCAGCGACCTCATCGCGTTCAAGGTTTTTGCCAACGCGGATAAAGCCATCGACATCGAGATCGCTGAGAAAATCTGTGAAAAACACGGCTTCCATCTGGAGCGCGAGAAGCGCGAAAAAGGTGCCGGCGTCCACAAAGTCGAAGAAATTTTCGTCGAGCCCATCGCTATCGTTGAGGCCGAAGAACCCAAGGATGTCATGGAGCTACGCGCTCCTATCATCACCTTCATGGGCCATGTCGATCATGGTAAAACTTCGCTGCTCGACGCCATTCGCAAGACCAGCGTCACCCATGGCGAGGCAGGCGGCATCACCCAGCACATCGGCGCTTACAGCGTCATGCATGAGGGCCGCCCCATCACCTTTATCGACACCCCAGGTCACGCGGCTTTTTCGGGGATGCGCGCTCGCGGTGCCAACGTTACCGACATTGTCGTGCTCATCGTCGCCGCCGACGACGGCATCATGCCACAGACCAAGGAGGCGCTCACCCATGCTAGGGCTGCTAAAGTGCAAATCATGGTCGCGCTGAACAAGTGCGATCTGCCCGCCGCCGATGTCATGCGCGTGAAGGGTCAGCTTCAAGAGATCGGCCTCGCTCCCGTCGATTGGGGTGGTGACATCGAGGTCATGGAAGTCTCAGCCAAGACTGGCCTCGGCCTTGATACCCTGCTCGACACCATGTCGCTGCAAGCCGAAGTCCTCGAATTAAAGAGCAATCCTCGAGCCCCCGCACGCGCCACGGTCATCGAGAGTTCCATGCAGTCGGGCAAAGGCCCCGTCGCTACCGTGATCGTCCGCCAGGGCACCTTGCAAGTGGGCACCCCCTTCATCTGTGGGCCCTACTGGGGTAAGGTGAAGGCTTTGGTCAATGACCGAGGTGAGCACATCAGATCCGTGCGGCCCGGTATGCCTGCTGAAGTCATCGGCTTCGATGATATGCCCAAGGTCGGCGATGAACTCGTCGTCATGGAGAGCGAGCGTGCGGTGAAAAAACTCAGCGAAGAACGCCTCAACGACATTCGCCAGAAGAAGCTCGCCTCCAAGCCGCGTCGAAGCACGATGGAGAGCATGTTCGCCAACATCTCGGCCAACGAGAAGAAGGCACTCAAGCTCGTCATTCGTACCGACGTGCAAGGCTCCTGTGAAGCCATCACCAAGTGCCTCAACGAAATCGCCTCGGACAAAATCAGTCTCGACCTCCTCCAAGTCGAGCCCGGTGCAATCTCTGAGTCGGACATCCTCCTCGCCAGCGCCTCGGATGCCATTGTCATCGGTTTCAACACCAAGGTCGAAAACAAAGCCCTCACTGTATCCAAGCGCGAAGGCGTGCAGGTGAAGCTCTTCTCCATCATCTACGAACTCATCGACCAGGTGAAGGATTCGCTCCTTGGTATGCTCGATCCGCTCCTCCGCGAGCGCATCATCGGCCATGCCAAAGTGAAGCAAGTCTTCAAGCTCACCCGTGGCATCGTCGCTGGTTGTGGCGTCATCGACGGCGTGCTCAATCGCAAAGCCTGCGCTCGTGTCATTCGCAAGGGCCAAGCCGTCTTTGACGGCAAAATGGATACCCTGCGCCGCTTCCAAGATGAAGTCCCCGAAGTCCGCAATGGTATGGAATGCGGTGTCCGTCTTGGTGGCTACACCGAGTATGAAGAAGACGACATCATCGAGTGTTACGAGCTGGATAAAGTCGCGCAATCGCTGTGAAGCGAAGGTCGAAGCATAGTCTTGTCTGAAAGGCACAAGGATAAGGAACAAATAACAAGGGAAGATCATTCTGCCTCTGAATCTGGTCTCCATCTCTTTGCTTATCACACCTACTCTGCCATTTTCTTCACCTTCCGGCCCCTTGTCACTTGTGCCTTATTCCTTGCCCCTTTCCTCTCCACCACTATGACCCACCGAACCAAACGCGTCGGCGAACTTATGCGCCGCGAGCTATCCACGCTGTTGGAGAAGGGCTACTCCTTCGGTGGCAAACTCATCACCATCCATGCGGTGGATGTCGCCCCTGACATGCACAACGCCACCGTCTATGTGGGCGTCATGGGTGGCCATGATGGCTCACACGCCGATGTCATCGAGAAGCTCAAGTCCAACCGTGGCTACATCCAGCGCGATCTTTACAAGCGCGTCATCCTGCGCAGTTCGCCCCAGCTTTCCTTCCGCCTCGACAAGTCCGCTGAGCGCGGGGTGCGCATCTTGAATGCCATCGACAACCTACCGCCCGAAGCCCCGCAAGCCGAGCCCGCGCCCGAAGGGTTTTACCCTGCTGAAGAATTGGTTTCTACCGAAGGCGAGGCCGATGAGGCCTTCGAGGATGAAGACTTGGAAGATGAAGATTTGGCCGATGAAATGGCTCTTGAAGACGATGAAGCCGAAGACCTCGTCGATGAGAATGAAGCTGACGCTGAGGAAGAAGCCCGTGACAATGCTGATGTCAGTTCATCCAAGTAAGGTCATCGAGTAACGAGATGCGACGACGCTCGCCCAGCCTGGAAGAGCTGGGCCGCACTGCTCGCGCTGCCTTTGAAACCTCCACCCTTCCCGAGCTTCCCGAGTCCCCATGAACACCACCTTCACCACTATCGCCGCCGCCCTTCGTTCTGCCCGACGCATTGCCGCAGTCTCGCATTTGCGGCCCGATGGTGATGCCCTCGGCTCACTTCTCGGCTTCACCCAGAGCATGGCGCTCGTGGGCAAGGAAGTTATCGCCCTCAGCCAAGATGGTGTGCCCTGGCATCTTGAGTTCATGCCCGGCTCGGACAAAATCGTCAAGCCTGACGGACAGCAAGTCCTCGACATCGACCTTGCTGTCGCGCTCGATACCGCTACGGCGGATCGCATTGGCCCCGCCTGCACTATTGCCCTCAGCGTAGCGCCGTTGCTCATCAACATCGACCACCACCCCAGCAACCCGCGTTACGGCCACCTCAACTACATCGACCCCACAGCCCCAGCCGTGGGCGAGATCGTTTATGATTTACTCAAGGCGGAAGGCTTCCCCATCGACGACAGCATTCGCCAGAACCTCTTCGTCGCCATCAGCACCGATACGGGCTCCTTCCAGTATCCCAGCACCACGGCGCACACGCACGAGATCATCGCCGACATGATGCGTGCGGGCCTCGATACCGCACGTCTCGCCAAGCTGCTCTACTCGCAGAACCCTATGCGCCGCGTCGAACTGCTGCGCACGATGTTAAACGAGATGGAATTCCGTGCCGACAATCGCATCGCCAGTTGGTGTTATCCACAAACCACCAAGGCCCGTATCGGCGTGTTGCCAGGCGACACCGAAGGCCTCATCGACAATCTTCGCAGCATCGACACTGTCGTCGCTGCCGTCATCTTTGAAGAGACCCGCGAGGGCACCATCCGCGTCAGCTCCCGGTCGAAAACCGATGCTGTGGATGTGGCCAAAGTCTGCGCCCTCTTCGGCGGTGGTGGCCACAGAGCCGCTGCCGGAGCCACCCTAAACGCCCCCCTTCGGGAGGCCGCATCCCTGTATTTGCAAGCCCTAGAGAATGAAGTCCAACGAATCGCTTAATGGTGTCCTCCTCGTCGATAAATCTCCCGACATGACTTCGCACGACGTCGTCGCCGTCGCGCGTCGATGCCTGAACACAAAAAAAATAGGTCACTGTGGCACCCTCGATCCCATGGCCACTGGCATGTTGATCCTGGTCATCGGCACCGGCACGAAGCTCTCGGATTTGCTCATGTCCGAGGAGAAGGAATACACGGGTACCATCACCCTCGGCGTCACCACCAGCAGCCAGGATAAAGAAGGTGAAGTGCTCGATACCAAGCCTGTGCCCGCCGACCTCACGCTCGAACAAATCACCACCGCGCTCGACACCATGAGAGGCGATTTCTTCCAGATGCCGCCCATGGTCAGCGCCATTAAAAAGGATGGCGTGCCGCTCTACAAGCTCGCTCGCCAAGGCAAAACCGTCGAGCGCGAGACTCGTTTCGTGCGCGTCTTCGACTACGAGATCACACGCTTCGAGTCGCCCGAAATCGACTTCCGCGTCGTCACCAGCAAAGGCTTTTACGTGCGCACCTATGCCAACGATCTCGGCGAAAAATTAGGCTGTGGTGCCCATCTCAGCGCCCTTCGCCGCACCCGCAGCGGCCACTTCCGCTTCGAGCCAGGTAAGTTCGTCACCTTCGACGATCTCAAGCAAGGCCGCCGCGAAGTTGTCGAGTCCGCCATGCTCTCGCTCTACGATGTATCGAAGTTACGAGGCGCGTAGTTCACGGCTTTGCGTTCACAGCGTGGGGCAGTGTAGATGTGGCGTGGTCGCCAGCCGATGAAACAATGATTGAATAGTTTCGCCTCTGCACGCATCGTAGCCGCCTCATGTCGCTGTTCCGCAATCGCATTCTCCACACGCTGGCCGCTCTCGCGGTTGCCGCTGCGCAGGTGCTTGGCGTGCAGCGCGGGTACTTATGCGACTGTCATGGCATAGTGGTGGCCACGGAGGCAGAGCATTGCCATCATCACATGGAAGACGGCGAGAAGCCCGACTTCACCCCCTGTGCAGGCGATTCGCACGACGAATGCCCTGCTGAAGACACAGAGCATCACGAGCCCATCATCGTGAAGTTGAATGCTTCCAAAGCAGGCCTGACTCTGGCCTGCATTCCGGCTTTTGTGGCCGTGTTGGTGGCAGAGATTCCTGCCCATGATTGGATGCACCTCCAGTCAACCACGACAGATGAGAAGTTGAGCATGCTCCTGGATACCGGGGGCGAGAGTCCGCCTGCTTCGGTGCAGGTGGCTCGTTGCATGGTCATGTTGGTTTGAGGCGCGAGCACGCGCCGCCCATCCCTGATGATGGCTCGGCGCGACTAACGGATTCTCCGCCCTCTGAGGCATGGCTATGCCCATGTCTGAAACTCTCAAACCAACACTCATCTTATGTATCGTACTACCTTCCTGCTCACCTCTCTGCTTCTGGCTGCCGCCTCGTCGGCATCCGCTCTCACGCTTACCCTTTCAGACATCGCACCTCGGGTTCGCGCCTCGCATCCATCGCTTAAAGCCGCGCGTCTCGCCGTGGATGAGGCACGGGGTCGCCAGCTTGGTGCTGGGCGGCTCTCGAATCCCACGCTCGGCACCGAGTTCCAAAACGAGAGTCAGGTCAGCCCTGGTTCGGTCACACTTTCGATTGATCAATCCTTCCCCATTACCAAACGGCTTAGCTTGGAAAAACGGCTCAGTGCGCAGCTCGTCGAAGCCGCCGCTTTGGAGGTGAGCGAAGCCGAGCGCAAGCTCATCGCAGAGGCGCAGACGCTTGGCGTGAAGCTGCTGGCCTTAAATCAGCAGCAAGCGCTACGAAAGGAGCAGATCGGCCTCGCGAGCAAGCTCTCAGACTTCGCCACAGGCAGGGCCAAGGCAGGCGAAATCTCGGTGCTCGATGCGGCGCAGATCGAGGTCGATGAGCAGCGGCTGCAACTTGAGGCACGTCGTCTTGAAACCGAGGGCGTGTCCTTGCTGGGCGAACTCAAGCCGATGCTCGGCCTTCGCCCCGACGCCTCATTGGAAATGGCTGGCGACCTCCCTGAATTGAATTTGCCGAGTAGCTCATCCTCCTGGCAGCAACGCGCCGACTACCAGATCGCCCAGAAGAAAGCTGAAGCCTCAGGCACTGAGATCGACCTCGCGAAAGCCAAACGCTACGGCGACATGAGCGCGGGTCTTTTCGTCGCGAGAGAATGGCAGAAAGCAGCAGGTGATCGCGAGGGCACAGGCTTCGTCGGCCTGCGCTTATCCATCCCCTGGCCGCTATGGAATCGCAACGAAGGCGAGATCGTCGAGAAGAACGCCAGCAGCACCCGCGCTCAGCTCGAAGCCGAGGCCCTCGCTGCGCAGATCACCAGCGAAGTCGCCACGGCTCGGCAGGAGATGATCGCTTTCACCAAGTTGCTGCGCGACACCCGAGATAAACTTTTACCCCTCATCATCGAGCACACGAACAAGCTCGAAAAAGCCTACGAGGCAGGCCAGGCCGATCTCATCGCCTTGCAGCGTGCCCGCGATCAACGCATCCAACTCGAAGCCACGACCATCGACGCGCAGCGCGACTTCCACCTCGCCCGCATTCGCTACGAGTCCGCTATCGGCAAACATGCGCCTGCGCTCCCGCCTTCGAATCAATAACCCGCAGTGATTTTCACCTCATGAAACGCCCTTCTGCCCTACTGCTCACCTTCGCCCTCGCCTGCCCAAGCATGGTCTTCGCCGCCGATGCCCAACGCGCCGCGAACACCGTGGTGCTCGATGAAACCGGGGTGAAAAACCTCCGCATTGAAACCGTCGAGGTCGAGGAAACTGACTTCGAGGCCACCCTCTTTTCGCTCGGTCGCATTGAGGTTTTGCCAGGGCAAAAGGCTGTTGTAAGCAGCCGCATTTCAGGTCGCGCCTACTCAGTGCTCGCGCTGCCGGATCAGCTCGTTGATGAAGGCGAGGAACTGATGTGGGTGGAGAGCCGCCAGCCCGGCGACCCGCCGCCTACCATCATGCTCCCTGCGCCCATCGCTGGAATCATCGCCAAGGTGGACATTGCCGTCGGCCAGCCGATCACGCCGGATCAATCACTCATCGAGATCGTCAACCTCGACACCGTCGAAGCCTCTGCGCAGGTGCCGCAGCATCTTGCTGGCAAGCTCGCCAAGGATCAGCACGCCCACATCCGCCTGCCTGCATTTCCAGGGAAAGTCTTCGAGGCAAAGCTGGCACACCTCGGCGTTCATGCGGATGCTAAAACGGGCACTGTCGAAGCCGCCTTCCATGTGCCGAATCCTGACAAACTGCTCCGCCCCGGACTGATTGCGGAGTTTTCCATCGTCATGAGCAAGCGAGCCAACGTGGTCAGCGTGCCGCGCGCCGCCTTGCAGGGAGAGGCGAGCAACCGCTTCGTCTATGTGAAGGACTTCGATCTGCCGAATGCCTTTGTGAAAACACCCGTGCATGTGGGCGAGATCAACGACCGCTTTGTCGAGATCACCAGTGGCCTTCTCCCGGCAGATGAAGTCGTTACCCGAGGGGCCTATTCTTTGTCGTTCGCCGGAGCCAGCAGCGTCTCGCTCAAGGAAGCTCTGGATGCCGCCCATGGTCACGAACACGCCGCTGATGGCTCCGAGCTGACGCCCGAGAAAAAGGCCGAAATGGAGAAGGCTAAAAAGCAGGCATCAGGTGGCGGACATGATCACGATCATGACGAGGAAGGCGGCTCCAGCCCGATGTGGAAGTATGCCAGCTTCGTTCTCCTCATCCTGCTGCTCATCTCGATGTTCACCCAAAAGCGCTGCGCTGCCGATGAAGACAGCACCCCGATGAAGCCCACCAAAAAGGAGGCGGCCTAGCCATGCTCAACAAACTCATTCACTGGGCGCTCGGCAGCCGTGCGCTCATTATCGGCATCTCCATCATCCTCATGGTGATGGGTCTGCATACTGCCACGGTGCTGCCCGTGGAGGTGCTGCCTGACCTCACAAAGCCCACCGTCATCATCCTCACCGAGTCCCCTGGGCTCGCGCCGGAAGAGGTGGAAATGCGCGTCACACAGCCCATTGAAAGTGCGCTCATGGGCGTCGCTGGCCTCACGCGATTGCGCTCAAACTCGGACGTGTCACTCTCACTGGTTTATGCCGAGTTTGGTTGGGACACCGACATCTACAACGCGCGAATGCTCGTGCAGGAGCGGCTGCAAGGTGTGCGCGAGCAATTGCCCTCAGGCGTGCAGCCCTTCATGACGCCGGTGGCCTCGCTGATGGGCGAAATCCTGCTCGTCGGCGTGCGCTCCACCATCAAAGAAGGCGAGCCCAACTACATGCCGCCGAGCGAGGTGCGATCCCTCGCGGATTGGACGATCAAGCGCCGCCTGCAAAGTGTCTCCGGCATTGCCGAAATCCTCAACATGGGCGGTGGCGTGAAGCAAATCGAAATCCAGCCCGACCCCTACAAGATGCAGGCCAATGGCGTGAGTTTTGAAGAACTGGAGAACGCCGCTGCTGAAGCCGCCAACACCACCACGGGAGGATTTCTCAACACTGGCCCCACCGAAATCATGGTGCGCAATCTGGCGATGACTGTGGAGCTAAACGACATCGCCCGCACCATCGTCAAGAAGGTCAACGACCGGCCCATCTCCATCAACGATGTGGCCAATGTCGTCTGGGGCATCGAGCCCATGCGCGGCGACGCCACCGTGAGCCAGGCACCGGAAAAATCCCCGACCTACGGCGTCATCATGTCCATCACCAAGGCCCCAGGCTTCGATACCCGCAAGCTGACGGAGCAGATCAAAGCTGCGCTGGATGAACTCAAGACCACGTTCCCCAAAGGCGTCGAAACCACGCTGCTGTTCCAGCAAAAGGACTTCATCGACCACGCCATCGGCAATCTGACTGAAGCCATCCGCGATGGGGCCATCATGGTCACCCTCGTGCTGTTTCTCTTCCTGCTAAACTTTCGCACCACCTTCATCACATTGATGGCCATGCCGCTCTCCTTTGGCATCACCATGCTGGTCTTCAAATGGCTCGACATAAGTGTGAATTCCATGACCCTCGGTGGCCTCGCCGTCGCCATCGGCATGGTCGTGGATGACGCGATTGTGGATGTGGAAAACGTCTTCCGGCGCTTGCGTGAAAATGCCTCGTTGCTCCAGCCGCAGCCGCGCCTGCAAGTCATCGCCAAGGCCTCCGGCGAAGTGCGCAACTCCATCCTCTACGCCACCATCTTGATCATCCTTGTCTTCATGCCCTTGCTGGGCTTGACCGGCGTGGAGGGCAAGCTCTTCGCGCCCATCGCCATCGCCACGATCATCTCGATGATCGCCAGCTTCATCGTCTCGCTGACCGCGATTCCAGTGCTGTGCTCCCTCCTGCTCAATCCCAAGCAAGGGCATGAGCACAAGGATGGCTTCCTCACCCGTGGCATGAAGTGGCTGCTGGAGCACACGCTGCTGCGCTTCGGCCTCAGCCAGCCGCTGCTGTTGCTGGGCATCGTGGCGATGATTGTCATCGCAGCGTTCTCCCTTTACCCGATGATGAACAAGGACTTCCTGCCCGCCTTCCAGGAAGAGACCGCGCTCGTCGCCGCCACCACCGCACCGGGCACCTCATTGGAGGAAATGAATAAAATCTCCGATGTCATCGAGCAGCAAATCCTCTCCGTGCCAGAGGTGCGCAAGGTGGGCCGTCGCCTGGGTCGTGCCGAACGCGGCGACCATGTCGTGCCCGTGTCCACCGCCGAGTTCGACGTGGATTTCCGCGAGGTCGAAGGCGGGCATAAAAATGAAGGCCGTGGCCGAAAGGAGATCATCGCAGACATCTCCAAGAGGCTCCGAACGGTGCCCGGCATTTTTGCCGTCGTTGGTGGCCCGCTGGCCGACCGTATTGGCCACATGATGAGTGGCGTCTCTGCCCCCGTGGCCGTGAAAATCTTCGGCCCCGACCTCGACAAGCTGCGCCAGATAGGCATCGAGATTCAAACCATCGCCAAGAGCATCCCCGGCTTTGAAGACTGCAAGCTCGACCAAACTTCCTCCATCCCGCAGCTGCGCATCGAGGCCGACCGAGATCGCGCCAAGGCCTATGGCATCGCCCCCGGTCATCTTAACGAACAGCTCTCGGCCCTCATCGGTGGCAAGGAAATCGCCGAACTGCGTGATGGACAGCGCGCGGTGAATCTCGTCATGCGCCTGCCCATCGAGTGGCGCGACTCACCGGAAAAAATCGCTGAGCTTCCCATCGAAACAAAGGATCAAGGTGATGGCCAGCACATCCAGCGTATTCCCTTGTCGCTCGTCGCCGACGTGCGCGAGGCCAAGGGGCCGAACGTCATCTTTCGCGAAGACAGCCAGCGCCGCTTCGCTCTCGCCATCAAGCCGACCGTGCGCGACGTATCGAACCTCGTCGCCCGACTTCAGGATGAAGTGAAGTCAAAGGTCAGTTTGTCCGAAGGCTACTTCATCAAGTTCGAGGGCGAATTCCAGGCGCAGCAGGAGGCCACGGAGCGCATTGCCTTCTTCACCCTCGTCATCCTCGCCGTCATCGCCTTCCTGCTCTACGGCTACTTCCGCACGCCTTTCTTCGCCCTCCAGGTGCTGTGCGACATCCCGCTAGCCCTCGTCGGCGGGCTCGTGTTCACCTACTTCAAGCTGAACAACATCAGCATCGCCACCCTTGTTGGCTTTATTGCTGTGGCTGGCGTGGCCGCTCGCAACAGCATCATGCTCATCAGCCACTACCTGCACCTTATGCAGCATGAAGGTGAAGGCTTCACACGCAAGATGGTCATACGCGGCACCAAAGAACGCCTTGTGCCCGTGCTCATGACGGCCCTCGCCGCAGGCATCGGTTTGATCCCGCTCGTGCTCTCCGCCGATCAGCCGGGCAAAGAAATCCTCCACCCCGTGGCCGTCGTCATCGTCGGTGGTCTCGTCACCAGCACGCTGCTTGGCCTCGGCGTCACGCCTACCGTCTTCTACGCCTTCGGGCGCAAGGCCGCGCAGACCGCCATCGAAAACGATGCACCTGCATCTCATTGAATTTCCAAACGCGACAAGGCGTCAATGCCGCGCCGCTGAGGCAAACCCAAACCACAAACAAAACAAACACACACACCATGAAAAAGCTGCTTACCACCACCCTGCTCACCCTTGCTATGGCCTTCACTGCCAACGCTGCCGACAAAGATAAACACGACCACGACCATGACAAAATCGTTGCTGGCCCCACGGGCGGTCGCCTCGTCACCAAAGTCGAACCCCACGTCGAGTTCTTCGTCAACAAAGATAAGAAAGTCGAAATCCGCTTCATCAATGACGACATGAAAGTCGTCGCCCCCGGCGAGCAAGTCATCAGCGTCACCCTCGGCGACCGCTCTGCTCCTACCAAGCTGAGCTTCGCCAAAGACGGCGACAAGCTCGTCTCCGACAAGACCATCCCCGAAGGCAACGATCTGCCCACCGTGGTGCAGATCCGCGCAAAGGAAGGTGCCAAGGCAGTGACTGAGAAGTTCAACCTTAACCTCGAACAGTGCCCCACCTGCAAGAACAAGGAATATGCCTGCACCTGTGCGCATGGTGCTGAAGAGAAGAAGTAGCCTAAGTCCGTGTCGATACCTTCGCGTCATCAAGCCATGAGCAGCGTTGCGATGAAAGGGCTACCATCGCAATGCTGTGCCTACGCCAACGATGTTATGAGTTTGCGCTCGCGAGTTACTGTCACTTTCGTTGAGGGCAACTCATCCTCTCACCACTCACTTCTCACCGATCTCGCGGTCGTTATTCCACATCGCTTTGTAGTTCTTGCCCACAGGTTTGGGAGAAAGGCACAGGTGGGGCAAGTCCAAAAGGCATCTGGGTCTGCCGCATGACAAAGGCATCGCGCATCCAGCATCATCCCTGTCTAGTATCTCCCAGTCTCCCCATCCCCCCTCCCGGAGGGAGGAAAGGCACTAGCCGGTGGTGCGACCACCGGACCAACCCCCGACAAACGCCACCCGCCCACCGTTGCGCCCCAGGGGAGCACAAGAAGCTAGGCAGGTGAGAAAGGCCATGCACACGGCACGCCCCTTCGGTTGTCTCTCGTGCCCTAGGGCGCAACGGGCAAGACCCGCCTTGGACGGGCCAAGCCCGGTGGTTGCACCACCGGCTACCCGCTCGCCTCCCTCCGGGAGGCCTCACTACGACGCCATCCGTTCCACGAGAGGACTCCAGGCACTGATTCCACTCGACCCACCAATGGCCGCCACGCGGAAGACGTAGCGCTTCCCTGGCACCAGTTGCTTCATCAGGTAGCTCAGCTTGCCACTCACCGAGGCCGACACCCACACCAGCTCCGTAGTGGTTACCAGCTCCGCGCACTCCAGCGCATAACTCTTCGCGCCGCTCACCTTATTCCAGCGCGCATCCAGTTCACCTGGCAGTTGTGTCGTATCCAGGCGCAGGCCCAGCGGCGGCGGCAGCACCCCCATGGGCGTTGGTGCATTGCGGATCATCAGGCCCGCCGTCGCGATCACATCCGCATTCGAGTTGCTCGCCGTCTGCACATAGCTGCCTCGCAGGGTGAAGAGGAATTCAAAGTCCTTGCGGATCTGGTCCTTCTGCGCCGTCAGATTCTTCGTGATCAGGCGCTCATTCTCCAGCGCCGTCAGTACCGCCTCAAACTCCGTCAGCTTCGCCCCGAACTCCGCTGCCGTAGGCGTCGGCGTGGGGAACCACACATTCCCCGTCATCGCCTCCGCATGGCTTTCGCCA
>JANOAR010000001.1:0-15837 GCA_031411235.1 Verrucomicrobiota bacterium | reverse complement strand
GCCAGCACTACGGCCTTCGCCCCCGGCTGCGCGGTGTAGGGCACAACGATACGTTGGAGCTTGTCATCCACCGTGAACTTGCGCCCATCCAGCCATGCGACGGCGTCCTTCACAGGCTCGCCTTTTTCATCCAGCACCAGTAGCAGGTCGCCGCTAGGGCCTTGCTGCTGGAGCACCTGCCACTGGCCCACACGCACCAGCGCACGGCTGCTGCGTCCACCGCCGATGAACTCGATGATCCACGCGCCACGCTTGCTCTTCAGCTCATCGAACTTGAAGACCACTCGCTCACGCTTGAACGGGCCGCTCTCGAAAGTGCGCGTCTGCTCGGTATTCGCCACGAGCCCATCGAGGTTCAAATCTGTATTGAGCTGGCGCTTCTGGGTGAGGAAAAAATTCAGCGTGTTCAGCTCGTAAATCTTCACCAGCAGCTTCGGCGTGTTCTTCAGCACCACTTCAAAGGACACGTCATCGCCGGGCAAAAATGTCTGCGTGTTGGTCGCGGGGAACTCAATATCCACGCGCTCCTTTAGCTGCTGAAACTCGCTCGGTGACAGCAGCGAAGCCCAGCGCTCGGCACTGCCCGTGCCGCTGGTGATCCTCGCCTCCGCGAGCACGGGCCGCAGCCAGGTAACGCGCACGCAGTCGATAAAAGGCGCGAGCGTAGCGGTGACATCATCGCCCGGTGTAGCGGCGAAGAGATGCAGGAAATACTCGCGCACCAGGGGCTCGTCATCGCCGATGGAATGCTCAGCGAGCAGCGCCTCGCTCAGGTTGGCATTCAGGTCGCAGAGCGGAGCCTGAGCGCGTGCGGCTTGTTCGATGAGTTCCTTGGTCACATAACCGAGAGCACGCGGCAGCTTCAGATACTCGATGAAGAGTGAGCGATCATAGACGCCTGCCTTTCGATCATGGTCGAGGCGTAGGTAGAGCGCATGGGCTTTCAGTGTGTTGAAGGCTTGCGGCAGCGTCTTCGCATAGTCCCACACGCGGGTCAGCCAGGCATCGCGTTCGGTGCTGTCGTATTCCAGATTCACATCGGCAGAGGGCGCGAGCTTGCGCATTTTGGTGAAGACGAAGCGTTCGTTGCTGGCCAGCTCGGGCACGGCCTTCACCAGCGCATCGAGCTGCTCCGGCAGCAACGCGCGATGAATGGCGAACTCGCCAAAGCCACGCGACTCCGAGCTGCGCAGGTCTTGTACAATGACCTCCACCAAGCCCGGTACATCGGGCCGTTGCAGTTTGCTGAGCAGGCCACGCCGCTGGTGCATGGAGATCGCCGCTTGGGTTTTGATGAGATCCGCCAGCGCCTCCTGCGACAGGCTTTGCAGCCCGTCATCATGCTTCAGCGCATCCGCCAGGAAGACGCTGCGGTCGATGCGTTTGGCATCAAGCGCCGTGGGCAGATCGGGCTTCTTGTCGCGCACCTCTTGCTGGTGATCATGCCTCATGCCGAACTGATTTTTCAAATAGGCCAGCGTGGCCTGCGGATCAGCATCGTAGCCGAGCAGCGCCTCGCGGTTTTCGATGACGCGACGGCGCTGGGATTCATCAGGAAAGCGCTTCTTCCACTGCGCGAGGATGTCGGCCAGCTTGGCGGCGTTGCGCGTGTTCTGGTAATGCAGCGCGTGGTAGAAATAAAAGTCCTCGGAGCCTGGGACAAGTTCGCCAAGGACTTTCTCGCGATCCGCCGCGAGGGCGAAGCGTTCGATGAAACCGACTTCATTATCGGCAAAGGTGATCAGGGGCTGGGCGATAAGGGCTGCAAGAGCGGAGACAAGGACGAGCTGCGTTTTCATAAAAAGCGATGGTGGGTGCGGTCAATTTTTCGAGCATACACAACCAGCGTGCCGCGTGGTGTAAAGAGTGTGTCAAAAAATGTCCATGGCTGGGCAGCGTCGCACGGCGAGCTAAAGCTCGGTACTACCTCTTCGCTGGCGACTGTCAGCCTACTGCGAAACTCGCAAATCGGACGTGGCTATGACGAAGTCGGTACACGCATCACGAAGCTGGTTGCCACCCCTGGCACGCTCGTCAGATGGATGGTGCCGCCGTGGGCTTCGATGGCGCGCTTCACGATGCTGAGGCCGAGGCCAGTGCCTTTGACGCTGGATGAGTGATGCTTGGCACAGCGGAAGAAGCGCTTGAACACGAAGGGCAAATCTTCTGCTGGGATGCCTACACCATTGTCGCTGACGGTGACTTGGCAGCCGCTCTCCGACCACTGGCCGGCGATGGTGATGCGCAGCCCTGGCTGGGCGTTCTCTTTGAGCGCGTTCTCGATGAGGTTGGTGAGGATTTGATCCCAGTAAAAGCGGTCACCATAGATGAGGCTACCTGTGCTGGGGAACTCCAGGACGATCTCTGGCTGCCGCTGCGCGATGAGCGGGGTGAGGTGCTCCAGCACATCCTCGACGCAATGCCGGAGTTGAAAGCTTTCGCATTTCAATTGCGCGTCGATGCCCTCGAAACGCGAGATGGTGAGCATGTCCTCGATGAGTCGCAGCATCCTTTTGCTATGCTTCTCCATGACTTCCAGGCAGCGCTGCATCGCAGGCACACTCTTCACGAGGCCGCCCTGCAATGTCTCGATGTAGCCATTGATCAGCGTCAGCGGGGTGCGCAGTTCGTGCGATGCATTGGTCACGAAGTCGCTGCGGATGCGCTCGGTGAGGACTTCCTCCGTGATGTCATAAATCATCAGCGAGAGGCCACCACCCGCGCTGGCTTGCAACGGGGTGACTTGGGCAAAAAAGTGGCGCTCGCCTTGCCCCTCGGTGGAGGCTCCTTCGACGGTGAAGCGTGTGCTATGTGGTTCGCACAACGCGAGGCTTTGCCCTGCCAGAGCAAGCAACTCGGTGGCAGGTAGCGCTGCGGCGAGCGCTTGCCCCGTGTGCAGCGGGCGACATGGAAACATGGACGCGAGCGCCTTGTTCGCGAAGCGTATGCGCAGCTCGTCATCGAGGCCCATGATGCCGTGCTGCGAGTGATCCAATAGCGTGGCGAGCAGAGCCTGCGGCATGAGACTTGGCGGTGTGGGCGCGGCAAGCTTGGGGCGAGTTAGGCTGCGCGGCACAGCGCTGCTTCGGCTCGTGGAGCGGGCTTTGGGGGTAGCCTTGGGGCGAATGGCGATGCTCATATAATGGGGTCTTCGGGACTACTCAGCTCGCGGCTCCATATCGAAGCGATAGCCCAGCCCTCGGGCTGTGCTGATGTGGTTGCCATACTCGCCGAGCTTCTCGCGCAGGCGTTTGATGTGGGTGTCCAGCGTTCGCGATTGTGTGTCGTCGGTGTAGCCCCACACGGCGGAAAGTAGATCGCTGCGCGAGTAGATTTCGCCGGGTGTCTCCATCAGTTCGGCGAGCAGCTTGAACTCCGTCAGCGTCAGATCCACGGCTTGGTCTTTGACAAAGAGCATCATGTTTTTGCGATCCAGTTTGAAGTTCCCCACACGGGTCTCGGCGACGCTGGTTACTTTCTTGGTGCGACGCAGCACCGCACTGATGCGCAGCATGAGTTCGCGTGGGCTGAAGGGCTTGGTGAGGTAGTCATCAGCACCTAGCTCCAAGCCCGCAATCTTGTCGGCCATCTGCGCTCGTGCGGTGAGCATGACCACGGGGATGGTGCGCGTCTGTGGGTTCATGCGCAGTCGTTTAAAAACCTGCACGCCATTGAGGCCGGGCATCATGATGTCCAGCACGATGAGGTCGGGCTCATGCTCCAGCGCCCACGGCACGACTTGCAGTCCGTTGTACACGGCTATCGCCTCATGGCCCTCTTTGCCTAAATGCAGGGTGATTAAATCCACGATGTCTTGCTCGTCATCGACCACTAAAATTTTGCTCATAACTCGGTGCGTTGGCCCTTAAATGGCGGTTGTCAGAGCTTC
The DNA here is from genome assembly GCA_031411235.1 of Verrucomicrobiota bacterium. Classification (GTDB taxonomy): domain Bacteria; phylum Verrucomicrobiota; class Verrucomicrobiia; order Verrucomicrobiales; family Verrucomicrobiaceae; genus JANOAR01. The sequence continues at coordinate 11,948 of JANOAR010000001.1, read as the reverse complement.
GGCCAAATGAGGTTATGTGACGTTGTTGTCGCAGAAGCCTTGCTTCCCTCTGTTCTCTAGCAGTTCAGCACCTGTGAGTGACGGCTCTGGCACTGTCTTGTTTGTCACCTCCCATTTGTCTCTGGCTATGTGTCGAAATACTCAGTGGCGATAGCTTCACGGTGGAGGCTTTGCTCGCGGTGCTTGAACTCGGCTTAGAGTGCCGATGCACTTCACTCGCGCTTCAAACTCATTACTCCAGGCGGCAGCTGCCCTGCTTTTACTCAGCACTTCGGCCTTTGGTCACGGTGCTTATCATGATGAGTTACAGCGCTCGAACGAAGAGATTGTAACGCGTCCGAATGATGGCTCGCTATTGTTCCACCGAGCCTATTTGTATGTGCTGCATGGCGAGTGGCAGATGGCGTTGGCGGACTTGGAGAATGCGGATCGTCTCGAGCCGGGCAGGTATGCGACGGACTGGCTGCGAGGTCAGGCGCTGACGGCGGGTGGGCAGTTCGAGGCGGGGAAGACGGTGCTGGATGACTTCCTCACGCAGTACCCCGAGCATGGCGGTGCGCTGGCATCGCGGGCTCGTGTTCTGGACAAGTTGGAGCAGCATGAGGCCGCTCTGGTGGACTTCCGTTCGGCGTTGATGAAGACGCCGAATGCAGAACCTGATCTGGTGATGGAAGTGGCTGAGGCACTCGTCGCGCAGAAGCACATCGAAGAAGCGGCTGACCTGATCGACGCGCATTTATTGCGGCTTGGGCACAGCCCCGGATTGATCATAAAGGCGCTGGAGTTGGAGGTCGCCATCGGACGCTTCGATGCCGCGTTGTCTCGCGTGGACGCCATGCAAAAGACCGAGCCCCGACCCGAGCCATGGATGGCGAAGCGAGCCTCGGTGCTCGCGCAGGCAGGTCGCCTCAAGGATTCCCAAGAGGCGTGGCAGGCGCTGTTCGCGCACATCCAGGCATTGCCCAATCTCGAACGCGGCTCGCACGCCATGCAGCTCATCGCCGAGCAGACACAGCAGGCTCTCGCCGCCCTTCACAGCCTTTCCACCAACACCACGCAACTCCCCAAACCATGATCCGAAAACTCCTCTTCATTTTAGCCTTCACCGCCAGCCTTGCTCAAGCGCAGGTCAGCTATACCGGCGGCGTTTACAGTCAGGACTTCAACACGCTGCAAGGCACGACGAACAATACCACGGGCGTGGCGTGGGCTGATAATAGTACGCTCGCAGGCTGGTATTCCAGTCACACCAGTTACGGCGTCACGAATGGCACAATGGGCGGCACGGCGGCGACTTTTGACGGCACCTCAGTCGCGGCAAACGTCGGCCTCTTCAGCTTTGGCACGGCAGCCTCGACCGATCGTGCGCTGGGCTCGCGTGCCACATCGGGCGTCGCTGGCAACACAAACATCTATTACGGCGTGCGCCTCGTGAACAATACCGCTCAGACGATCACGTCATTCAGCGTGATGCTCACAGGCGAGCAATGGCACAAGAACGGCGCGACTACGGCTCACACACTGCCAGTGCAGTATCAGCTTGGCGCGACGTCGATCTCGACGGGCACATGGACTTCGGTCGCAACCTTCACGTCACTGGTGAACACAGCGACCATCGCCTCGTTGGATGGCAATGCGGTGGCGAATCGTCGTGGCATGGCGGGTCGTATCACGGGTATCTCGTGGGCACCTGGCACCGAACTGTGGGTGCGCGTCGCCGATGGCAATGAATCGGGCAACGAGCAGGCCATGGCGATTGATGACTTCGCCTTCATCGCGGACGACGAATCCAGCCTCTTCTTCAATGGCAACTCCAGCTATGTGTCGATGGGTTTTGGCGCTGCTACTGCTTCGTTGAATACGAGCAGCTTCACCGTCGAGTGCCGCTTCATGCGCACCGGGCCAGGGGTCACGGCATCGACTGGCACGGGTGGCATCACCACCGCGCTGCCCTTGGTGGCGAAGGGTGTGGGTGAAGGCGATGGCTCCAATCTCGATGCCAACTACTTCCTCGGTATCGACAATGTCACGGGCAAGCTGGTGGCGGACTTTGAGCAGCTCAATGCAACGAACAATGGCACGGCCTACAACGCCGGACAAAACTTCCCAGTCTTTGGCTCTACGGTGCTGCAAAACGGCGTCTTCTATCACGTCGCAGCCACCTACGACACGGCCACGGCGGTGTGGAAACTGTATGTGAATGGCATCGCCGAGACGACCACACAAACCATTCCAACCTTCGTCGGCGTCGCGCCACGCAATGACAACATTCAAGGCCTTGGCATTGGCACCACGGTCAACTCCACCGGCGCTCGTGCTGGTTTTTTCCACGGCCTCATTGATGAGGCACGCATCTGGAACTTCGCTCGCACCGGCGCAGACATCGTGGCCAACAAAGATGTGGAGATCGTTTCGGCTCCCGGATTGCTCGCTCGCTACGGTTTCGATGAAGCGACAGGCACCACTGCCGCTGGCACCAATGCCGCGGGCAGCGCGGCTCCTGTCGGCACACTCGCGGGCACGGTGTTGCCCGTGTGGGTGAATGCCAAGACGCTCGTCGCGAACATCGCGCCGACGGTTTCAATTACTGCGCCGACCATGGGCAGCAGTGTGATGTTCCCAGCGCCGATCAACCTCGCTGCTGATGCGGCGGATAGCGATGGCAGCATCGCGAGAGTCGAGTTCTTCAATGGCGCGACCAAGCTCGGTGAAGACCTCACCGCGCCTTACACCTTCGCTTGGACGAATGCCGCTGTGGGCGGGCCGTATTCGATCACGGCGGTGGCCACGGACAATGGCGGCACCCCAACGACATCGGTGGCAGTGACCGTCACGGTTGATGCGAATTCAAATCAGCCACCTGTCGTAACCATTATCTCGCCCGCCGACAACGCCACTGGCATCGGCAGCAGCACCTCGCTGAACTTGACCCTCGCGGACAATGAAGGCGATGCGCAGACGGTGAGCTACTTCGGTCGCCGGGGGACACCCGCCACACCAGGCGCGGACTTCACTGTCGCGACACTGCCAGACACACAGTTCTACTCGGAGAACCTCGCCAACAATGGCCGCGCCGCTACTTACTTTGCGCAGACGCAGTGGCTTTTTGACAACCGGAACTCCGTCGCTATGCCGAACCTAGCCTTCATCAGCCACATGGGTGACATGGTGCAGAATGGTGATGCCGTCCCCGCCGAGTGGCTCGTGCCCGATGGTGCCATGAAGACCATCGAGAATCCCGCCACCACGTTGTGCGCCTATGGCATCCCGTATGGCGTTACTCTTGGCAACCACGACTACGGCACGGGCGGTGGCACCGGCACGACGAATGGTTACAACCAATACTTCGGCACCTCTCGCTTCGCCGGACGGAACTACTACGGCGGCAATTTTGGCTCGAATAACAACAACAACTACCAGATCTTCAGCGCCAGCGGCCTCGATTTCATCGGCATCAGCTTCGAGTATCTCCCTGGTGCCCAGAGCACCTACCAAGCGATCATCGACTGGGCGGACGCGTTGCTCAAAGCTCACCCGAACCGCCGAGCGATCATCACCACGCATTGGATGATCGACACGGGCAATCCTGCTGCCTTCAGCGCCCAGGGCCAGATTCTTTACAACGAATTGAAGGACAATCCGAACCTCTTCCTCATGCTCGGTGGTCACGTCGCCGGTGAAGGGCGTCGCTCAGACACCTTCCAGGGCCGCACGGTCTATTCGGTGCTCCAGGACTACCAGGGCCGCGTCAATGGTGGCGACGGCTGGCTGCGTTACTTCATCTTCTCGCCAACGAACAACACGATCACGGCGAAGACCTACCGCGTTTCCAATCCCGTGAATCCAACCGCGGGCACCTTTGAAACGGATGCCGACAGCGAGTTCACCCTCAGCTACAACATGCAGACTGCGGTCACCGACTGGATACCGCTAGGCACCGTCAATGTGGCTGCCGCTGGCACGACGGCGTCGCTCAACTGGACGGGTCTCGAAGCTGGCAAGGACTACGAATGGTATGCGTCGGTGAATGACGGCATCAACACCGTGGCCACCGCCACGCGCCGCTTCAGCACCACTGCCAATGCTGCGCCGACAGTGGCGATCACGGTTCCTGCCAACAATGCCAGCTACACTGCACCCGCTGCCTTCACGCTCGCCGCAGAGGCTGCCGATACAGACGGCAGTGTCGCCCGAGTCGAGTTTTATCAAGGCGGGACGAAGCTCAGTGAAGACACCACAGCACCGTACGAGCACGGCATCAGCGGCTTGCTCGTGGGCAGCTACATCTACACAGCCGTGGCCGTCGATACGGCTGGCCAGGCCACGCTCTCCAGTGGGGTGAATGTCACGGTCAATGCCAGCCTGCCGCCCACCGTGGCTCTCACGGCACCGATAGCGGGCGCGACCTTCGATGCGCCTGCTACGATCAATCTCGTTGCCGATGCTGCCGATTCGGATGGCACGGTGACGCTCGTTGAGTTCTTCAATGGCGCGACCAAGCTCAGCGAAGACAGCACTGCTCCATACACCTTCGCTTGGACGGGCGTCATCAGCGGCAGCTATTCACTGACCGCCAAAGCCACTGACAATGCAGCGACCACGACCACTTCTGCCGCCGTTGCCCTCACTGTTACCAATGTCGATAACGTGGTGCCCAGCGTGGTGCTCAGCGCACCCGCGAATGGCGCGAGCATCGTCGCCAATGCGATGACGCTGACCGCGAGTGCGAGCGATACTGACGGACTTGTCTCGAAGGTCGAGTTCTATGAAGGAGCGACAAAGCTGGGTGAAGACCTCACCGCACCGTTCACCTTCGTCTGGAGCAGCATCGCACCCGGCAGTTACTCGCTCACTGCTGTGGCAACGGACAACGATGGTGGCAGCGCCACGAGCAGCGCCAACAGCATCACCGTGCTCGCGCCTGGGTCGTTCATTAACTCATTCACCGAGACCTTCGACACCATGGGCACCGGCACCGCGCAGCCCACACGCTGGTCATTCTACGGGGTGTTCGGCGGCGGTAACACCACGTTCACGGATACCATCCCGATCACAGGCACAGCCGTTGGCGGAGCGAGCACGCTGAATAACACTCTGACTGCCCTCACGACGTTCACGACATCAAGCAACACCGCAGGCTTCAACTATGCATTACCAGCATCGCCAACGGATCGTGCGCTTGGAACATCGCCCACCACGGGGCAGTTCGTGGCGCTGCAATTGAGCCTCACCAATGCCAGCGGTGCCGCGATCCATTCACTGCGCATCGGCTATGACATCCGCCGCTTTACCGCACCGGCGACGGCGAACGAACTGCCTGGCTACTGGCTTTTTTACAGCCTCGATAATGGCACGACATGGAGCAATGTTGCGTCGCTGAATCCCACGCTGTCGAATGTGCCGAATACAATCGGTGTAAGCACGATCGCACCCGCCACCTTTGCGCTCAACGCCGCCTGGAACAATGGCGCGAACATCCTCTTCCGCTGGATTGACGACAACGCCGTCGCCACGTCGCCCGACCAAGTTCACGGCCTCGACAACGTGAGTATCACTCTGCCCATCGGCACACCACCGACGGTCGCACTCACCACACCATCGAACGGCTCTATCTATGTCACGCCCGCCATCGTGGAGCTGATCGCGACAGCGAGCGATGCGGAAGGCCCCGTGAGCAAGGTTGAGTTCTTCCAAGGTGCCACAAAACTTGGCGAGTCATTGACCGCACCCTTTGCCTACACCTGGAACGGCGCGACCATGGGCACCTACATCTTAACCGCCGTAGCAACCGACAGCGATGCCAATGCAACGACCTCCAGCCCCGTCAGCATCACCGTGAATGCCAATGCAGGCAGCGGCACCTTGACCCGAGGCCCCTACTTGAATCAGAACAACCAAAACAGCATCATCATCCGCTGGCGCACCACGCAGCCCGTGTTTGGTCGCGTGAATTTTGGCACCGCCGTCGGCAGCCTCAACCAGATGGCGAATGAAAGCGCCGCCAGGACGGATCACGTCGTGCAACTCACAGGCTTGTCGCCTCACACCCGGTATTTTTACAGCATTGGCTCGCCCACGGACACGCTTGTAGGCGACACGGTGGACTACACTTTCCGCACCTCGCCAACGCCTGGCACCGCGACGGATACACGCGTCTGGGTTGTCGGCGATTGCGGGCGCGCCACGCAGTTCCAAAGGGATGTGCGCGATGCCTACTACGCCTGGACGGGCAGCCGCGCCCCGGACTTGTGCTTAATGCTCGGCGACAACGCCTACAACAGCGGCACCGATGCGGAATACCAGGCGGGGTTCTATGACATCTATCCCACCATGTTCCGCAAGATGCCGTTGTGGTCTTGCATGGGCAATCATGATGCGAACAACGGCAGTACCAGCACCACCGCGAACTTCCCCTACTTCGACATGTTCACCTTTCCCACGGCGGGCGAATGCGGCGGCGTGGCCAGCGGCACAGAGCGCTACAACTCCTTCGACTACGGGAACATTCACTTCGTGAACATCGACTCGCAGACCAGCAGCCTCTCCGCCACAGGGCCGCAGGCCGTGTGGCTGGCGAATGATCTGGCCAGCACTACGAAGACCTGGATCATCGCCTTCTTCCACCACCCGCCGTATTCCAAGGGCAGCCACGACTCCGACACCGAAACGCAGATGGTGCAGATGCGCACCAACTTCGGCCCCATTCTCGAAGCTGGCGGCGTGGATATGGTGCTCGTGGGCCACAGCCATGCGTATGAACGCAGTGTGTTGTTAGACGGCCACTACGGCGTCTCCAGCACGCTCACCGCGTCGATGAAAAAGAATACCGGGCGCGGCCTCACCAGCACCGCTGGTGGAGCCTACATCAAGCCGCTGACCGGCCCGCGCGATCACTTCGGGGCCGTCTATACCGTGACTGGCAGCGCGGGTGAAATCTCCGGCGGCTCACTCAACCACCCCGTCATGTATGTGAGCTACAACACCGGCGGCACCTTCAACATCGACGTCAACGGCACACGCCTCGATGCCACGTATGTCGAGAAAGGAGCGACTGTGGGCACCTTCACCACGCCCGATAGTTTCACCATGATCAAGCAAGGCGCGGCGGACAGCGATGGCGATGGCGTGGCCGATGAGTTTGAAATTGCCAACGGCATGAACCGCTTCAGCAACGCCGATGCGACAGCCGACACCGACGGCGACGGGCTGGATGCGAAAGCCGAGTACCTCTTCGGCCTGCAACCCGGCGCATCGGATCGCTACCAGTGGACGACCTCGCCACCGAATGCCTCGACTGGCAGCATCGACGTAGCTTTCCCCACACTGCCCGATCGCAAGTATCAAGTGCTCTGGAGCACCGACCTTATGACCTGGAACAATGCCTCCGTGGAAGTCCTCGGCGATGGCACCACCCGCGTGTGGACGGATGACGGCACCACCACCGGCACAGCGCCGGGCAGCACGCCCGGCATGACACGCTTCTACCGGGTGAAGGTGAGTTCGGCACCGTAGAGTAGTTCAGAGCTTTAGCTCATCACTACTCTACCGCATCGCCTTGCGCAGTTCCCACACCAGCTCCTGCGCCGTCCATTCGTTGCCCTTGAAGACATGCTGCACGCGGCCTGTGGCGTCGATCACCACAGTGCGCAGGTTGTGGTCGAGCAACCCTTCTTTTACCACGGCCTTCAGCCCAAACAACGAGCCGAACTCGACCACCTTGCCCGTGGCGAAAGTCCAGTGGTTGGCATCAGCAGCGTGGGCTTTCGCATAGGCATCGAGGATCGCTGGCGTGTCGTGCTCGGGGTCGAAGGACATCGACACCAAGTGCCAGTTCTTGTCCTTCGCCAGCTCACGCTGCACCGCGATAAAATTTGCCGTCATGCGTGGGCATAAGTCGGGCAGAGGACAGCGGGTGAAGATGAAGGTGATGGCTAAAGCTTGCCCCTTGAACTGACTCAGTTGGAAGGGTTTACCGTGTTGATCAATCAATCCGCAATCGGGCACGAGGTCGCCTACGGTGAGTTCTGCGGCGCTGGCAGGCAGCAGCATGAGACAGGGCAGGAGGAGATGGAACAGCTTCATCGGCCATCTCTGTCGCAGTCCCTCGCAAAAGGTAAGCGACGGTTTCGACACAGGGCATGGCTTGCCTCGTCATTGGGTTGCTCGCATGAACGTGTCCATGACCAAAGCCTTCCTCTTCATCATGTTTTGCGTCAGCGCATCGGCCCAGACTGCGCCCACCGTTACCGTCACCGCTGCGATGGGCGATGTGGGCGGCAAGCTCTTCGGCAAGGCACCCGATCCTGCCACAACCCGCCGCTACTACATCGCTGCGGAGCCCGTGCTGTGGGACTACGCACCGTTGGGCAGTGATCCGGTGTGTGGCAAATCCCTGCCGCCGCCCGTGCAGAATCACCAGCCTGTGAGCAAGCTGCGCTATGTGCAGTACACGGACGCCACGTTCAGCGCGAAGGCCTTTGCCACGGACAGGCTTGGCATCCTCGGCCCTGTGCTGCGTGGTGTGGTGGGCGAGACGCTGGCCGTGACCTTCCTGAATCGCACCCCGCAGCCGCTCTCCATGCACCCGCACGGTGTGCGCTACGACAAGGACAATGAAGGGGCCTACTACCAGCCGAATCCAGGACTCGGTGCGGCTGTCGCATCGGGGGCCAGATTCACCTATGTCTGGCAGCTCGATGAAGCCAGCGGCCCGATGCCCTCGGAGCCCAGTTCTAAAGGCTGGCTCTATCACAGCCATGTCACGGGTGATAGTGAGGCGAACCAAGGTCTCGTCGGCTTCATTCTCGTCACCGATCCAAAACGCGCTCGCGCCGACGGCACTCCGTCGGACGTGGATCGTGAGATGGCGAGCCTGTTCATGATTTTCGACGAGAGCGGCCTGGACGCGGATACTCTGGAGGCTCTGGAATACATCAACTCCGAACGAGGTGGCCGCCACCGAGACCCTGGGTCGAGACACAGCAGATGCTGGAAGCTGGTGGCCGCCACGCGATCAACGGGCTCGTTTTTGGCAATCTCACGGGCCTCGATATGAACGAAGGCGAGCGAGTGCGTTGGTATGTCTTCGCCCTTGGCTCGGAGGACGACTTCCACACCGCCCATTGGCATGGCGAGCGAGTGCTCGAAGATGGCCGCCGTCGCACGGATGTGGTGGAACTGCTGCCCGCCACCATGAAAGTCGCCGACATGGTGGCCAGTAACCCCGGCTCCTGGCTCTACCACTGCCATGTGGCCGAGCACATGATGGAGGGCATGTTCACCCAGTTCACCATCCATCCCAAGGCAGCCAAGGCGGTGAGCACTGATCCCAGCGTCGCATTTTTCGGCCTGACTACCGCTGGGCAATCGTTGCAAATCAAACGCGCTGAACTCATCAACGGCAACGAGCTGCAACTCGCTGGCACCGTCACGGTCTTCGATGCCTTCTCCATCTTCAATCAAACCGTGGCCCTGAAAATTGGCGGCAAAACGATCGCCTTCCAACCTGACCGCAGCGGCCTAGCCACCGCGAAAGGCAGCACCTTCCGGGTGCGCAACGTGAACCCGTATGGCGTGATCTACGGCGGCTCGCTGGAGTTCGAGATCGTGCTGAAAGGTGATGGATGGCAGGGCGAACTGAAGCAACTCAGCGGCAAGACATCACTGCCTGTGACCCTGCAACTGGGCGAAGCGAGGCACAGCGCCACCGCAGCAAGGGTGGTTGGCAAGCCGTGATTATCAGAGGTGGCCCGCAGCCCGCAGTCTGAGGGCACCGTCGCGCAGCAGGCGCTGGCTACGCAGCAGACGCACCCGCACGTTGCCCTCGCTGATGCCGAGGCATTCGCCCACTTCATGGGTGCTGCGACCTTCGAGGTGAATGAGTGTCAGCAAGCGACGATCCTTGACCCGCAAGCGCGAGAACAGGCGCACGATTTCGCGTTGTCTTGGCTCATCATCTTCGGGCAGCACATCGTGCGTTACCAGCATGTCGGCGTAGTCTTTGATGCCACAGTCCGTGGCCGAGTGTACGATCCTGCGCTTCAAGTTACGCTGGGCATTGGAACAAGTGTTGCGAGCGATGGTGGAGAGCCACGCATCGAATCGACTGCCAGGCACCAAACGAGGCATCGCATGGAAGGCCTTGATAAAGGTTAGTTGTTCCAGGTCATCGATCCAATCATGCTGTGTTACCCATCCCGCGACAATGCGGCGCACCATCGGGCGGTGCTGCTCTACAATCCAACGTGCCGCCTTCTCATCACGGCATTCAAGCCAGGCGGTAATTGCTTGTGGGGCATCGAACATAGTCTGCCAGAATCCCCGAATCAGTGCAGCAAACAAGGCGGTCATCGTGACGATCATGACGCAAGGAGTGCATGGCTGTTTCTCAGCCACAATGTGACGGAAGTGTTTCGAGCCCGAACGCGTGTCATCGCTATCATGGCGCGTGCAGAACGCCCTCTATCTCATTGACGCCATTGGCCCGTTTTTTCGCGGCTATGATCGCCGCACAATCAATTGGTCGAAGATACCCTTCGACCACCTAGCCTCTGCTGCCCCTTCGCGCTGGCGGCAGATACACGATGATCTTGAAGCCTTTGCGCAGCGAGTGAGCCGCATCGGTTTCAATGCGGTGTCCCTCGATGATGTCTCGCACCTAGCTGACCACGAGTGGTATGAGCCGGAGGTAAGGCAACGCATCGCGCGGTATCGCGAAGAGTTCAGGCAATGCTTCGCAACGCTCCAGTCGCACGGACTCGCGGTGTATGTGACGATGGATTATTTCTCTGCCACGGCAGGGTTGCGAGCGGTGCTCAAAGCGCAAAACATCAGCCCACAGGACTTCATCTGTGTCTTATTGGATTGCTTTCTAGCCGACTTCCCCGAGGTTAGTGGTGTCATCGTTCGCATTGGTGAATCGGATGGCTGTGATGTGAAAGATGACTTCCACAGTGAGCTATGCCTTCAGCATCCAGTGCAAGCCAACGCCTTTCTCAAAGCGATGTTGCCCGTGTTTGAGACATATCAACGCAAGCTCATTTTCCGCACCTGGACTGTCGGTGCGTATCACATTGGCGATCTGATGTGGCATCGCGGCACCTTCGCGGAGGTGCTCGAAGGCATCGACAGCGAGGCGCTGATTGTCTCGATGAAATACGGCGAGAGCGACTTTTTCCGCTACCTGCCTCTGAATCGTAATTTCTTCCGCACTAAGGTGGCAAAGATCATCGAGTTGCAAACCCGTCGCGAGTATGAAGGCGGTGGCGAGTATCCCTCATTTGTAGGTTGGGAGTATGAGCGCTATGTCCAAGAACTGCGCCAGGCCGATAACATCGTTGGCTGCATGGTGTGGTGCCAAACAGGCGGCTGGGTGCCGTTTCGACGGCTCGCGTTCGTCGATGGCACGGCCTTGTGGACGGAGTTGAACACGTTCGTGACACTGCGCCTGTTTAAGGAGGGCGCACTGGTCGAAGATGCCGTGCGTGAGTTTGCGCAGAGCATCGGCTGCCCCGATGCGAATGCGTTCATCGAGTTACTGCGCTTGTCCGATGAAGTGATTCGTGAGCTGTTATATGTCGAAGAGTTTGCGCGGCAAAAACTGTTCTTTCGCCGCGTGCGCATCCCACCACTGTTGCAAGTGTATTGGCATAACATCTTCATCAGTCACAGCGTGCGGCGGATGTTACGCTTCTTTGTGCAAGATCACGAAGGCTGTCTGCGAACCGCGCATCGAGCGATGGATCGCATCGTACAAATGAAGGCGCTGGCTGTGAAGGCCGCACTGCCAGTGACCGATATTGAGTTTATGGGTTCTACGCGGGTTTTAATGGGCGATTGAGGGTTTGAGATCGAGTTTGCCGCAGTGGAAGAGGATACGCACTCGATAGTTGGCGAAGGAGCGGAAGCCTCTTGCTGCGCTCTTGATGGCTTGGATGCGGCTGTTGAGT